>CAXRCC010000215.1:0-6735 GCA_964228975.1 Paraneptunicella sp. | reverse complement strand
CTATCAAAGTGACTGTTATCGGCTTCAGTTCTCTTCTGAGTATGTCTTGTATTCTTGTTGACCACATCGGCTAAGGTGCTCTGGCAAAAGAGGCTAAATCCAATTTGTTCCAATGGATCTCGATGAAACCAGCGTAGCGGTGTTGATAGCTGTTGAACTTTGGTATGAGGAAATAGTGTTGTTAATTGTGGCTTAAAGCGAATTTCAAAACCCCTGCCGCTGCCTTCATAACCATGAATCGTGGTACTAAATACGAGTCTTTTATACTGCTTGCAAAGCTTAACAAGCAAGTCTGCTGGTATTGCTGCTGCTTCATCAACAATTATTATCGCTGCTTCAATGGGGTTTTCTAATAGGCTGTCTATAGCCATAAAAATGAGATTATCATCGATGCCACCACATCTTTTGTAAAAGGCAAATGCTTGTTCACACTGAGCGCGCTTAGGAGCAGTAATCACAATTGGCTTCTCACAACCTTTACTGATTTGAGCTGCGGCGATCCCTAAGGCAGAAGATTTTCCTCTTCCCCTGTCTGCTTGTATGACTAATGGTCGTCCTCTATGCCCATGCGCTACTGCCATAATGTTGCTAATAGCAGAATGTTGGCATGTGGAAACCCGTATATCCTCTGTGCCATCGGCCTCGTGTTTGCTGAGGTAGTTGAGCATCTGTGGCTGGTCTTCGGGTGTCGGAATCGGTAAGGGGAGTGATACTGCGTTTTTTGAAACACCATTTTCAGATATGAGACATACATTTTGGTCATTATGAATGTGGTGTATTAGCCACTTTATAAAATGGCTTTCGTCAAAATTTTCAACATAACCAAAAGAAATACGCTGAGACAATTCCGGGTCTCTATGCCTAGGCCATGATTTTAAAGGCGGGCAAAGTAATACCATTACCCCCCCTTTTTGTACTGTTCCGGCGAGAGCGCATAAGGCATTCGCTCTGATTCCTTGCCAAGTGTTATATACAAAAGTACTAAACTCATGTCCTAGATATTGGCGGTACTGATTGGTTTTGATATTGCCTTCAAGGCCGGGAATGCCAATTGCGAGTGCGGAACTATTGAAATTCTTCTCGTGTACTTGAATAATAGATTTCGCAATTTGAATACCCCATTGCTCTTCACCTGAAATAATCAGTAGTTGTCGGTGGTGTAGTCCTTGTTTTCTTTGTTCAAGCCATTTGAAAAGTTCTGGATGCGAATTCATGCAATATCGTGGGAAGTACTGTAAAAAGAGATAGTTTACGGTGTCTTCAAAAGATTATCTAATGTCTTCTGTGCAGAGAAAATAATTTCACAAAATAAAAGGCTGTTTATCGAATAGTTTACATATTTAAGATAATTCGGAATGGGTAATTACTTTTTCCTATTGTCGGGTAAATTTATACCGTGATAGTCTTGTTCCCTTAATCAACAACAGTGCGCAAATATATGAATATTTCACATTTTTTTCCACCTAGAAGAATCCTGATGGGTCCTGGCCCTTCTGACGTTAACCCGCAAGTTTTAGCCGCACAAGCTAAGCCTACGATTGGTCACTTGGATCCACTTTTTATTGGCTTAATGGATGAAATTAAATCCTTATTGCAATACGCGTTCCAAACTGAAAATAAATTGACCATGGCCGTTTCTGCTCCTGGCTCTGCTGGTATGGAAACATGCTTTGTGAACTTAGTTGAGCCAGGCGACAAAGTTATCGTTTGTATTAACGGTGTTTTTGGTCAGCGCATGCTTGAAAACGTGAAACGCTGCGGCGGTGAGCCTGTCGTTGTCGAGCAAAAATGGGGCCGTGCTGTTGATCCTCAGCAAGTTGAAGATACATTAAAAGCGCATTCAGACGCGAAATTCTTGGCGTTTGTGCATGCCGAAACATCAACAGGTGCACGTTCAGATGCGAAAACACTTTGCGCATTAGCCAAGCAGCACGACTGCTTAACAATTGTTGATGCGGTTACCTCTTTAGGGGGTGTTGAACTATTGGTTGATGAGTGGGGTATTGATGCTATCTACTCAGGAAGCCAAAAGTGTCTTTCTTGTGTTCCAGGCCTTTCTCCGGTGAGCTTCAGCGATGCCGCGGTAGAAAAAATTAAAGCGCGTACAACACCAGTTCAAAGCTGGTTCCTCGATCAGTCACTCGTAATGAGTTATTGGTCAGGTGAAGGCAAACGTAGCTATCACCATACGGCGCCCGTAAATGCATTGTATGCTCTGCACGAATCTTTGCTTCTACTTAAGCAAGAAACATTAGAGAAATCTTGGGAACGTCACCAAAAAATGCACATGCAATTGCGTGATGGTTTAAGCAAATTGGGCCTTGAGTTGGTTGTGCCTGAAGATGAGCGTTTACCGCAGTTGAACAACATTTACATTCCTGATGGGGTTGATGATGCGGCGGTGCGTAAGCAACTTCTGGAAGAGTACAACCTTGAAATTGGCGCAGGCCTTGGTGATTTCGCGGGTAAAACGTGGCGTATCGGCATCATGGGTTATGCTGCTCGTAGCGAAAATGTGGCGCTTTGTTTAGCGGCACTTGCGAACGTATTAAAGTAAACGTCAGCTTATTTTGTTGGTCGGGTTATGAAGCTCGGCCAGCTTCTATTCTTAAAATCATGCTAACTTACCCGCATTATAGCCTTGCAACTCCTTATTAGATTGCTACAATCCTCGCGTTGTTTTATCGCAAAGCAGCAAAGAACCAAGGGGTGCCTAGTTAGTGACGCACAACTAACCGTTAAAGGCTGAGATCGAAAATCATCGGAACCCTAAAACCTGATCCGGATAATGCCGGCGTAGGGATGGAGCTTCTAGATTTCGTTCGAGTTAGTACATCTTTTACCCTGCCGTAAAGCCGGATCTTTTCATGTGCATTAACAAGAAGAGATCCAAAATGAAAAAACACCTCCTTGCCGTCAGCCTCATGGCTGCCTTTCATCCCGCCTTTGCAAGTGAGATTGAAACCATTGAAGTCACTGCCGACTTTCGCGGAGAGTCTATCGACGAAATCGCAAGCAGTGTGGCTGTTATTTCTCAAAATACCATCGAAAATCGTCAAGCACAGCATTTAGAAGAAATAATAAATGTGGCACCTAACGTTACCTTTACCAGTGGTGCCGGACGTGGTCGTTTCGTTCAAATCCGCGGTATTGGCGAGCGAAGCCAGTTTGCAGAGCCTATTAATCCATCGGTTGGCTTTGTGATTGACGACATGGATTTTTCAGGTACAGCAGGCATTGCCACGCTCTTTGACGTTGAGCAGGTTGAAGTCTTGAGTGGGCCACAAGGAACGGCATTCGGTGCATCGGCGATGGCGGGTGTGATTAAGCTTAAAACTGTCGACCCAAGTAAAGAAGCAAAAGGCCGATTTAAAGCGAGCCTAGCAGAAGAAAATACATGGGAATTAGCCGGGGCGTACGGTGACAGTATCAGTGATGATTGGCAATACCGTGTTGCTGTGCAGCAGTTTAAAAGCGATGGTTTTATCGAAAACATCCATCTTAATCGCGATGATACCGACAATATCGACGAGTTCTCTTCAAGACTAAAACTGCGCTACCAACCTTCAGATGATATGACCATGGATTTGTCCTATCAGTACTTTGATATCGATAACGGTTACGATGCGTTTTCATTGGATAATGATGGCAAAACGCGCTCCGATGAACCAGGATTTGACCGCCAACAAACACATGCTTGGGGATTAAATACCACATGGCGAGAAAGTTGGGGCACCCTGCAAACTGTTCTCACGTTCAATGATTCTGATATTGAATACGGCTACGACGAGGACTGGACTTTCGTTGGCTTCCATCCCGACGAATATCGCTCAACTGATCACTATTTCCGAAATCGCGAAAATAAAGCGTTCGACATGCGCTTCACGTCTAATGAAAGCAGTAAAGTATTTGCCGACACAACAGCGTGGTTATTTGGCTTCTACCTGAGAGACACGGAAGAAACACTGCAGCGTGAATACACTTTCGATGATGCATTTAGCAGTAACTACAACGTAAGTACATATGCCGCTTACGGTGAGTTGGAAACCGCACTCACCGACACATTGTCATTAGTTTCCGGTGTAAGAGTGGAAACCAATGACATTGATTATCGAGATAATCGCGCATTCTCCGAGAGTAATGACGATACCCTTGTAGGTGGAAAACTTGTTTTAGAATACGATTCCGAAGCGTTTGGTTTACTATACGGTGGCATCTATCGCGGCTATAAACTGGGCGGCTTCAACCCCGATCAGCGCATCACAAATCAGCGCCGACTTTACGATGCAGAATATAATTGGAACTATGAAATCGGCATGAAGCAGTTTTTCATGGATAACCGCCTTTACGTTGGTGTATCCGCGTTTTATATGGATCGTAAAGACACACAAATTAGCGATTTTACAACCATTTCAATTGAAGGTTCTGATGCGGTTAGCTTCGTTGATGTTATCGCAAATGCTGATGTTGGGAAAAACTACGGTGTAGAATTGCAAACGCATTTTGAAATCAACACCAACATGAATGTGTACGCGAATTTGGGCCTGCTTGAAGCTGAGTTTGAAGGGTACACCAACGCCAAAGGTGAATTCATTGAAGAGCAAGACCAAGCACAATCGCCGAATTATACCTTCAATGTTCGTTTAGAAACCTTTTTAACGGAATCCCTAAGTGTGAATATTGAAGCGGATGGCAAAGATGAACACCGTTTCTCGGATGGGCACGATGAATTGTCG
This sequence comes from Paraneptunicella sp., assembly GCA_964228975.1. Lineage (GTDB taxonomy): Bacteria > Pseudomonadota > Gammaproteobacteria > Enterobacterales > Alteromonadaceae > Paraneptunicella. The sequence continues at coordinate 1,999 of CAXRCC010000215.1, read as the reverse complement.
CCTTCATATGTGTTATGGCATGCCAATATCGCTTACGACATTCACGATTGGCAATTGAGCTTGTGGGCGAAAAACCTCTTCGACAAAACCTACTTTGTAAGAGGGTTCGGTGGGTTCAATAACGACCCAAGAGAGGGATATTTTCCTGCTGAACCTTACTATCAGCTTGGTGATGGCCGCCAAGTTGGGGTAACCGCGCAATATCAATTTTAATTTTAGCGTAAATGTAAGTAGCAAGACGTTTGCACAATTAACGACAGAGGCATCATGGACAATATAATGAGTGAAATAAGCGCACTTAGCGTGTTGGAAATGATAGCTTCTGTGGCCGCATTTGCTTATGTTTGGTTGGCGGCAAGGCAGAATATTTGGTGTTGGCCTTGTGCGCTGCTCAGCTCAAGTTTATTTACTTGGGTATTTTGGGAAACCGCCTTACCTCATCAATCTTGGTTGAACTTTTACTACGTAATAATGGCAGTGTATGGTTGGTTGTCTTGGAATAAAGTGGCGCAAGAATCCACGTCCACCACAGTGAAACGAATTGCGCTAAAATGGCATGGGTTAGCGATTGTTGTACTTATTGTGTTGACTCAAGGGTTAGTCATAATCACAACGCCGGGGCAGGAGGCGAATGTCAATCATTATCTTGATGCGTCCATTGCGGTTTTTAGTGTTTACACCACCTACTTAGTCACGCAAAAAGTCGTTGAGAATTGGGTTTACTGGCTTGTTATCAATAGTGCTGCGGTTTATCTCTACGCAGGATTTGGCCTGTATTTCACAACACTGCTTTATATAGGTTACTGTATTATGTCTGTGTATGGTCTGAAAACATGGTTAAAAAGTGCCAAATCTGCGCCCAATGCCGCCTTGCAACAATAATTGCTTTTCGATTCATTTAGCTCAGTTATGTTAGCGCGACTATGAAACACAAGCGTGTTCCTCAATCACTTCATACCCTTATTATTGAAACGTTTTTCGATAAAGAAAGCCCGCGTGCGAACCCAAATAACCTTATTACAACACCGCAAGAATATAGCCTTAAGGCTTTGCCTCATCAGTCGAGCAATCAAACCTATCAATTAGCACTGCATCATGATCAGTTATATTTTGTAAAGTCGATGGAGGATACTGCATTTATCCCGTTCGATCGCAGGGAGCGTTTTCAGCTGCAACAGGCTTTATCTGAGCAAGGGTGGGCACCTCAACCCATTGCATTGTCTTACGATAAGATGTGGCAAATAGAGCAATGGAAAAAACCTGAATGCGCTGTTTCTCGATCACAGTTAATCGTTAGGGCGGGGGAGTTATTGGCTCAGTTACATACCTGTGTGAATCCACATACGTTAGGGGGTGATGTTCCACAGCTCGATCTTGTGGCGCATTGGCGGCATTACCTCTCACTCGTAAAGCCAGATCAAATAGACGAGTTTGAGGCGCAAATTCAGGTATTATCAGAGCAGTGGCACAATCTTGAAAAACACTGTCTTTGTCATCACGATCTGGCATTAAATCATATTAGTAGTATGACTCAGCCATGCCTATACGACTGGGAATATGGCGCGTTTGGCAACGCAATATTCGATATTGCTTGTGCGATAGTCATTAACCAACTGACTGAAAATGAAGTTGTGCTACTGTTACAAGCATACTGTGAGTACCGTGGGCAATACGCCAACGCAGATGCGTTAATTGAGCAAGTGGACAGGGTACGCCCTTTGGTTTCGTTAACGAATGCGCTGTGGTTAGCGGCTTATTCCCCTTGATTCGGTGGAATAATAAACATGAAAGCTAATAAATCATCATACAGTTCAATAATATGAAAAAAGCCCTTTACCTTTTGAAGTGCTTAGTTATAATGCCGCTGCTTGTCGCAGATAAGCGAACCAACTCTAGGGGCGTAGTTCCAATTGGTAGAACAGCGGTCTCCAAAACCGATGGTTGGGGGTTCGAGTCCCTCCACCCCTGCCAATTTAATTGCCAGTCTTATGCTGGTGAT
>CAXRCC010000214.1:0-8773 GCA_964228975.1 Paraneptunicella sp. | reverse complement strand
TTGTTGCTTAGCTTCGGTAACAAAGCTATTACCGGGACCAAAAATCTTGTCGACTTTTGCGATGGTATCTGTTCCTAAAGCCATTGCCGCAATCGCCTGTGCGCCGCCAACAAGGTAAATTTCATCGATGCCGCACAGTTGCGCCGCATACAAAATAGCAGGGTGTAGGCTGCCGTTTTCGTTTGGCGGAGAGCACAGTATTTTGCGCTCGCAGCCGGCGACTTGGGCTGGCGTGCCTAGCATTAAAACCGTAGAAGGTAATGGCGCGGAGCCGCCGGGAATGTATAAACCTACGGCACTGAGCGGCGCATAGTGCATAGCGCAGTTAATGCCAGCGCTGGTTTCTACCTCGAAATCTGACGGTTGCTGCGCTTGGTGAAAGCGTAAAATGTTGCCATAAGCCGTATCAATGGCGTGTTTCAGCTCCGGCGTTAATTGCGCTAAGCCTTGGGATAACTGCGCTTGAGATAACGCGAAACGAGAAACCGGCGCTTTATCAAATTGTTCACTGTACGCTTGAAGCGCAGCATCGCCATTTTGCGCCACGTTGTTGATGATGGCGGAAACGGTTTCGCTAAGCTGTGCTGAATTGGCTTGCGCCGGGCGAGCAAGCAAGTCGGCTTGCGCCTCAGCACTAAGAGAAGACCAAGATTGCATCTTCGATTACCCCATCATTTTTTCAATTGGTAAGACTAAAATAGAGCTACAGCCCAAGGCTTTTAGCTTCTCCATGGTTTCCCAGAACAGGGTTTCGGGGCTGACTACGTGAATGGCCACTTGCCCATTTTCGGCGGCAAGAGGCAAAACGGTGGGGTTTTCAGCGCCGGGAAGTAGTTCTCGCACTTGGGCAAGCTTGTCTTTTGGCGCGTGTAGCATGATGTATTTACTTTCTTTGGCTTGCATCACACCATTAATTAGAGTAATGAGTTTGTCGATAAGCTTCTGCTTTTCGTCGCCTAGGTCGCCATCGCGCTGAATCAATACCGCTTTGGAGTAGAAGATCTCTTCTTTTTCTTTCAACCCGTTAGCTTCGAGCGTAGCGCCTGTAGAAACCAAATCACAAATGGCATCGGCAAGGCCAGCGCGAGGGGCAACTTCTACCGAGCCTGTCAGCATCACAACATTGGCATCTACTTGGTTTTGCTGAAAGTAACGCTCAAGTAAGTAGGGGTATGTGGTGGCAATGGTTTTGCCAGTCAGGCTTTGTAAGCCCTGATACTCAAGCTCTGAAGGGATAGCAATGGAGAGTCGGCAACCGCCATAATCGAGTTGGCGTAAGGTTTGGTAAGTGGCATTTTTACCCGCCGCTTGGCGCTCAAGCATTTTTTCTTCAAGCTCGTTTTCGCCGATGAAGCCTAAATCGACAACGCCGTCCATGACCAAGCCTGGGATGTCATCATCACGTACACGCATCAAATCTATGGGCATATTGGTGGAATGTGCCATCAACAATCTGTCCTGAATGGCAAGTTTCACGCCTATCGCTTTTAGCAAGCTAATGCTTTTATCGCTTAGGCGGCCCGATTTCTGGACGGCAATTCTTAGTCTTGTTGATTCGCTCATTGTGATTCCTATTGGATGTAAAATTGTAAAAAATGTAGACCTTAAAAACGAAAAACCCCCGGAAGTTTCCTTCCGAGGGCATCAAGACAAGTGCTTAAAGATAACCGCTGGAAGGATGCAACCTCCCAGCAAAAACCTGAAAGGTTAACCTCACGTATGATGATGATGGTGATGTGCTTTCAGATTAAGCGTATTCATTTCGTTGTATAAACCTTGTTTGGGCATCTGATTAACGTGATTGCGTTTGGTCTATTCAAAATCGTTTGCAGATGCATTTTCAGTATTCATTTCTTCACTCATTTTTGTGATTTTTTTTGGCGTTATTTCTTAACCCAAATCAGCGCAAAATGAGGCGTAAATTATTGCGAGGTAAAAGGCTGCTTGTTTATACAAGTACATGTTTATACAAGTGTTTATGCGGCCTTCAGCGTCGCTAAGGTTTTTCGACAATAACGAAAGCTGTTTAGAATTGCAACGCTCAATGTTTGAAATTTTCATGAATGAAAGCGCGCTGATCCCGGTCTGGTGTGTATCGTTTTACTATGAGAGAGCAGTTTAATGTCTCATAAATCAATTAATCAGGTTGTTCTTGGTCTACTGTCTTTAAGTTTTTTCTTACTTGGGGCGTCTTTATTCTTGGGGGGCAATGAACGTGCAATTACTACGGTGACGCAATTCTTCGGTGTGTCTCAGTGGTTGCCTATCAGTGTTGCCAACAAGCTTGCTGGTGGTGCCTTCTTAGTGACAGTTCTTTGTTTCTTTATGCCTAAAAAGCTAACTGCGTTAAGCAAGGTGGCACTTTACCTTCCACTCGGTATCAGTGCGGTAGTGTTACTGACATTGCTCGATGAAAGCCGTTGGATTGCCGATTTAGGTGGTTTTCCCGTGATTGGCTCGGGGCAGGGCATCATCAAGTACTTTGCCATTATTCCGCTCGTGCTTTTTTTATTTCGTCATAACGCCTTTTCACAAAGCGCCCATGTGTGGTTGAACTACATTCCGGTTGCGATGGTGCTTTTTTGGATTGGCGGCATGAAATTCCTTGAGTTAGAAGCTAAAGGCATTGAGCCGTTAGTGGCCGCTTCGCCCTTTATGTCGTGGATGTATGATTACTTTTCGGTGTTGACGGCGTCTTACATTATTGGTGTTTACGATATTGTTTTTGCGATATTGCTAGGCATTGGGCTTTGGTTGAACCTCCCTAAATTGATTTTGGTTTCTGGGCTAGCATGTGGCGCTGTATTTGTGATGACGCAAACGTTTTTATTCTCAACGCCAGGGGCCTTTAGCGCTGAAACAATCATTACGGGCCTTGGTCACTTTGTAATTAAAGATTTATGGTACATCGCCAATATGGCAATCATTGCTTTTTATAGCTTCTTTAACGACAAAAATAACAACGAACTTTGATACAGCGCAGTTAACTTCCTCTCTCTTCTGCTAGGATATATCTGGTAACCTGTTTTTATAGGTGTAGTGGTTATCCGTTAGGAAGAGTTTGTTTAGCAGTGAGTATTGCCTTTAAAGTAAAAGCGTCGATTCAAGGTGCTCTGTTTGTTGTTACGTTGTTAATTGCCGTAAAAAGCAGCCTTGCCAATGTTGAGGTGGTTTCAGAATTATGGCCACCTTATTCTTATCTTGATGACTCAGGAAAATCCGTTGGGATTATCTCAGAACCTTTTTCTCATGCCTTAACGCAAGGTGGGATTAAGCACGAAATTCACTATTACCCTTGGAGCCGAGCCTTTCATAAAGCATCGATGACGCCCGATGTGTTAATTTTTCCCATTTACCGAAACCCTGAACGTGAAGACCTATTTCATTGGTTTTGCCCCATTGCTAAACCCATTACCATCAATGCGATTACACGGACGGACTCTCGATTTAACGGAGGCTCATTGGAAGAACTCATTGACGCCGGGGCCATTGTGGGCGTGATGCGAAATGACAACAGTTATCATAAAGCGGTAGCACTGGGCTTTTCCGCCAAGCAGCTCGATATCAGCAGCAGTGAGATTGATAACGTAAGAAAGCTTGCCCATAAAAGAGTTGATGTGATTTTTCAAAGCTGGGATTCGTTTGAGCATCGTTTAAAACGAATAAATGCTCCCCTTGATGTCACTTACCACATGGGCGCAAGGCTTCATACTATTGAAGAAAGCATGCTTTGCGCTGCAATGAGTGTGTCTTCTGATGAAAAGCTCGTGCAGCAAGTGCGTTATGCGTTATCTCAGTTGAAAAAACAGCTTTGAGCCTGAAAAGGATTGAAAGGGGAGGCAGGCGCTTAGCTGCGTTTGCCCTTAATGTACTGATGCACGTCTTCTAGGCCTTGTGCGTACGTTACTACGGGTTGATAGCCTAGCTCTTTTTTGGCGCGATACATGCTGATTTGGTGATGTGAGCCGACTAAATTTAAAGCTTCATGGGTGAGTGGCGGGCGCGCATTTAGCTTGAGTATTCGCCATGTGAACTCCATCACGGTCGCCGCTATTTTTGCGAGGAATTTGGGAATAGACTTTGGCGCAGGGGCATCAATCAATTTTGCTAAATCAGTGATGTATTGCTTCCACGTGATGCCTTCTTCGTCGCACGCATTGTAAATTTTTCCTTTGGCTTTATCGGATGTTGCAATGAGCAACATCAGCGCCACCACGTTTTCTACATGCACTAACCCTGCATCTTTATTGCCACCGCTTATCAATACTGGCGTGCCTTTTATTAGCTCTGCTGATAAGTCATCGACCCAAGGCCGAGAGCCTGCACCATAAATATTGGCTGGGCGAATAACGCGAACGTCCACGCCCTTCTCAATGTACGCCAAAACGCACTTTTCTTGTGCTTGCTTACTGGCACTGTATGCGCCCAATGCGTTGCCGTATTCCGTATTTTCAAGGCAAAGGCCGCGATCAATCTTATCGCCATACACGGTAATACTCGATGCTTGAACCACACTCACGTTATGCTTTAACGCCGCGTCCATGACATATTGAGTCCCTTGAACGGTGACGCGATGGTGCCATGTTTCGTCGCCCCAATCCGACACAATCGCCGCTAAATGAAACACGGTTTTGGCGCTTTTCATTGCAGTTTCCACGTCGGCTTGTTGAGTAATGTCGCCGTGAAAGGCCTTTACCTGACCCACCCAATCTGTTGGCAATTCATGATGCGGTAAGATAAATGCCACAACGTGGTAGTTGTCCTGCAACAAACGGTTAATCAGCCGCTGACCAATAAAACCCAAGGCTCCCGTCACAAGAACGGGCTCTGCAAGGCGGGTGGTGGGGTATTTCATTGGTGTGTCTCAACAGCGTTTTATTTGGCTCAGAATATTATCCCAATGTCGTGTTTAGGAGAAGGGGAAGGGTGTTTTTACATTGTTGTTATGATATAACGTAACAATTGTTTGTTTTGTACTTGTTTTGCTCGAAAGCATCTGAGTATGCTCAGTGTAGGCTGGCGCAAAGCAAGGCGATATACAGTATTCATGTTTTAAGTCAGGCGTAAGCTAGGTAGGAGTCCATGTCAGGAACCTTGATTAAATTTGCCCAAATAGTTAACGAGGGTAAGATTCAAGCGCGAGATGTGCGCATTGAACAAGGCCGCATCACGCAAATTGATACAGATATAAGCCCCAAGGCTTACGAAGAAGTGATTGATGCTTCAGGGCTGTTCTTGCTGCCGGGAATGATTGATGATCAAGTGCATTTTCGTGAGCCAGGCATGCCGAATAAAGGCACGATTTATCAAGAATCACGCGCCGCCGTTGCTGGTGGCATCACAAGTTTTATGGAAATGCCCAACGTTGTGCCGGCGACAACTACTCGTGAGGCGCTACAACATAAGTTTGATATCGCGCGTACCAGTGCGCTGGCAAATTACGCTTTTTATTTTGGGGCAACAAACGACAACATTGAAGTGATTAAGCGGCTCGACCCGCGCACGGTGTGCGGCGTTAAAGTGTTCATGGGGGCATCAACAGGGAATTTGTTGGTAGATGATCCACAAAGTTTAGACAACATTTTTGCCTCTTCACCCGTGTTGATTGTGACACATTGCGAGGACAACGCTCGTGTACAGCACAATGCGCAAGCATTAGAAGAGTACCTTCCTAAAACCTTATGGCAACCTCACCATCATCCGGTTATTCGCGATGCAGAGGCGTGTTACTTGTCTTCGTCTTATGCGGTGTCGTTGGCGAAAAAGCATGACGCCAATTTACACGTTTTACACTTAACTACAGAAAAAGAGCTGGCGTTGTTTGAAGCGGGAGATATCCGAAATAAACGCATTACCGCAGAGGCATGTGTGCATCATTTATGGTTCAACCAAGAGGATTACGCACGCCTTGGTAATCAAATTAAGTGTAATCCTGCAATTAAAAGTGAGCAGGATCGACTCGCGCTAATCAGTGCGGTGAACCAGGATGTGATTGATATTATCGCTACCGATCACGCGCCCCATACATGGGAAGAGAAGCAGCAACCGTTTCATCTTGCGCCAGCGGGATTGCCGTTAGTGCAGCATGCTTTGTTATCGCTGCTAGAACAGGTTGATCGTGGGCATTTCACATTGGAAAAAGTGGTCGAAAAGGTGTGTCATAACCCTGCGATTCGATACGGTGTTGTTGATAGGGGCTTCATTAAAGAAGGGTATTTTGCGGATTTAGTGTTGGTGGATATCAAGCAATCCACGCACGTTGCGTCCGCTCCTTTGCATTACCTTTGCCAATGGACGCCGTTTAAAGATGTCACCTTTAACGCAGCCATTAAATCGACGTTTGTGAATGGCGTAAAAGTGTTTGATGGTCAGGCATTCACAGAAGTTGATTCACCTGCACAAGCCCTCTCTTTTTCACACAACCCACATTGAGAATTTAAATTTTGATCACAAAAGAACGACAAACACCCAAGGCACATTTGCCTGATGTGGCAAATACCTCGGTTCATGCGCCTGTTATGTTGAATTGGGTCGGGATGGATGCCATCGATGTTCCCCTAACGTTGTGCATTGATCACACCCGGCATATCGGTGTGACGGCTAAATCCAATGTGTACGTTAGCCTGGATAATGAACAAGCCAAGGGAATACATATGTCGCGCTTGTATAAAGTGCTGAATCACTACGCTAATCAAGGGGCTATTTCACCGAATACCTTGTCTTTGATGTTGAATGAAATGCTAGAAAGTCATCGTGATTTAAGCTGCGATGCGCGTTTAAGTTTTGCGTTTGAGCTACCCCTGTTGCGTGATGCGCTGCTTAGCGAGAATAAAGGTTGGAAGTCGTATCCGGTTGAGCTAGTAGCGACAAGGCAAGATCAAAACGTTGATTTAGAGCTTAAAGTTACGGTGCCTTATTCCAGTACCTGCCCTTGTTCTGCGGCATTGTCTCGACAGCTTTGGGCGCAACGAATTCACGCGCGTTTCGGGCTCAATGCTGTATCAGAAGACGCGGCTTCCGCCGAGGCCGAAGTGGAAGAAGCCAAAATTGACCTCAATACACTCACTCAATGGCTTATTGGGTCAGAAGGCTCGGTTGCTACACCGCATAGTCAGCGCTCTTATGCTTATATTAAAGTGAAGCTATTACCTTCTTTGAATTTTCCCATCGAAGCCTTGATTAATCAGGTGGAACAAGCTTTGAAAACGCCAGTGCAAACCGCGGTTAAACGCGAAGATGAGCAAGAGTTTGCGCGTTTAAATGGTGAGAACTTAATGTTCTGCGAAGACGCGGCGAGAAAATTGAAATTAGCGCTGCTGGATAATAGTGATATTGACGACTTTTGGCTGAAAGTGGAGCATCAAGAAAGTTTGCATCCTCACAATGCAGTGGCTTACGCCGTGGCCGGAAAGCGCGGTGGTTATCAGGCCTTTCCTCAATTTTAGTGGCTCGAAAGTTTTAGTCGCACAAAAATTTAAGTGGTTCGAAAGTTTAAGTGGTAAGGATTGGCCAACAAAAAAGGAGCCGAAGCTCCTTTTTACTTATTTGCCCATTTTACGTACTGAGTTAAACCAGTCGTTAAATTATAGGTGGATGATAGGATCCGGGTTACCGTCTTGGTCGCCGTTTACCACACCGTCAGTGCTCGGGTTACCGTTAGTCATCATGATAACTGCGCAAGACGCAGGTGATGCCATTGATGTACCAGAAAGCGTTGTTGTACCGCCGCCAGCCGCCGTTGAAAGAATCGTTACACCTGGGCCTGAGTAGTCAACTGGTGGGTTACCGAAGTTAGACCATGAAGGCATCGTGTCGTTAATGTCGAATGCCGAGATAGTGTATACGAGGTTACCTTCAGCACTGGCAGGCGAGAACCCGCTAGCGTGAGAACCGTCGTTACCCGCAGCAACAACGAAGAACGCACCTGAGTTTTGCGCAGCGGCTTCAACCGCGTCGTTTAACGCTTGGCTGAACCCGCCACCTAAACTCATGTTGGCACATTCGCCTGGGCTTGCATTCGCACCGACATAGTCGATGCCAGCAATTACGCCAGAAAGTGAGCCTGAGCCACGAGAGTCTAATACTTTAACAGGGATAAGGGTTGTGCCAGCTGCCACACCCACAACGTCGATGTCGTTATCAAGTGCACCAATTGTGCCTGCAACGTGAGTACCGTGACCATTACCATCTTCTGTGCCCGCGTCTTTGCCGCTTGTGAAGGCGCTGAAGCCTCGGCTTGTGTCAACGTTTAAGTCAGCGTGAGAAGAGTCGATACCTGTATCCAGTACCCAAGCAGTCATGCCTGTACCGTCTACTGGACCACCAACACGAGTGACGCTCCAAGGTGTTTGTTGTGGCTGTGAACCGCCACCGCCACCCGGCTTGCCCATGTTCACAGACACTAAGCCATCTGGCTCCATGCTAAGAATATTTGAGTTTTTACCAAACGCTTTTTCAGCAGCAGTACAAGACATGCTCACTGTAAAGCCTTTGATTGAATTTTCGTAAAGGTATGCGATGTCTCCAGATTGGCCTTTCGCATTTGCTGCAGAAAGCATTCCGCGAGCGATACCTCTGACTTCTGATTTTTGAACATCATCGTTTAAACGAACGATACAGCGATTTTGAATGTCGATAAGATCTGCATTTGCGCCGTTACTTGGTCCAGGCATTGCCTGAACAGAACCTGCCATTGCTACACCTACTGCGATTGCTAGAGTTGTTTTATACATAATCGATATCCTGTAACACTTGTTTTTATCTTGTGATTTGA
>CAXRCC010000213.1:0-17026 GCA_964228975.1 Paraneptunicella sp. | reverse complement strand
GGAAGTGTAAAAAGGCCCGACGAAGCAAAACCCGCCCAACAAGATAAAAGCTCAGGTGTTAATCCTTTTTTGCGTTCAGCAATAGCGGCAACAAGGTATTTATACAGCGTGGTGTATTGTAAAAGCGCTTCCTGTGACGGGAAGTAATGTTGGTTAAGCCTAAGGGTTAGTGCGTGTTCCATCAAAATAGAATTCGCTCGTTCAAAGCCGTGCATTAACAAGCCGTGCTTTACGTTAGTGATGGCAATATTTTCTCTTGAGGATTGCGTGGCCGTATTTTTTATGTGTAACGCAAAAACGGGCTCTTGCAGGATTAACTCGGTGAGCTTGTTCGTATTTAAATCATTACCATAAAGGTGCTCTTGGATGGCAAGCAGGCTTGGCGGTGGCGCGTCGAGTTTGAACAACTTAGGGCGTAATTGTTGCCCCTCGTCATTACTGTGTTGTTGTCGGAAAATATGCCATTCCTCATCCCATGCATTGGTAAAACATGCGGCATCTTTCACAGATTGTGGTGCGAAAGTTTGCTTTATTTCATTGGGGGCCACTAAAAATGACTCTGAGTCACAGAGTTTCGTTTTTACGTTGAAGGTTTTAGCGACATAGCGTGTTGATTGTTCTGGCTGGCATAAAGTTGAGAGCACAAGCGCTACGCGGTTATCTTGTAATGAGATTAATGAGCCGGGAGGAATAAGGCCGGGATATTCGAGTAATGCTTCAATAATATTGTGATCGGCCGGGGCTAGCTTTCTTGTGATGAGGCGAATTGTTTGTGCAAAGTGACATGCTTTGGTGTGACGGGTTTTTGTCATCAATAACGCAATGCAATTACTGATTGCGAGCACCTTTGCTGTGCTGGGACGCAAACTAAGCTTGTTTAACGTGGTTTCAGGCTTTTCGTGCCAATGCAATTCGGCGTAGCGAATACCCGTAAACCAAACTTCGAGATCGCGCTTTTTTAACGCGTGCAGCAATTTAACGTTATGTTGGGTAACACGTTTTCTGTCGAGTGATATCGTGTTGTCTTTCGCTCGGCTATTCAGTTCGGAGATAATGCCTGAGAACTGTGAAATACAGCAGCACAGTAGATGCTGTATGGCGGTGTCATTCCACTGATTTCTAACAGCTACTAAGTAAGTTGCTACTAAGTGATTAAACGTAAAATTGACGAAGTAGGGTAAAGAGGCGTCATAGCATTGTAACTGGGCGATAAGCTGTTCTGGATGTTGTCGCGCTACATCAATGAACTGACTGCTGAATGCTAAGGTTTTTTGCAGTGTTTGCGGTGAGATATCCTGCGCTTTATAGCGTTTTATTAACTCAATAAGGTGCGGAATTAACGGGTGTAATGCACCTGAAAAATCGGCTTGTGTTCCGGCATTTTGGGCTTTCAAAGCAACGTCTTTTTAAGTTTCCTTGAACTGAGTATACGCGTTTTCACCAAAAGCAATGAGCACATCATTTCGAAATAGCAAAGGCGTGCATTCATCTTGGGTGGTAATACCATCGGGGGTTTTACGCTGAGTGCGATAAAACATCACCTGTACTTTTTCGCTGTCGACCAGTTTTGCTTCGCTGATATCGGGCGAGCCGAGTAATTCGATAATATCTTGATGTGAAATACCCAGTTTCAATTTACTGATTTGCAGGCTGTTGTATTGCTCGCGATCTTCCCAATTCATATTATCGGGTTTGTCGGGGTAATAAAGTACAACGGCTGCGGCAAAGCTGATGTAAACAGCAAACCCAACAGACACTCTTTTTACTATTTTATTCATGAATACTTCGCGCAAGCTGTAATCGAACTTTGGTGATTGTAATCCTGTCAGTGTCTTTTTTCACGAATTAATCTGAGCAGAATGAATCAATTAGCGTTTACAGCTTACACGATTTGGTAACGAATTATGTCTGAGTTTAAACGTTATCGGACCACTTCATAGCAAGGCTTATATTCTGTACCCGGTAGCTTCATTCGTCCTTGTTCAACAAACGACTGAAGTAATGCGTCCATAAGTGCCATTAGTTTGGGATCGCCATTGATTTTGAATGGACCGTGGGCGCGAATTTCCGCTAAACCTTCCGCTTTTACATTCCCAGCAACAATGCCGGAGAAGGCTCTTCTTAGTGCCGCAGCAAGCTCTGCTTTAGGTTGTTCAAAACCCAGGTTGAGATTTGCCATGTTTTCATGGGTAGGCTCAAAAGGCTGTAAGAAGTCAGGCTCGATTTTTAAAGACCAATTAAAGTGATAAGAATCACCTGTCTCTTTGCGATATTGTCTGACTTCTGGCTGACATTCCTTGATGCGCTGAGCGGCAGTGACAGGATCATCAACGATGATTTCATACAGTGCTTGTGCTTCTTCGCCTAGTGTTGCACCAACAAACTTATCTATGGATTTGAAGTACTCCTCGCACTCTTTGGGACCCGTTAAAATAATGGGGAGCTTTTGAGCTTGGTTTTGTTCGTGCAGCATAATGCCGAGTAAGTAAAGCAGCTCTTCTGCTGTGCCAACGCCACCTGGGAAAACAACAATCGCGTGAGCAGAGCGCACAAAGGCTTCTAGTCGCTTTTCGATGTCTGGCATGATAACGAGTTGATCAACAATAGGGTTGGGCGGCTCTGCGGCAATAATGCTTGGCTCAGTAATACCAAGATAACGCCCTTGCGCATACCGTTGTTTGGCGTGGCCAATAGTGGCGCCTTTCATTGGGCCTTTCATGGCACCCGGTCCGCAACCTGTGCAGATATTCATTTCTCGTAGGCCGAGTTGATAGCCTACTTTTTTGGTGTATTGGTATTCGATTTCATTGATGGAGTGCCCACCCCAACAAACCACTAAATTAGGATCTTGGTCGCTGTTAATGACTTCAGCATTGCGCAACATGTCGAAAACCATGTGAGTGATATGTGCGGTTTCACTTAAATCGAGCTCGTGGGTTTCGTATTTAGCGCCCATGTGTAATAAATCTCTAAGAACGGAAAACAGGTGCTCGTGTACGCCACGCATTAATTTGCCGTCGACGAAAGGCGTTTGGGGAGGATTGATGAGCTCGATTTTTACACCGCGCTCTCTGCGCACGAGATTCACGTCAAAATCTTCGTAAGAAGCCATCAAGGCTTCTAAATCGTCTTTTTCCGCGCCGCTGTTGAGTACAGCAAGGCAACATTTTCTAAAAACTTGGTATAGCTCTTTGCTTTTTGATTGGCTTAAACGGTCAACTTCAAGTTGAGAGAGCTGGCTCATCACGCCAAGGGCGTTTAATTGTGTTTTGGTCATCGGGATCGCGTTCCTCTTGTGAGTAGTCGCATTGAATTAATGACAATATGTGTTTGGGCTAAAGTGAGGAATTAAACACCAGCATCCTCACTTTCGTTGTTATATAGACATTCTCCAACGCCGAATAATTCTAGTTCTTTCAATAATTCTCTTATCGGGTTGTTAACGTTACATCAAATTTTTGAGAAAAAGAACTACCCAATTACTGACGCACCAAACGAGTATTAGTGATTTGTGTTTCAAAGTTGCTTCTAAAGGGATTGATATCCAAGCCGCCTCGTCTTGTGTAACGTGCGTAAACCGTTAGTTTTTCAGGTTGGCAATATTGCGTGATGTCTTTAAATATTCGCTCGACACATTGTTCGTGGAATTCATTATGTTGTCTGAAGCTAATGAGGTAACGCAGCAGTGACGCTTGGTCAATTTGAGGCCCAACGTAACGAATCATGACACTGGCCCAATCCGGCTGTGAAGTAATGAGGCAGTTGGATTTAAGTAAATGGCTGACGAGTGTTTCCTCTACCGTGTTATCCGTTGTGTGTAATAGCGCAGGGGAGGGCTGGTACTGAGTAATTTCGATGTCGAGGTCGTCAATACAAGTGCCTGTAAAATCTGTGATTTGGTGAACAGATTGGAGGCTCGTCACCTTTTCGAGACTGACTTCGACTTCACTGCCTGCACAGGCGGATAAATCTTTTTTCAACGCATCAAGCACTGTGCTTTCAGATTCAAAATGTGATTGGTTAAAGCTGTTTAAGTACAGCTTAAATGACTTAGATTCAATAAGGTTTGGAGAGGTAACAGGGACTCGACACTGAAGCAGGGCAACATGCGGTTTGCCTTTGCTATTTAGCCATGAAAACTCGTAACCATTCCAAATGTCGGTGCCCACAAAAGGCAGTGGCTCAGTTAAGTTGATGGCATCTCTTCCCATTTTTCTGGAAACGGGTTGGAGTAAATTAGGCGCATATGTTTCTTGGTAAGAAACGGTTTTCCCAAGAGTTAGCCCTGCCAGCTCGTTAGTATGATCGTTGGATGAATTTGTCATTGTTCTATAAACCAAAATACGTCTTTTTATGGTAAGTTGTTCGGGTTATTGGCCCGATACCAAGGATTAATTAGGATCTTCTATGCAGTCTAGGACAAAAGTTGCATTAACAAATTTTGTTAATCGATACGTTGAAATGTATGAACAAAAGGGAATTCCCTTGAATGTTGAGTGTGATGATAGTTGGTTATCACCCTGTTGTACAACGTCAAATACAAGTGGAATGTGTGAGTGGAAGCCCGTATTGCAAGACGTTAACCTTGATTTCAGCCAAGTGGAACAAGGCATGGAAATGGCAATTCACCAAGATTTCCAAGAGTACTTCTGTTCTTTTTGGGCCGATCATCTAAACGCCAGAGCATCGAGAGGTGACTTGCAGTTGTTAATGGTTTGGAATCAGGACGACTTTATTCGCCTACAAGAAAACGTGATTGCACACTTGCTGATGAAACGTCGGCTAGGGCAAAGAGACACATTGTTTTTCGCACAAACCGAGGATGAAAATTACATTATCTCGGTCCTTAACGGTACAGGTGAGGTGGTTTTGGAACCTGTTGGTCAAGAGCCGAGAGAAGTGCTGGCAAAGGATATTGCTGAATTCATTGATACATTAACGCCAGTGCTTGTTGAATCATAGCAAGGCTTATTCAGACTTTGCTTGAATGAGTGATTGCACCTGGAGGGTCAAGTGTTCAACTTGCTTCTCCAATGCGACCACGCGTTGCTCTAAAGCCGCAATGGTATTTTCCTCCTGCACCGCAGGTTCTGTTTCAAGCGTTGTTGCTTCGTCGTTTGGTTGAATACCTTCCATTTCAGGATTCGCTTTCCAATATTGTACTGCTGCAATTATCTGCGGAAGCGGAAATGTCCCCTTTGTTCTGCCTTTTAGCAGCCCAACGTTGGGCTTTTTACCTTGCTTTGCGAGCTGAGCACATAAGCTGAGTAGTTTTTCGTCAATCATGAAAATAACCATTCGTAGTTTTGGCTACATATTAGTGATATTAGCCAATGCTTTAAAGATAGGAAAAATGTGAAATTTTAAAAATCTTTATATAACATGGGGTTACGTTTTGGCATTGTAATTGATTAGAACTCGGAACAGCACAAGTTTGCAACACTCAAATAAAAATATGGGAATTAGGATAATGAACTTCAAAAAGCTAGCCATCATTTCAATTTTACCTCTGTCTTTAACGCTAGGTGGATGCGTTATCAAAATTGATGGAAATGGTGATGCCAATTATGGCTACACGGATTGGGAAGACAGAGAAGAAAAGAATCGAGCCGCTATTTCAAACCTTCAACTTGAATTAACTCCTGAACAAGTCAGAGCCACATTAGGGACACCGGATTTCACTGAATTTCATAAAGCAGAAGGGGAAATCATGGTGTTGTTCTACCGTACTCATCGTCAAAAAGGCGATGGTATGACAACAAAAGATGAATGCACACCACTGGTTTTCCAAGAAGGCAAACTCATTGGTTGGGGTGATGCAACGTATCGTAAAATCTAACCCGACTCCGACTTAACACGTCATCGTTGAGTGCTACCACAAAGGAAGCTGCGTAGCACTTAACCCCTCCTTCATTTGTTTAAAATCAAATTCAGTATTAAAAATACCCTCAACATTCATATCACTGCTATGCTAGCTTTAGCGCAAATAGCGGTAAGAAAGCAGAGCTTTGGGGCTATTCATAATTAAAGCGTTTTGTTAAATTTATGTTAATGAGTCACGCGTTTGAAGTGGCTAGTTAGCAATTAGAATTGTAAGGGTGGCTATGAGCAACAACTTAGAAGTTGAACAACGTAGTAATGTTAAAGCAATTTATCTTACCGATGATGACTTGAAAATAGCTGGCTCGCTAATTTATCAAGCCTATCGTCAAGACCCGGTATTCCAAGATATTTTTCAATCTGAAACAGAAGGCTATGAAGACAGGTTGCGTTCTGCAATCAGAGAAGAACTTAATAACTTTTTACGCGCTGAACAGCCGATGATCGGTTTGTTTGAAGAAGATCGGCTGGTGGCGGTGGCTTGTTTGAACAGTGCGGAATCCGCATTTGGCGGTGGACGTTATTGGCATTGGAAATTTAAGATGCTGCTTACTGCAGGGTTTGTTGGCACTAAGCAACTGTTAGAGAAAGAGCAAAAAATCTTGGAAAACGTGCCGGCTGAGCATTTCCATATTCTTTCCTTTATTGCGGTGCATCCTGGAGAGCAAGGTCATGGCCTAGGTAGCCATTTGCTATCAGCTGTTGAAAGTGCCATGTTGGAAGACAAGAATAGCCAAGGCGTTGCCGTTTTCAGAACTCTCGATAAATACAAGCAACTATTTGAAGGCAATGGTTACAGGCCTCTTAAAGAAATGGATATTGGTAACATTCAAGGCATGCTGATGTTCCGTGACAGGGTAGAGCAAGCCTAGTTAATCATTCCGTGCAGTAAGGCTTAAATGCGGTAGGCAGGCATATCCACATCGATAGCTTGTCTGCCTTTCATCATCAACATTCCCGTGTACTTGTCTTCTCCGTTTCCTGAAAACTCAAATACAAATGTGGTGTGCCAATCGGGCTTGCCTCTGTGCATACCAATACGCGTTTTAAAACGGGCTACGCTAAGTAATTGCAGGTTTCGTTCTTCGCAGAATGCCGCTAAATAACGATTTGCTGTTTCCGTGATTGCTCGGATATGCCAAAATTGCACCATAACGACAAAGGCGGCGAGTAAAACAACAACATCCGTTAAAGTGAAGTACAAGGTTTTGCTCCTTTCTAGGAAATGACAAACTTTTGGAAAATAGCCAAGCTACTTTTTCGTGCTTAGCGGGGTGAAAATACTGCCGTCGCTATGTTATTCAGTAATAGAAATTTTACAAGAGTAGAATATTTCATAATTCTCAAATTAGATATTGCTTTGGGTTGTCGAAATACCGCTAAACGGTGAGGTTAATCTAAGCAATATCCATCGTATTTAAGATGAGTAAACCGTCCACCGTGCCTGAGCAAATTTACCAATCACTCTTTGAGCTTCTCATTGCACTAGAAGCCGCAATGCAATCCGAAGGATTGTGGTCAACGCAATCTCCGTCGCCTGAAGCGCTGGCAAGCCAGATGCCATTTTGTTGCGATACGTTATCTTTTCAAGCGTGGCTACAGTTTGTATTCATTCCTAAAATGAATGCGCTAATAAAAAGCAATGCTTCGCTACCTGCAACGCTTCTTTTGCTGCCCATGGCAGAAGAAACCTTGTCGTCTGCAAGTGTGCCTAGTGTCATGCGTGCAATTAAGCACATTGATGACTTTTTCGCTTAGGAGAGTGTAAGCGTGACATTACCGATTATTTATCAAGATGAGGCAATTGTTGCTATTGATAAGCCCGCAGGATTGTTGGTTCACCGAAGCCTGATTGATAAGCGTGAAACCCGCTTTGCGATGCAGATGGTAAGAGATCAAATTGGTCAGCACGTGTACACAGTACATCGGTTGGATAGGCCAACATCTGGTGTATTAGTGTTTGCTTTGTCTTCGGACATAGCACGTGAATTAGGAAAGCAGTTTGAAGAAAACACTGTCAGTAAAGAATACAGTGCGATTGTACGTGGTTATATTAATGACGAGGGCTTTATCGATTACGCCTTAAAAGAGAAGCTCGATAAAATTGCAGATAAAAATGCGAATCAAAATAAAGAGGCACAATCAGCGCAAACGCTTTATAGGCGATTAGCACAGTTTGAATTACCTTACCCTGTGGGTCGCTATGCCTCTGCGAGATATTCATTGGTTAATCTACAGCCTAAAACGGGCCGTAAACACCAGTTAAGGCGACATATGGCGCATATTCGCCACCCTATTATTGGGGATACCACACACGGTGATGGCAAACAAAACAAGTTTGCACGCCAACAGTTTCATTTTCAGGGGCTGGCATTAAATGCAACTCGCATGTCTTTGCGCCACCCTGTAACGGATAAACCACTAACGATCCAGGCTCATGCAGATGAACGTATGGTTAAATTGTTATCATTGTGGGATTATCCGACACAAGAAATCCGAAAAATCTGGAGTATTTAGTTCATGTCAAACATCAGTATTTTTGTTGGTACTGTTTATGGGAATGCACAAAGTGTTGCTGAACAAGCGCAATCTAAGCTGGAAGCATTAGGGCACACAGTGCAATTATTTGATGATCCTTCTGTGGATGATTTTAAAACAGCAGAAAATGTTTGTTTCATCACCTCGACAACAGGGCAAGGCGACTTCCCGCCGAATATTGAATTCTTTGTTGGCGATTTACGCGATCAAATGCCAATGATGGAAGGTAAACCTTTTAGCGTTGTTGCATTGGGTGATAGCAGTTACGGTGATACCTTTGCTCAAGCGGGCAAAGAGGTGTTCGAATTGTTACTAGAGTTAGCAGGTAAGCCGATGTCTGAAATGAAGGTGGTTGATGCGCTCGAAACTTTTAACGCGGAAGAAGAAGTGCTGCCTTGGCTAGAAACAGTCTATAAAGCATAAATAAATCGGCCCAAATTCAACAAAGGATTTGGGCCTGCATATTCATTATTCTGCTGAACGAAGCAATGCGTTAATGCCCACTTTGGCACGCGTTTTAGCATCTACTTTTTTCACGATAATCGCGGCGTATAAGCTGTATTTACCGTCAGCTGAAGGCAGGTTACCCGGCACGACAACAGCGCCTGCAGGAACACGACCGTAGTGTACTTCGCCTGTTTCACGGTCATAGATGCGAGTGCTTTGCCCGATATACACGCCCATTGAAATCACTGCGCCTTCTTCAACAATGACGCCTTCAACGATTTCAGAACGAGCACCAATGAAGCAGTTGTCTTCAATAATCGTTGGGTTTGCTTGCAGTGGCTCTAGTACACCACCAATGCCCACACCCCCTGATAAGTGTACATTTTTACCGATTTGAGCACATGAGCCAACGGTTGCCCATGTATCAACCATAGTACCTTCATCAACAAAGGCACCAATGTTGACGTAAGATGGCATTAAAACCACGTTTTTTCCGATATATGTGCCTGTTCGAACCGTCGCTGGTGGTACAACACGCATGCCTTCTTCTTGGAAGCGTTCTTCGGTGTAATCTCTGAACTTAAGCGGTACTTTGTCAAAGTAACGGTTTTCAGACGTTAACATCATGTGGTTTTCATTAATACGAAATGAAAGCAGTACGGCTTTTTTTACCCATTGATGTACCACCCATTCTCCTGCGATTTTTTCTGCTACGCGGATGCTGCCGTCATTAAGCTTCGCAATGGTTTCATTGACTGCCGATTTGACCTCTTCAGAGACCAACGTAGGCGAAATATTGGCGCGATCTTCGAACGCATTTTCAATGATAGTTTTTACATCAGACATTGGGGTAAATCCTGTAATAATTAATTACTCCGAACGAGATATCTAAGAAGATAATCGCTCTATCAGTTTTTTCTTTAAATCAACCTGTTCATTTTGAGTGAGCGCTTTACCGTCTTTATTACTGACGATGAACAAGTCTTCTGCACGCTCTCCAATTGTAGTTATTTTAGCAACTCGTAGGGTTAAGTTTTGTTCAACAAAGGTGTGAGCAATCTTAGCGAGTAAGCCAGGTGCATCAAGTGCCTCTAACTCTAACATGGTTTGCTCCGGTTGAGAGAAGAAGCGCACCTTTGTTGGGACATTAAGTTGTTTTAATTGCCGTGGCATTCTGCGCCTGTTGGTATGCTCGACACCAGGGCTCTTTAATTGGGTTAATACGGCTTTTTTCAGAGTTTCAAGTCGGCTTTTCGATTTAATTTGTTTACCGTCTTGCTCAAGAATAATGAAGCTATCGAAGATATAGCCATTATTTAGCGCGCAAATTTGCGCGTCGTTAATAGAACAGCTTTTGCTATCTAATACCGATGCAGTTTGAGCGAAAAGTGCAGGGCGATCTTTGCAGAAGATAATCAGTTCTGTGCCTGCTTTTAATGTGCCATTGGCAATATCCACCATCGGAATTTCACCGCTGTCGTTGGATGAATCCATATGATAAATAATGGATTGTGTGTGCCATGCCACTTGCGTGGGCTTGAATCGAATAAAATAATCGTTGGGAAATTGTTCCCACAAAGGCTCGAACATTTCCGGCGTACACTTGAAATTCTTCAACAAGGCTTTGGCCTTTTCCTTGTTTTTGTGAATACGTTCTTGAACGTCGACTTCGTTTTGCAGACCATTTTCTAGCGCATTACTGGTAAGCACATACAGCTCTCTTAACAGTGATGACTTCCAGTCATTCCACAAATTGTCGTTCGTTGCGCGAATATCAGCGAGTGTGAGCGCGTATAAGTGGTCAAGGTTTACATGATTTCGCATCGCTGTGGCGAATTCGTGAATAACTTCGGGATCTTGAATATCTCTGCGCTGTGCAACAACAGACAACAGTAAGTGCTGCTCTACAAGCCACGAAATAAGCTTGGTGTCCTCTGGCGGCAAATTATGTAGCTCACCGAATTCTTGAACGGTGACGGCTCCAAGTTTAGAGTGATCGCCGTTTCTGCCTTTGTCGATGTCATGAAAAATACCCGCAAGAAATAACACTTCGGGCTTATCCATGTTCTGAATAATGCGCCCACAACGAGGAAAGGTGTCGTTTTCATCTTTACTCGCAAAATAAGCTAACTGCTTAATAAGGCGATGGGTGTGCTCATCCACCGTATAAGCGTGGAACAGATCAAATTGCATCATACCGACAATGTGATCCCATTGTGGTAGATAGGCTTGCATGATGCCGTGCTTGTGCATGAGATCCCAAGGAAGGCCAAAGAAACGCACTTGTTTGACTAGGCGGATGAAAATGTCGCGACAAGCAGGAAACTCGCAAAAATACTGGTTCGCAAACTTTCTTCGTCCATTGCGTAATAAACGCATTGTTTTTGAATGCAGGCCTTTGGCTTCAGGGGTATTTGTGAGCAGTAAGAAAAACTGCATGATGTCTTCAGGACTTGAAAAAACATCATCGTGACGTGCGTGAACGAGCCCGTCCCACAAGTCGAAATCGTCATTAATGATTTGCGTTGTTTTAACGTCGGCACTGAGAATATCTTGCAAGAAGTGTTGCAATAGCATTCCGTTCAACTCGGAAACTCGGCGAATGATTCGGAATAATTCCTTCATCATTTTTTCAACGGCACGTTTGTCGTTGTCTGGATCAGTAGGGTCGACATAACCGAGCTTACGAGCGATATCTGCCTGATAATCAAAAAGAAGGCGGTTTTCGTTTCGACCCGTATGGAAATGCAAAGTAAACCGAATACACCAAAGATGTTTTCGACATTCCATCAATTCGTCGAGTTCTTCTTGAGTAAAGTAGCCGTGCTCAATAAGTGATTTGCCTTTGAACACGCGAAAATGCTTTTTAGCCACCCAACCAATGGTTTGAATATCTCTCAGGCAGCCTGGGTTTTCTTTGATGTTAGGTTCTAAGTTGTAGTTTGTACCGTTGAATTTGGCTTGTCGGTTTTTTTGCTCATCGTACTTTGCTAAGAAGAAATCTTTACTCGACCAGAACTTTTTGCCATGAACTTTATTTTGTAAATCTTTGAAGTTGTCTTCGTTGCCAATGAGCAAACGAGACTCAATTAAATTGGTGGCAATAGTGATGTCTTGTTTGGCTAAAGAAAAGGTTTCATCAATGGTACGTACTGATTGACCGATGTCTAAACCGATATCCCAAAGAAAGGTAATAAATTGCTGAACTAAGGCTTGTTGCTCGCTGTTTAGTGCGCGCTTGCTAAGAATGAGTAAATCGATGTCGGAGTAGGGTTGAAGGTGTCCACGCCCGTACCCACCAACGGCAATCAAGCTAATTTGAGGATGTTGTTCGATTTTCATTAAGCGCCAAATGTGGCACAGCATCACGTCCACAAAGGCAGCTCGGCCTTCCACGAGGCTAACCACATTCTCCGTGCCGTTATACACCGTTTTCATCCAGGTATAACAGTTCGCGATACACTCCTTGAAGGCATCGCGATTATCGACGGAATTGATTTGTTTTATTTGGCTCAATAAAGCATGCGCAGTCATAAATCACTCCGACGAGGTTTCTTGTGTTTTACATATAGAGGGGCTTAGTGGCTGATGACTCGCTCGATGTTTTCATCGCTTCGAAGCGTTAAAATTTCGCAGCCATTTTCAGTCACAAGCAGCGTGTGTTCCCATTGTGCGCTTAAGCTGCGATCTTTGGTTACAACGGTCCAATCATCGGGTAGAAGTTTGCTATGACGTTTACCTGCGTTGATCATTGGCTCAATAGTAAAGCACATGCCTGCTTGAAGTGCTTCACCCGTGCCGTATTTTCCATAGTGAACAACTTGCGGCTCTTCATGGAAGTTTGCACCAATGCCGTGACCACAGTATTCGCGCACAATAGAGTAATTATGGCTTTCAGCATATTGTTGTATTACCGCGCCAATATCACCCAATCGACAACCTGGTTTTACGAGCTTGATGGCCTTGTACAAACATTCTTGGGTTACATTGATCAAACGCTCAGCCATGATTTTAGGCTTGCCTACAACAAACATTTTTGACGTATCGCCGTGATAGCCATCTTTGATAACAGTGACGTCAACATTCACGATATCGCCGTCTTTTAGCTTTTTATCAGACGGAATGCCGTGACAAATAACATGATTGACCGAGGTACAAATTGATTTCGGAAAAGGAGGATTGCCATAGTTCAATGGTGCTGGTATGGCTTTTTGTACATTTACGATGTAGTCGTGGCAAATGGTATTTAATTCGTCCGTTGTTACGCCTTTCTTGACGTGCTCGCCCAGCATTTCTAATACTTCTGCTGCCATGCGGCCCGCTACGCGCATTTTTTCTATTTCTTCAGGAGTTTTGATCGTAATAGACAAGGTGATCATCTCATTATTATTAACTTGGTCAGCATTTTAGCGAAGGAGTTGCAAGCTGTACATCTTCACAGCATGCGGATTTGCTATTTAATATAAATTTGAGTCGAATGGCGTATCGTGGTATAAAGCGCCCGCGTTTTCCAACTCGGATAAACGTGAATAAATTGAAATTTAAATAACACACATACATCGACACGATTTTCGGGGTGTTCAGAGAACCTTAACTTAAACCCATAAGGGCGGTTGTTAAGTTCGGTGTGCTGAATCGAAAATTGGGATGTATGGAGGCAAAACCCCATACAAAGAGGAAATTCTCATGGCAAATGTGTCAATGCGCGACATGCTACAAGCGGGTGTTCACTTCGGTCACCAAACTCGTTACTGGAACCCAAAAATGAAGCCTTTCATTTTCGGTGCACGTAACAAAGTTCATATCATCAACCTTGAAAAAACCGTTCCACTTTTCAACGACGCAATGAACTTCCTTTCTAGCGTTGCAGCTAAGAAAGGCAAAGTATTGTTCGTTGGTACTAAGCGTGCAGCTGGTGAAGCAGTTAAAGAAGCAGCTAAAAAGTGTGATCAGTACTACGTAAACAAGCGTTGGTTAGGCGGCATGTTGACAAACTGGAAAACAGTTCGTCAGTCAATCAAGCGTTTGAAAGATCTAGAGCAACAAGCTCAAGACGGCACTTTCGAGAAGTTGACTAAAAAAGAAGCGTTAATGCTTCAAAGAGAAATGGAAAAGCTTGAAAGCAGCTTGGGTGGTATCAAGGACATGGGCGGTTTGCCTGACGTATTGTTCGTTGTTGATGCAACTCACGAGCACATTGCTATCCGTGAAGCGAAAAGCTTAGGTATCCCTGTTGTTTCTGTTGTTGATACAAACAGCAGCCCTGACAACATCGATTACATCATCCCTGGTAACGACGACGCAATCCGTGCTGTTCAACTATACTTGAACGCTGCAGCTGACTCTATCAGTGCTGGTCGCGATAGCAACTTAGAAGCACAAGCTGAAAGCGACGATTTCGTAGAAGCTGAATAAGCTTTCACGTCTAACGTCGAGGCCCAATAGGGTCGCAAGATGTAAAGTAAGCAGGGGCGTAATGCCCCTGTTTGACATGAATTCTAGATGACAGACATACAGCCAAGTCCTGTCTGTTAAACACTAAAAATTATTTCTGAGGAAAGCAAAATGGCAGTGACTGCAGCCCTTGTTAAAGAACTTCGTGAGCGTACTGGCGCAGGTATGCTTGATTGTAAAAAAGCGTTGGTTGAAACTGACGGTGACATCGAGCTAGCCATCGAAAACATGCGTAAGTCTGGTCAAGCTAAAGCAGCTAAAAAAGCAGGCCGTATCGCAGCAGAAGGTGTAATCCTAACTAAAATCGACGGTGGCGTTGCTACTATGATGGAAGTTAACTGTGAAACTGACTTCGTAGCACGTGACGAAGGTTTCCTTGCGTTCGGTAACAAGATCCTTGAACTCGCTCACGCTAACAAGTCTAGCGAAATGGAAGCCGTTAACGCACTAGAATTAGATGGTGCAACAGTTGCTGAAACGCGTGACACGCTTGTTGCTAAAATCGGTGAAAACATCTCTCCTCGTCGCGTAATCAGCGTTGAAGGTGACAACCTAGGTGCATACGTGCACGGTGGCCGTATCGGTGTTATTGCTATCCTTAATGGTGGTGATGCTGAGCTAGCGAAAGACGTTGCAATGCACGTTGCAGCTGCAAGCCCTCAGTTCGTTAAGCCTGAAGATGTGCCAGCTGAAGTGGTAGAAAAAGAAAAAGCGATCCAAATCGACATCGCGATGCAAAGCGGCAAGCCTGCTGAAATCGCAGAAAAAATGGTTGTTGGTCGCATGAAGAAATTCACTGGTGAAATCAGCCTTACTGGCCAACCTTTCGTTAAAGATCCTTCTACAAGCGTTGGTGACCTTCTTAAGTCTAAAGATGCAGACGTAGTTAACTTCATCCGCTTTGAAGTAGGTGAAGGCATCGAGAAGAAAGAAGAAGACTTCGCAGCAGAAGTTGCAGCTCAAATGGAAGCTGCTAAAAAATAAGTTAGTTGTCCGGCTTTAGTCTTTAACTGGAGTCGGTTAAACTAAGCAGAGGCACCTGACGGGTCTGTTAACTTTTAGTTTTACGCGCTAAAGCTAAAAGTTAACAGACCTACGAGGTGCCTTTTCGTAATTGCGATTCCAAGGATTTGGAAAATAAAGAATTACATTTATGAGTATGGGTTTTTGTGAAACATGAATACCGGTACTTATGGCATATCTTGAGTAAATAATTCAGGTGAAGGGGACATCCGATTCAATGACTGATTCATTAAATACGAATAAGAAAGCAAAGTACGACCGTATTTTGTTGAAATTGAGTGGTGAAGCGCTCATGGGTAGTGAAGGGTTTGGAATCGACCCTAAAGTCTTGGACAGGATGGCCGGAGAGATCAAAGAAATTCTTGCAATGGGTGTGCAAGTTGGTTTGGTTATCGGTGGCGGAAATCTCTTCCGTGGTGAAGGGTTAGCAGCAGCGGGAATGAACCGTGTTGTAGGTGACCACATGGGCATGCTGGCGACGGTAATGAACGGCCTAGCTATGCGCGATGCATTGCACCGAGCGAATGTTGCTGCGCGCGTTATGTCAGCTATTCCACTAAATGGTGTATGTGACTCTTATAACTGGGCGGATGCAATTAGCTTGTTAAGAGCGGGTAAAGTCGTTATCTTTTCCGCGGGTACAGGTAATCCATTCTTCACAACCGATTCAGCAGCGTGTTTACGCGGCATTGAAATTGAAGCTGACGTCGTATTAAAAGCAACAAAAGTTGATGGCGTATACAGTGAAGATCCTAATAAAAACCCAGATGCAGTTTTATACAGTTCTTTGAATTATCAGCAGGTTTTAGAGCGCGAATTGAAAGTCATGGACTTAGCAGCCTTCACTCTAGCGCGAGACCACAACATGCCAATCGGTGTGTTTAATATGAACAAACCTGGCTGCTTGAGAGCCGTCATTGAAGGACAGGCTGTCGGAACACACATCTCAAATAAAGATAATTAATCAGGAGTGAGTCATGATTGATGATATCAAAGCTGACGCAGAACAGCGTATGGAAAAAACCATTTCTGCACTGAAATCTAACTTTAGTAAAATTCGCACTGGCCGAGCGCATCCTAGCTTGCTAGATGGCATCCAAGTTTCTTACTACGGTGCGGATACGCCGTTAAAACAACTTGCTAACGTTGTTGCGGAAGACTCAAGAACACTGGCACTAACCGTATTTGATAAGAGCACAACACAAGCCGTAGAAAAAGCGATTATGGCGTCTGATCTTGGCTTAAACCCCATTTCAGCGGGCACAACTATTCGTATTCCTATGCCTCCTTTAACGGAAGAGCGCCGTAAGGATCTCATCAAAGTTGTTCGCAATGAAGCTGAGCAAGGCCGTGTTGGTGTGCGTAACATTCGCCGTGATGCGAATAGCGATATCAAAGAGCTTTTGAAAGAAAAAGAAATCTCTGAAGATGAATCACGTAAGGGTGAAGAAGTGATTCAAAAGCTAACAGACTCAGTTATCAAGCAAGTTGATGAACTGTTAGCGGTTAAAGAAAAAGAATTAATGGAAATCTAGCCCTTAAATTTCATGAATAAGCCTAATATGCCTCGTCACGTTGCCATCATAATGGATGGCAATGGCCGATGGGCGAAAAAGAAAGGTAAGCTGCGTACGTTTGGACCCCAGGCTGAGATCGGAAGAGCGTCGTGTAGGGAAAGAGTGTC
>CAXRCC010000212.1:0-20135 GCA_964228975.1 Paraneptunicella sp. | reverse complement strand
TTCTTCTAAACCAAAGCCACGACGCGTAATAGCAGGCGTGCCTAAACGCAAGCCAGAGGTCACAAACGGAGAACGAGGGTCGTTAGGCACAGAGTTTTTGTTCACTGTGATATAAGCTTGCCCCAACGCCGCATCAGCCGCCTTACCTGTAATGTCTTTGTCGATTAGGTCAACTAAGAACAAGTGGTTATCTGTGCCGTTAGAAACGATTTTGTAACCGCGTTCTTGCATCACGCTTACCATGCCTTTGGCATTTTCAATCACTTGCTCTTGATACACTTTAAACTCAGGTGCGAGTGCTTCTTTAAAAGCAACTGCTTTTGCCGCGATAACGTGGCACAAAGGACCACCTTGACCGCCCGGGAATACCGCACTGTTAAGCTTCTTATAAATCGCTTCATCGCCTGCGGCAGAAAGAATCAAACCACCACGCGGACCCGCTAATGTTTTGTGCGTTGTTGTAGTAACAACGTGCGCATGAGGAAGCGGGTTAGGATAAACGCCAGCAGCCACTAAACCAGCAACGTGCGCCATATCAACCATCAAGTATGCGCCAATGCTGTCTGCGATTTCGCGAAAACGCGCCCAGTCCATAATGCCTGAGTAAGCAGAGAACCCAGCAATAATCATTTTAGGCTTGTGTTCTTTTGCAAGCTGCTCAACTTGCTCGTAGTCCACTTCACCCGTCTCTTCATTCAAACCGTACTGAACCGCTTCATAAATACGGCCAGAGAAGTTAACGCTAGAACCGTGAGTCAAGTGACCGCCGTGCGCTAAGCTCATGCCCAGTACTTTATCTTTTGCGTCAAGCAAAGCCATAAATACCGCTGAATTTGCTTGCGAGCCTGAATGAGGCTGAACGTTCGCATAATCTGCGCCAAATAATTCTTTTGCACGGTCAATGGCTAATGCTTCTGCCACATCAACGTGCTCACACCCGCCGTAGTAACGCTTGCCCGGATAACCTTCAGCATATTTATTCGTAAGCTGAGATCCTTGGGCTTCTAAAACGCGTGGACTGCAATAGTTTTCTGATGCAATCAACTCAATATGTTCTTCCTGACGTTGGCACTCAAGTTTCATAGCGCCAGCTAACTCTGGATCAAAATCTGCAATAGTCATATCACGTGATAACATCGTAAATCCTCAATAATAACAACGAAGCACAAAGAGGCTTATTCTAGCCCCTAAATACCGTATTTCAAACCGCTTAATAATCATCAGATATGCCTATGATTTGGGCTCGAATAAATCCTGCGCAACCGGCAAAAAAGAAATTTCTCAGGCCGACTCAAGTATTTAACTTATGGCACTTACAGAAGCAGTAATAAAATATCAATACTTAATAAGTGAAAGCATAAACATTAATATTTTAAATACTTTAAATTAAATAATCGACAATACGTAAAGATTAATTAACAGGTAAAGCAATTTATCGTGACTTGTCGTGTGAAATTTTTGCGCTATCTCTAAATAAACCCTTTTTCTGATACGAAAATAAGCAATCAAACATTCCAACGCTTACGTGTCTCCTTTAAAATAGCGCCAACTTAACACTGGATATTCTGAATTTATGTCTCAATACGTATATACCATGTCTAGGGTGGGTAAAATCGTCCCACCAAAGAAACAAATTCTTAAAGACATTTCCCTAAGCTTCTTCCCCGGCGCCAAAATCGGTGTTTTAGGTTTAAACGGTGCAGGTAAATCAACACTATTGCGCATCATGGCAGGCGTTGATACTGAAATTGAAGGTGAAGCTAGACCGCAACCCGGCTTGAACATTGGCTATCTTCCTCAGGAGCCGCAGCTGGATGAATCTAAAGACGTTCGTGGCAACATCGAAGAAGCCGTTGCCGATGTCGTTCACGCACTTAAGCGCATCGAAGAAGTTTACGCCGCCTACGCGGATGAAAATGCTGACTTCGACGCCCTTGCCAAAGAACAAGGCGAACTGGAAGCCATCATCCAAAGTAAAGACGGTCACAACCTCGACAACGCACTAGAGCGCGCAGCGGATGCCCTTCGTCTTCCCCCTTGGGATGCGGATGTATCAAAACTATCAGGTGGTGAGCGCCGCCGTGTTGCACTTTGTCGCTTATTGCTTGAAAAGCCCGACATGCTGCTGCTTGACGAACCGACTAACCACTTGGATGCCGAATCGGTCGCGTGGCTGGAACGCTTCTTACACGACTACGAAGGCACCGTGGTTGCCATTACCCACGACCGTTACTTCCTCGATAACGTTGCGGGCTGGATTTTGGAACTTGACCGCGGTCACGGTATTCCGTGGGAAGGTAACTACTCTTCATGGCTAGAGCAAAAAGAAAAGCGTCTAGAACAAGAAGAACGCAGTGAAAACGCCCGCGTTAAATCCATGAAGCAAGAACTTGAATGGGTTCGCAGTAATCCAAAAGGTCGTCAGGCGAAGAGTAAAGCGCGTATGTCTCGCTTTGAAGAAATGAACACGTCTGATTACCAAAAACGTAACGAAACTAACGAGCTATTCATTCCGCCCGGTGAGCGCTTAGGCGATCAGGTTATTGAAGTGAAAAACCTGAAAAAAGGTTACGGCGATCGCATGTTAATCGACGATTTAAGCTTCACCATGCCCAAAGGCGCTATCGTAGGGATTATTGGCCCGAACGGCGCGGGTAAATCGACCCTATTCCGTATGCTTACTGAGCAAGAAAAGCCTGATGCAGGTGAAATTATTGTGGGTGAGACGGTTAAAGTTTCCAGCGTTGAGCAGTTCCGCGATCACATGGACGGCAACAAAACCGTTTGGCAAGAGCTCTCTGATGAACAAGATATTTTGCGCATTGGTAACTTTGAAATTAACAGCCGAGCTTATGCAAGCCGCTTTAACTTCAAAGGTAATGATCAGCAAAAATTCATCAAAGATTTATCAGGTGGTGAGCGCAACCGTGTTCACTTAGCCAAGCTTCTTAAAGCGGGCGGCAACGTATTGCTACTGGATGAGCCAACCAACGATCTAGACGTTGAAACCCTTCGCGCCTTAGAAAATGCCTTATTGGAGTTCCCAGGCTGCGCCATGGTTATCTCGCACGATAGATGGTTCCTTGACCGTGTTGCAACGCACATCCTTGATTACCGTGATGAAGGCAAAATTAACTTCTACGAAGGTAACTACACAGATTACGAAACGTGGTTGAAAGACAACTTCGGACAAGACGTGGTTGAGCCTCATCGCTTGAAGTATAAGAAGATGAGCTAGCTTATCGCCTATACAACTCGCGTATCGCTTATATAAAAAAACGCCGCGTATCCATTGATCGCGGCGTTTTTATTATTAAACACACTTTCATTTTCTAGAGTAAAAAAAGTGTGGCACATATTGCTCCGAGCAAGTAGAGCAAATATGGCCACAAATCACGTCACCTCTTAGAACGAGTACTTAGCCATGAACTGGAAGCGATTCATATCGCCTTCTAGCCCACTTTCTACCTCGCGCTTGGCATAACCATATTCCGCACCCACTTCCAGTTTTTTATTCAGAGAGTACATCAAGTTAACTCGCGCGCTGTAGGTGCTTTCCGTTACATTTAAACCTGTTAGCTCCACTTCATTGTCGACATCCATTTGCGAGAACATAAACGTGCTTCGCATGTCGTCATTCCACCAGTGACGATACGCCACGGCATAGCCAATCGAATCGATGGCTTCTAATTCATTATTGGCATCCAGTACTGCGCCGTTAGAAGCGTTCAAAGCAAGATAGCGCCCTAACCCCGAACCAGCGTTAAACATCACACGTAAATCATCGCGTCCAAAGTTAAATTTACCGGTTAAGCTCACGCCATAACCCGTTTCAGTGCTATCCACCGTGCCATTGTCATAAGCCAACTCACGCAACATACCGGCAACGGCCACATGGCCCCAGTCACCGTTGAAGGTATAACGGGCAATCAGATCGGGCACAGAGTTATCGTCAGTGACAATACGACCGCCACCACCGTAGGGTGTTACGGTCGTTTCTGGGTTTTCTAATGCAATCTCAAAAGGGCCATGGGTATAGCGAATCATGGCTTGACGGGCGAAGATAGTGCCATCCGTCACACCGATAAAATCCACGGCTTCAGGCAAGGCTTTCACGTCTTGGAAGGTACTCCACGTTTGCCCCAATAATAAGTTTTTATACTTGATGAACGCGTGGCGAATACGCGGTTGGTGCGAGTTACTGATGCGCTCGTTACCGTCTGGCACCACCTGCATATCAAATTCAAGCACCCCTGTGATTTTTTCACCGCCGCCTAAATCTGTGTCAGCGGTAAAACGAAAGCGACTCTGGCGGATATGCGAGTCGAATTGAGTGGATTCATCCACGCCGCCTACGGGCGTTAAGCTCGGCACATAAAAGTCGCGACCAATGCTCCCTGAAGCAATGCTGCCATCGCTGTAGTTACTGAACATGGAGTCCCACTTAATGTATCCACTAAAAGAAATGTCGGTGTCTTCAAAAGGGTCGGCTGCCAACGCTTGTGACATGCCCGTGTGTGAACCGGCGACCAAGGCCAGTGCCACTAAAGATTTTTTCAAAGCGCCGCCTTTGCGAGCGCGTAATTCGAGATTAGAACTTTCTACAGAGTTATGAGAGTCTTGTGCGTTTTCGTTTTGTAATTCGTGCATTGTTTTCATGGTTTTATTCCTCGTCATCACCCTTTTGAATTTGTCGCAATAACGTAGAACTGCCCATAGGACTTTGGTCCGAGTAAGACCAAAGTCCGATACTTCGTCGCCGTGCTTTTTTTAAGAATGAGTCACAGATACTTACTGACTCGCAATGCGCATTGACGTTAACGTCACGCTAAATCAACTCAGCGCATTGCCTTAATGATCAGCATTCAAGAGGCATGAATATGAGCAAAACGAATAGAGACTATTTGATTGACCGCAAGAAATATAACGAGCTGTATGCCGAGTCGATTGCCGATCCCGCAACATTCTGGGAAAAACAAGCAAACATTTTGGAATGGCACACCTTCCCAAGCAAAATCAAATCCACCCGTTTTAGCAAAGACAACCTAGACATTAAATGGTTTGAAGATGGCGAGCTTAACGTAACGGTAAACTGCATCGATCGTCACTTAGCAGAACGCGCCAACGAAACCGCCATCATTTGGGAAGGCGATGATCCTGAAACTAGCGCACATATTAGCTTCCAAGAATTGCACGATAATGTGTGTCGCCTGGCAAACGCCTTAAAAGATCACGGCGTGAACAAAGGCGATCGCGTGGCTATTTACATGCCGATGATCCCCGAAGCGGCTTATGCCATGCTCGCTTGTGCGCGAATCGGCGCAGTGCACTCTGTTATTTTCGGAGGGTTTTCGCCCAACGCCATTGCCGATAGAATCAACGATTGCGAAGCCAAAGTCGTGCTAACAGCAGACCAAGGCAACCGTGGTGGTCGCGTATTCCCGCTGAAGAAAAACGTAGATGAAGCCTTAAAAGACAACCGCTGTCCAACCGTTGCTCACACTTTTGTCTATAACGCAGGTTCCGACCTTGAACTGGGTGACAAAGAGCAGTGGTGGCAAGAGGTCACCGCACAATACCCTGCTACTTGTGAGCCTGAAGTGATGAATGCTGAAGACCCACTGTTCATCCTGTATACCTCCGGTTCAACGGGCAAGCCCAAAGGCGTACTGCATACCACAGGAGGCTACCTTGTTTATGCCGCTGCCACGCACAAATACGTGTTCGATTATCAGCCAGGTGATGTGTATTGGTGTGCCGCCGACGTAGGTTGGATCACTGGCCATTCCTACATCGTTTACGGCCCGCTTGCTAACGGCGCAACGACCTTGATGTTCGAAGGTATCCCAACCTATCCAGACGAGCGTCGTATTGGTCAAATCGTTGATAAACACGAAGTCAACATTCTTTACACTGCACCCACCGCTATTCGCGCCCTAATGGCAAAAGGTACATTGGCTGCAGAAGGCTCAAATCGTGAAACGCTTCGCTTATTAGGCTCCGTGGGCGAGCCAATTAACCCTGAAGCGTGGCACTGGTATCACGAAAACATCGGTAATAGCCAATGTCCGATTGTGGACACATGGTGGCAAACAGAAACCGGTGGCATGCTAATCACCCCGCTGCCGGGCGCAACCGATTTAAAACCAGGCTCTGCGACCAAGCCTTTCTTTGGTGTGCAGCCTGCGCTGGTGGATAACGATGGTAACGAACTAGAAGGGGCCACCGAAGGCAATCTCATCATTAAAGATAGCTGGCCGGGCCAAGCTCGCACGCTCTTTGGCGATCATGAACGCTTCGTTCAAACCTATTTCAGCACTTACGACAACGTTTATTTCACAGGCGATGGTGCAAGACGCGATGAAGATGGCGACTACTGGATCACCGGGCGCGTTGACGATGTGCTTAACGTATCAGGTCACCGCTTAGGCACAGCCGAAATTGAAAGCGCATTGGTCGCACACGAATCGGTCGCCGAAGCTGCGGTTGTGGGTTACCCTCACGACATCAAAGGACAAGGCATTTACGTTTATATAACACCTGTAACAGGCGTAGAGGCATCCGATGAGTTAACTGCCGAAGTGCGCCAATGGGTCAGAACGGAACTCAGTCCTATTGCAACGCCGGACTTCATTCAATGGACTCCGGGCCTACCAAAAACAAGGTCTGGCAAGATTATGCGACGCATTTTACGCAAGATTGCCGCCAACGATTATGGCTCATTGGGAGACACCTCTACCCTCGCCGATCCATCTGTTGTTGATCCATTGATTGAAAATAGGCTTAACAAATAGGTAACATAGCGCAGTCTATCCACATATCAGGAACATGATGTAAATGATTAACCTGCTTATAGCGGACGATCATCCGTTATATCGAGATGCACTGCGCGGGGCGTTAAATGCCCATATGGATGAAGTGTCCATACACGAAGCAAGTGATATGAGCCAAGCCTTGGATATTTTGAATCAAGGCTTGGACATTGATTTACTTCTTTTGGACCTTCATATGCCCGGAAGCCAAGACTTATTTGGCCTCATTCACATTCGTAAAACCTTCCCCGACCTTCCTGTTGCAGTCGTATCCGGTACAGAGAACAAAGACATCATTAATAAAATTATTGATGTGGGTGCGCTAGGTTTTGTCCCCAAAACAACCGATGCAGCCACCATTGCCAAAGCCATTGAAAGTATGGTGGATGGCGATATCTGGCTCCCAGAAAACTTCTCATCAGAAGCCGCAGAAGACCCAGAATTTGCCGATTTGGTAGATAGGGTGTCAACGCTCACGCCCGCGCAATACAAAGTGCTGTGTATGCTAAGAGACGGTTTGCTAAATAAGCAGATTGGCTACAGCTTAGGGATTGCCGAGAAAACGGTGAAAACCCACATTACGTCGATTTTCAAAAAGTTGGGCATCAGTAACCGCACGCAAGCGGTGATTATTGCTACGCAATTACAGCTAGAGCCGCCTGAATGCTAGTTTTGCTTTCAGGCTAGCTAGGCTTACGCTTCACCCCGTTTTGGGGTTTTTATACCCCTTAACAGCGCACGTAATTTGGCGGGCTTAACAGGCTTAGTCAGATAGAAAATGTCGTTATCAGACGCCGCATTGATGACATGCTCTTCGCGATTCGCCGTCACTAAAATTGCAGGAATGCGGTATCCACACTGGGCGCGAATAGCGAGAATAATATCAATGCCGTTTTCGTTATTTTCCAGCTGATAATCCACCAGCAAAATATTGGGTTCTTGGCGCAAAACCGCTTCAAGTGCTGAATCTTTATCAGTGACACACTCCACATCAAGCGACCATTTATTCAATAACGTTTTCATGGCGTTGAGGTTTTGTTGCTCATCATCGATGCACAATACTTGCAGCGTATTTAACCCTGTTTTCGACATCTCCGGGCCAATACTTTGCTCGCTTTGTGGCTCGGTGCGCGCCACTGAAACCGAGAAGCAGCTGCCTTTCCACACTTCTGAAGACACCGAGATCACAGCGTTAATTTGTTCAGATAAACGCGACACAACACCTAAGCCTAAGCCCACGCCTTCCGCTTGGCTGTTTTGCACACGGTAGAAGTCGTTAAATATTTTGCCTTGCTCTAAATCAGGAATACCAACGCCTGTGTCAATCACATCGATGACGACTTTGGTATCATCTTCTGGGTCGATGTGTGCCTTCATCACAACCGAGCCAATGTTAGTGTATTTAATCGCATTGGAAAGCAGATTTCGTACGATGCGGTGCAAATACGTTGCATCGGTTTTCACCCACACATCATCCACCACAGAAGACAGCAACAAGCCTTTTTTCAATGCTACCACTTCAAACTCGTCCACCAACGGCGTTAATACGCTTTGCAAACGCACACTGGTCATGGTGGGCTTCATTTCGCCTTGTTCTAAGCGAGAAATATCCAGCAGCATAGAAATCATGGCTTCGCTGGCGTTCACGCTGTCGTCGATTTTTTCAAAGATTCCCGACGCTTCAGAGGATAAATCCACTTCCCTTAAAGCCGATAAATACAGTTTGGCTGCGTTTAATGGCTGCAACACATCGTGGCTCGCCAAAGCGAGAAAGCGAGTTTTACTTTGA
This sequence comes from Paraneptunicella sp., assembly GCA_964228975.1. GTDB lineage: Bacteria > Pseudomonadota > Gammaproteobacteria > Enterobacterales > Alteromonadaceae > Paraneptunicella. Next base: position 11,534 of record CAXRCC010000212.1, on the reverse strand, counting down.
TTCGCTTCTTCCGCAGCTGAGCGCGCCGACATCAACTCTTTTTCAACCTCGCTGCGCCGTTCAATCTCAGAGCGCAGCTCCGCATTAATGGCTTGCACTTCCTTCGCACGATGCTGAATACGTTTTTCCAAATCGATGTTGGCTTCTTCTAAGGCCTTTTGCAGCTCGATGTGCTCGGTAACGTCGTTAAAGCTGGTTACAAAGCCGCCACTTGGCAGCGGATTACCCACCATCTCAATCACCTTGCCATCACTGCGCTGACGAATGAATTTGTGAGGCTTGCCCGCACGCAAATGCTCAACCCGTTTTTGCACGAGCATTTCAACCTCACCGACCCCACACTCCCCCCGGATTGCGTTGTAACGAACCAACTCTTCGATAGGCGTTCCATAACTCACCAAGCCTTGCGGATAATCGAACATTTCAAGGTACTTTTGGTTCCATGCCACAAGGTTTAAATCACGATCGATAACGCTAATGCCTTGCTCCATGCTCTCAAGCGAGGCAAACAGCGCAGACTGGTTAATTTGAATTGCGCGCGCCGTTTCATCGAACACCTGAATCACTTGTTCAAAATTGAGCTGTTCACCACTCACTACAGAATTGATAAGCAAGTGCGCGCTCGACGCGCCAATCACACCACCTAACGCGCGTTCACAAAATTGAATAAATAAGCTTTCAGGGGAAGACAACCCTTCAATACGAATTTGATTTTTCTGCTCGAAATCTTGCAGCAGCTGACGGCTTCGTTCGTTACCTAAAAAGGTGTTCATGACGGTGATGAGATCGTCATTAGTGACATTAGTCGCCGTTAACTTTAGCGGGTTCAGTTTCTGTTCGTCGCTATCAACAAACGCTTGCGCCTGAATTTTGTCGGCTAACCGCTGAGGCGCCAAGATGGAAAACACAATAAATGCACCCATATTTGAAAAGAGGCTGACTACCGCCGCAAGGCTTATCATTTCGCTTTGCTGTTGCGGCTGTAGACCGTCATTTAATAATGGCACAATTAACCACCAAATCCAGACAGCCAAGCCTGCTATCCATCCTGCGTACACACCTTGCGCGTTTGCCCGCTTCCAATACAACCCGCCAACAATGGCTGGCAACAAGTGCACCACCAAAGAAAACGCCAATAAACCGATGTGAGTAAGCGTTGTGCCAGATGAAAGCTGCTGATGGTACAAAGCGGCAAGGACTAATAAACCCGCAATCACCACGCGGCGGATCCACAAAATTTTCTGCGTATGAATACCCGGTTTTGCCGCCGTAGGGGAAGCCGTTAAAATGCGCGGCAAGATCACGTCATTCGTCACCATCGTGCTCAGCGTGAGTGTTGCCACAATGATCATGGCTGTCGCGGCCGACAAACCTCCCAAAAACACGATGCTAGTAACCAGCGTTGATTGGCTTTCTAAGGCCAAATGAATAACGTAGGTGTCTGGTGAAATGCTGCTGTTATTGCCAAATGCAATGTTACCGAAAGAGGCAATCACGGGAATGGTTAAGGCGATAATGAGCAAGTAAGTAGGAAACAACCATTGGGCCGTTTTTAAGTGCTTAGGATCCAGGTTATCGACAATGGCAACATGATATTGCCTTGGTAAACAAATAATCGCTGCGCCCGCAATGAGCGTTTGCGCCCAAAACTCGATCGAGCTTAGGCCTGCAAGGCTAAAGTCATCAAAGAAGTTAGGCGAAATCATGCTATACGCCGCCCCGGTAGCTTCGGCGCTCGGTGTTCCTGCCCAGAATAAATAGCTTACCCCTGCCACTAAAATCAGCGCCACAAGCTTCACGATGGATTCAAAAGCAATCGCAAGCATTAAGCCATGACGATATTCCGTGACATCGGTTTTTTGCGTACCAAAGTAGATGCAGAACAGGCCAATGAAAAAGGTGGAAAGCACAATGACGTAGTCGGCATTTTCTTGACCCGAGATAATCGTAAAGGTCAATCCAATGGCTTTTAGTTGCAACGCAATGTAGGGAATAGTGGCCAATAACGCGATTAACGTCACCAGCAGCGCCACGGTTTGCCGTTTACCGTAACGCGAGGAAATGAAGTCCGCCACCGTGGTAATGTTCTGCTTTTTACTGACAACAACCAGCTTATACAGGAAGCGTCGGCCCACAATATAAACCAGTGCAGGCCCCAACAAAATGGGCAAGTAATTCCATTGATTTCGCGTGGCCTCCCCCACTGCACCAAAGAAGGTCCACGCAGTGCAGTAGATCGCAAGAGCGAGGCCGTAAACGGCGGGGTGAGAAGTCAATTTCTTCGCATTAGCACTGTGCTTATCGCCCCAGCGCCCTAACCAAAATAGGGTGACGAGGTAAGCAAATGCTAACAATGTTAGGCCCAAAGTCATTCGCAGCACTCTATGAAAATCGTTAACGATTTAGCGTTTTATTCCGCATATAACAGCAAACTATATCACAGCAATTGCCCCATATTGATGCGTCAGACCAAAGTCCGATAAGTGTAACGATTTAGGTAGATTCCAATTCCAAAATGAATAAAACCTGAAGAGTTAACGCAATGGTAACATTTAGCGGCTATATAAAATCGCAAAAAAGAATGAGTGATTTTTTATTGAAGAAAACGGCCTGAAGCCCGCATAACACCGTTAGATAACAAGATGTTATTACCGAGACAGATAAATATCTATACAAAAAATTAACATTCGGAAACATCCAATTGCAACAGGGATGTTTTATTTACCCATTTTTTATTTTAGAATCCGCGCCTAAATTACATTAAGGGTGCTTTTATATGCCAAATAACGGGAATGTATCAGGCTTTTTTCCTCTTGTCGCCATGACCTTAGGTTTGATGTTTTCAAGTTCAGCAAGCGCTGCAGACACGGCGTTTGCCGTCGACTACCTCATTGGTGAAAGTGATGTTGATGGTGTTCGCTTAGGTTTTCGCCCACACGAAACCACACTGAAAGACCTGCCTCTACTTGGCGATGTCGATGTGTATTGGGAAGTGAGCTTAAACTACTGGAGCGACGGCGACAGCAGCAACGAAGACGATGAAAACTACGCCATTGCGCTATCGCCAGTCTTCACAAAACAATTTGCCACCATGTTCGGTAACCCTATTCGTTGGGAAGCGGGTATCGGTGTATCCATTCTTGAAGACACCATGTTCGCCGGTAAAGACATGGGAACACACTTTCAATTTGAAGATCGCATTGGTGTGAACATGCAATTCGGTGAAAAACTCAATCACTCTGTTGCCCTGCGTTACATGCACTATTCAAACGGTGGCTTAGATTCAGAAAACCCAGGCATCGACTTTATCAGTTTGGCCTATTCAACTCAGTTTTAAGCTTGCTATTTTTTGAGGGAGCGAGCAGTAATTCTCCCTCTGAGTATCTTCCATTCTTTACACCTTTCTCGATTTCACAGCGCCTTAGCCTTATCCCTCGCTCTTGCAACTAGTCTATATTTTTCAGATAGTTAACTTTCACTGTTAACGAAAATATTACGTCCTTTTTACATATGGGACCAAGGTCCGATACTTTCATTTCCCACTTGGGTTTAAAGTAAGCATCGCTAATAGCCCAAATTATAATAACGGAGGAACAGCAATGGCTTTCCAGTCTGAAGAACAAAAAGTCGCCTACTGGCGCAAGAATATGAGCCTGCTGGGCAAACTGCTCACAGTTTGGTTTGTAGTCTCCTACGGCTTCGGCATTTTGCTCGTCGACGCCTTAAATGAAATCCAATTCTTTGGTTTTAAACTCGGCTTTTGGTTTGCCCAACAAGGGGCAATTTATGTGTTCGTTGTGCTCATATTCATTTACGTGAAAAAGATGAACGAACTCGATAAAGAATTCGGCGTAGACGAAGAATAGGAGAACGCTATGGGTATTCAAGGCATGACGTTTCTGATTGTAGGCCTCACTTTCTTGGTCTACGTTGGAATCGCAATTTGGGCCAGAGCTGGCTCAACAAAAGAGTTTTACGTAGCAGGTGGCGGTGTTCACCCTGTTATGAATGGTATGGCGACAGCAGCAGACTGGATGTCGGCCGCCTCCTTTATTTCAATGGCAGGCCTGATTTCTTTCATGGGTTATGACGGTTCTGTTTACTTACTTGGCTGGACAGGTGGATACGTACTGCTTGCACTTTGTCTTGCGCCTTACTTAAGAAAATTCGGTAAATTCACCGTGCCTGATTTCATCGGTGATCGTTACTACTCGCAAACCGCCCGTACCGTTGCGGTAATTTGTGCGCTATTCGTTTCCTTCACTTACATCGCGGGCCAAATGCGCGGCGTGGGCGTAGTGTTCAGCCGTTTCTTAGAAGTCGACATCACGATGGGCGTTATCTTAGGTATTGCTATCGTATTCTTCTATTCTGTATTGGGCGGCATGAAAGGGATCACCTACACACAGGTTGCGCAGTACTGCATTATGATCTTCGCTTACCTTGTTCCAGCGATCTTTATTTCAATCATCATGACAGGCCACGTATTCCCACAATTTGGATTTGGGGCTGAAATGGCAGATGGGTCCGGGACCTTCCTGCTCGACAAACTCGACGGGCTCTCCACCGAACTCGGGTTTACCGAATACACCGATGGGAATAAGAGCACCATCGATGTATTCTTCATTACTGCTGCTCTTATGGTCGGTACGGCAGGCTTGCCTCACGTTATCGTTCGCTTCTTCACCGTTCCTAAAGTCAGTGATGCACGTAAGAGTGCGGGCTGGGCGTTATTGTTCATTGCGGTTATCTACACAACAGCACCTGCAATTTCAGCCTTCTCTCGTGTCAACATGATTGAAACCATCAATGGCACAGAGCAAACGGGTACGCCTTACGCTGAAGCACCTTCTTGGATTAAGAACTGGGAACAAACAGGCTTGATTCAATGGGAAGATAAGAACGGCGACGGCAACATGTTCTACTCGGGTGATGAACGCAACGAAATGAAAGTTGACCGCGACATCATGGTACTTGCAAACCCTGAAATTGCAGATTTACCTGTGTGGGTGATTGCGCTTGTTGCCGCAGGTGGTGTTGCAGCGGCACTGTCTACCTCCGCAGGCTTGCTACTGGTTATCTCAACCTCGGTGTCTCACGATCTGTTAAAACGAAACCTCATGCCGCACATATCCGATAAACAAGAACTGCTGTTTGCGCGGATAGCCGCCGCCACGGCCTTGGTCATTGCCGGTTACCTCGGGATTAATCCGCCCGGATTTGTGGCCCAGGTGGTTGCTTTCGCCTTCGGCTTAGCAGCGTCATCCTTCTTCCCTGCCATTATCTTGGGTATTTTCCACAAGCGTATGAGCAGTGTTGCAGCGGTGTCGGGCATGATTGCAGGTATCTTCTTCACAGCGGCTTACATCATTTACTTCAAGTTCATCAACCCTGCGGCGAACGTGCCTGAAAACTGGTTCTTCGGCGTGTCTCCAGAAGGGATTGGTACACTGGGTATGATTGTGAACTTCATTGTGGCCTTTATCGTGTACAAGATAAAAGGACCTGCACCAGAAGAGATTCAAGAGCTTGTTGAAAGTATTCGCTACCCGAAAGGCGCTGGCGAAGCGATCGACCACTAGTAGCGAACCCGAAAACTCGCTCATTGAGTCAGATCAATTAAACCTAATTAAGCAGTGGTTACCCCCAGTAACCGCTGCTTTTTTCATTATAAAGTTTGCTAACCTGACAATATCAATTTAAGGCAAAAGCGCCGTGTAAACACGCGCTTGTCGCACGATTAAAAGGGGTTGAATAGTGGAAATTCCAGAGCAAGTCCTACAGTTTTTTGAAAGCCACGCGCCGTTTGATGGGCTAACCAAAAGCGCCCTTATCGACTTGGTGAAAGTATCAACGCTAAATTACGTCACCAGTGAAAATATCGAAGCGCAATTGCCGAACGAAAAATCCCACGTGTTTTTCATTCAAGGCGGTCATTACAGCGTTAAAGAAAAGGGCCACACCCGCCAATTAGGCGAAGGCGACTTTTTCGGATTGCCCCTTATCCACGACCCTAACTACCAAGACATTTACATTGCCATTGAAGAACCCGGTTTAGTGTACAGCTTGCCCATTGACGCCATCAGAGCGCTCATTGAGCAAAACGCAACCGTCGCCAAATTCTTTAAAAGTTACAGCCAAAAAGAAGATGAATCGACACCCTTAGATGAATCTGCCAACATTTGGTTGTACCAAAAAATACAAGGCCAATTAAAGCGCACACCCATTACCACCGAATCAGGAACCACGGTAGAAGACTGCGCTAAAATCATGGCAAAAGAGCGGGTTTCATCACTGTTAATTACTGAGGATAACTCGCTTATCGGTATTCTTACCGACAAAGACATTCGCAGCCGAGTGGTTGCCAAAGGCATATCGCCCCATGTAGCCGTTTCTGAGGTGATGACCACCACGCCCATTACCACCAATGGCAACGCGAATATGTTGGATGCGTTAAGTATCATGACACAGCACAATATCCATCACTTGCCCGTAGTGGACCCTTGCATCCGAACGGGCAAAAACAATATTTTGGGCATGGTCAGCGCATCCGATATATTGCGCGCACAGCGCAGCAATATATTGCTAGTGATTGACGATATCGCCAAGGCCGAAAACTTGTACGAGTTGATTAATGCCTCATGGCAAATCCCCCACTATTTCAAAACCTACGCCAGCCGATTCAGTGATTTTGATATTGCCGGTAAAGTGCTTTCTCAAGCCACCGATATCATGACGCGCAAACTCATTGGCTTTTTCACCACACAAAACGGGCAACCGCCAATGCCCTACTGTTGGCTGGTTTATGGCTCACAAGCACGGGGGGATCAGAATCTAGGCTCGGATCAAGATAACGCTTTACTGTTAGCCCGCCGCGCCAATGACGAAGAGTCACAATACTTTGCGGAATTTGCCGATTATGTGTGTAACGGATTAGCCAAATGCGGTATTAAACTTTGCGGTGGCAACATCATGGCATCAAACCCAGAGCTGCGAATGGCTATTGATGATGCCTTAGCGCAAACCCAAAACCGCTGCACCAACCCCAGTGAAGACGCCATCATGCGTTTCAATATTTTCCTCGACATACGCGCCGTTTCCGGCAGCTTGTCTCTTTTTGACAAATACGTACACGCACGCACAAAAATACTGCGTAACTCAATGTTTCTCGCGTCATTAGCACGTTTCGCTAACGATGTTGATGTCCCGTTATCACTGTTCCGCCAATTTGTTTTTGAGAAAAAGGCCCCAACTAAGGATTGCATCAACATTAAAGAAAAAGCCGTGGCCATTTTAAACGACATAGTGAGAATTTATGCCCTTGCCGATGGCATTATTCAACCTTCAACGGTGGAGCGAATTGACGCGCTTTCCGACAAGTCCGGCTTAAGCAAACCGGACAGACGTAACTTAAAAGAAGCGTGGCTATTTTTGAACCGATTACGCTGGCGACATCAGCTCACACAAAATGCCACCGATAACCTTGTGTCCATGCGTGAGCTATCACCCATCGAGCGCTATCAATTGAAAAAAGCATTTCAACAAATTCACCAAGCACAGCAGGGGTTAGTGATGAAATTCAGTGGTGGGATGGCAAGTTGACGGATTTAATCACTCACCTTCAGCGTATTGCTCGTCGTATTTTTAAAAGCCACTTGCTTTCTCCTGAATGGCATAACATGCCCATTAAGCACCTGCCCTTGTTGGCGGTTGATTTGGAGTTAACCAGCTTAGAAAAGGATGCCGAAATTGTATCCTTTGGCTGGGTGAGTGCGGAGCAGCAAAAGATTCAATTAGGCTCAGCTTGCCACGCCGTTGTGAAAACCGAAGCGGATCTGCAACAAAGCCCGACAATTCACGGCCTCACTAATCAAGACATCGAGCAAGGGCGAGAGTTAGAGCCTATTTTGCAGCAATTGTTATCCCATTCACAAACCGCTATTTGGGTGTTTCACAACGCCCTACTCGACACCAATGCGTTAAAAAATGCCTGTAATAAACTCGATATCGCTTTTCCAGAATTTATTTTCATCGATACCCTACAACTGGAGCGTTATTTATTGCTGAAAAGGCAACACCCTATCGGCCCTAAAGACCTCTCTTTGGTTAACTGCCGTAAACGCTATGGGTTAGGAGAAATCAACGCACATAACGCGTTATCCGATGCCATGGCGACTCTCGAGCTAGCCTTGGTGCAATTGAGCCAGTTTTCCCCTACGGGCAATGAGCCTTTGCATCATTTAATTCGAAGTGAAGCCCTCTCGATTAGCTAGTTTAAGGAGAGCTTTGTTGTGCATGACGGTGCTTGTTACCCCTGTTGGCCTCATCTATACTCGGGGCACGTTAAGTCGGCCCGACTCAAGCAGAATAGGAACACAACCCATCATGCAATTCTCCTACGCCAACCCAACTCAAATTCAATTCGGTCAAGGTCAAATTAAAAGCATCGCCAACCTTATTCCTAAGGCGCACAAAGTCCTGCTTGTTTACGGTGGCGGCTCAATAAAAAACAACGGTATTTATCAGCAAGTTGTTGATGCATTAAGTGAGCACCAATGGGTCGAATTTTCGGGTATTCAGCCCAACCCGGTGGTCGAGCAATTAGACCAAGCCGTTGAACTTGCCAAGCAAGAGCAAGTTGATTTTATCTTGGCTGTGGGCGGTGGCTCCGTAATCGACGGAGTAAAATACATTGCAGCGGCACGGTTTTATGAAGGTGTAGGATGGGACATTCTTAAAAAACAAGCGCCTATCGAAAAAGCCTTGCCCTTGGGTGCAATCTTAACCCTTCCAGCAACAGGCTCCGAATCCAACCCGGCCTCGGTCATTGGCAAGGCAGAAACCAGCGAAAAACTCAGCTTTTTCACACGACAAGTGCTGCCACAATTTGCGGTTCTCGATCCCGATGTCATCAAAACATTGCCAGCAAGGCAGGTAGAAAACGGTATTGTCGATGCGTGGGTGCATGTTTGCGAGCAATACCTCACCTATTCAACCGATGCCATGGTTCAAGAAGGCTATGCAGAAGCGTTACTGCGCACCTTGCTCCAACTTGGAAAGCGCATTGATGCGCAAGATGATGCTTGGCGCGCCAACCTTATGTGGACTGCCAACCAAGCGCTGAATGGCCTCATTGGCGTAGGTGTGCCGCAAGATTGGGCTACGCACATGATTGGTCACGAGCTGACGGCGTTATACGGTGTAGATCACGCGCGCTCTTTGGCCATTGTGCAACCTGCATTGCTGCGTAACCAAATTGAACACAAGGCAGATAAATTAAAGCAATTGGGCCAAAATGTGTTCGGGTTGCCGCTAAATGAAGACTTGGCCCTGAACACCATTCAAGCGATGGAAGATTTCTATTTAAGCTTAAATGTGCCCACTCGCCTGACTGAGCACAACACGGACAAAGAAACCGCGGTTGAAGCCATTGTCACCCGCCTTAAGAAACATGGTATGGCGCGTTTAGGCGAAAATCAGTCTATCGGCATAAAACACTGTCGCCAGATATTGACAGAAGCTATAGATTAATCCGGTAATCCAGCACACAAACCACCAATAGATAGCTATAATCTCCAACATATCAACCATGTTGAAGAGGTCAGCTATCTATGGAAAAAAGACATTTCTCTCGAGTTGTACTTCAAAGCAAAGTCGAATTGCGTTCTGATAATGAAACGTGGTCAGGGCAACTCATCGACATTTCACTAAAAGGCGCGCTCGTCGAGTGTGAGCACACACACATCCCCCCAGTTTCCGCTCAACTGCACATCAAAATTCTCTTCCCAACCTTGCCGCAAGGTATTGAATTTGATGGCACCATTTGCCACGTTGAGAATAACCAGCTTGGTATCCGTTGTGACAAAATGGATATCGACAGTATTTCCGAGCTCAGGCGTATTATTGAGCTTAACCTCGGTAGTGAAGAGATCTTAAACCGAGAGCTGCACGCCCTTGCTGCAAGCGGTTAGCTTACAGTGTTTCCAACGCTTCTTTTAGTTGAGTAACAGGCACAATTTCCATACCCAAATCTTGTTTTGGTACATTGGCTTTAGGCACGATTGCCCGCTTAAAGCCATGCTTTGCCGCCTCAGACAAGCGCTCGCTACCATTGGGTACCGGACGAATTTCCCCTGCCAAACCGACTTCGCCGAATACAATTAGATCTTGCGGCAAAGCGCGATTTCTAAAGCTAGAAACCAACGCCAACAGTAACGCCAGATCGGCCCCCGTTTCAGAGACTTTAACGCCGCCAACCACGTTGATGAAAACATCTTGATCCGACATTTGCACTTCGCCATGACGGTGCAAAATCGCCAGCAACATGGCTAATCGGTTTTGCTCGGCCCCCACGGCAACACGCCTTGGATGCCCAGCTTGGGAGTAATCGACTAACGCTTGCACTTCAACCAACAAGGGTCGACTTCCTTCCCAGATGACAAACACAACGGTTCCAGGCGCATGCATTTCAGAACGGTTTAAAAAGATAGCGGAGGGGTTTTTCACCTCTTTCATGCCTTTTTCCGTCATCGCAAATACGCCCAGCTCGTTAACAGCGCCAAAACGGTTTTTATGTCCGCGTAGGGTACGGTAGCGGCTATCATTATCGCCATCGAGCATCATGGAACAGTCAATGCAGTGCTCAAGGACTTTCGGCCCTGCTAAGCTGCCATCTTTTGTTACATGGCCCACAATAAACATTGCCACGCTATTTTGCTTAGCGTAACGCGTTAAATATGCGGCGCTTTCTCTGACTTGAGACACACTGCCCGGAGAGGATTGGATACTCGACATGTGCATGACTTGAATAGAGTCGATAACCATGATTTCTGGCTTTTCTTGCTGGGCCAACTGGCAAATCATCTCGATGTTGGTTTCGGCCAACACACGAAGCTTATCGGTGGGTAAACCAAGCCGGGTGGCTCGCATTGCTACCTGTTGTAGCGACTCTTCCCCCGTGACATACATGGTTTTCTTATTCTTGGCTAGCTCACACATCACTTGCAGCAACAGGGTGCTTTTTCCTGCGCCCGGCGAGCCGCCTATCAACATAGCCCCGCCCGGTACAATACCGCCACCCAATACGCGATCAAGCTCGGTAAAACTTGAGCTTATGCGCGGCACCGCTTGCAAATCGATTTCATTGAGGTTTTGCACTTTTGCAGTGGTTGCACCTGCATAACCGCTTCGTGTACTTGCGGCATTTCCGCCTGAGATCACGATTTCGGTTAAAGTGTTCCACGCCCCGCAATCTTTGCATTGCCCTTGCCAACGAGGGTGATCGGACCCGCAATCGCTGCAAACATAGGCGGATTTCGTTTTTGCCATGAATAAACCTTAAGACTAAACCCTTATTGGCGACAGATTCTAAAGTAATTCCCGCACAAAAACACTGTTTAAATTAACAGTATTTTATCCTTACGTATATTAACTGAATAAAGGCTCAGCAAGACAGGTTACGAAGGACAGAAAAAAGGGTAAAAAGGGAAAAGGAGAAAGAGAAAGAGAAAGAGAAAGAGAAAATAGCAACATAG
>CAXRCC010000211.1:0-29441 GCA_964228975.1 Paraneptunicella sp. | reverse complement strand
GATCTACACAGTGAGAGACACTCTTTCCCTACACGACGCTCTTCCGATCTTACAATAGCAAGTCGGGTAAAGGCGTTGGCGGGTTTTTGTCTGTTGAAGAATTAGTGCAAGCGCAAAGCCAAGCTGAAGAAGATGCAGAGCCCTTAGAAGAGGGCGAAATTCCGCAACCAAAACGCGTAAACCCTTATGCGCCGAATGAATTCCAATTACAACTGGATAAATTAATTGCAGGTGAGCATGATTTTGTGTCGTTTTCACGCGATGTTGCAGGATTATTAACCTTTCATTTGCAAAGCATGTCGAATGACGAAACGGGTTTTTTAGTGTTCAGTCATTTCCAATTTTTAGCGACGGATTATTTGCTTATTTCACTGTTAGATACCAAAGAACATGTGGAAGTGAGCGGCGAATTAAATTTCAGTATTAATTCACACTTAGATTTAGCCAAAATGCAATTAGCGGCTCGTGTGGATATTACGCAATATCAAACGTCTCCTGCACAAAATCGCTATATCAGTTTTATTAAAGGCAGAATTGGCAGAAAAGTATCCGACTTCTTTATGCATTTTCTAGGCAGTGAAGAGTTAGTCGATATTAAAAAGCAGAACAAGCAACTGCTCGAAAATGTTGAACAATACTTAGATAGCGAACAATTCGATCCTCATGAGAAACAAGAGAGTCGTCAGCAGCTCGTTGATTATTACAAAGAAAAGTTAGAATTAGGTGAAGATATTACGGTGAAAGATATTGCCGAAACGTTATCTAAAGACGACCAGAATCAAGACTTTTATGCTTTTGCCCAGAGCTTAGAGGAGCCTTTGGAAGAGAATTTCCAACCTGATAGAGCCTCTATTAAAACGTTAAATAAATTTTCCGGTCAGGGCGGTGGAATGAGCATGAATTTCGATCGTAAACTCCTAGGCGATAAAATATTTTACGATCCACATAATGATGTATTAACGATTAAAGGGTTGCCAGCTAATTTACGCGATCAATTAAATCGATGGCAGGATTAATTTTATCGTCTTTACAGAAATCACTTTCTAAAGACGTCACGTTATTTCGCGACTTTTCTTTGACTGTTGATGAAGGTGAATTATTGGTGTTGCTGGGGCATTCAGGCTGTGGCAAGACCACGTTGCTTCGCATGATTGCAGGATTAGAAACCCAATTTTCTGGAGAGATACAGTGGCAGGGCAAGGTGATGAATGCTTTGCCGCCCGAGCGTCGGCACATGGGATTTATGACGCAAAGTGCTAGCTTGTTTCCTCATATGACGGTGAAAGAAAACATTGGGTTTGCTTTGCGAGTGAACAGTGCATCAACAGGGATACAAGCCCAGCGCGTAGAGGAGATAGCTCAAGACTTAGCCTTAACGCCTTTGCTAGAACGCTACCCGTCTCAGCTTTCTGGTGGGCAGAAACAGCGTGTAGCACTGGCTCGTTGCTTGGCCCAAAACACTCGCTTATTGCTGATGGATGAGCCGTTATCCAGTTTGGACTTTGAAGCGCGAACGCAAATTCGCTCACTCATTAAACGCGTCCAAAAAGAACAAGGGGTTACCTGTATTTATGTGACCCATGATCAAGAAGAGGCGACTCAACTGGCGGATCGTATTGCTGTGCTTGGGCATGATAAGGAAGAAGCGCACACAAGGTTACTTCAATGTGCGACGCCAGAAGAGATTTACTTTCAGCCAGCAACAGCCCAAGTGGCACAAATGTTAGGCTCGCCTAGTATCAATTTGCTTCCTGTTGGTTTTGATAAAAGTGCAGAAGTTCAGTGCGTTGATTGGCATAAAAGCTCACATTTCTTGGGCATTCGTCCTGATGCATGGTCGCTAATTCGTTTAGACGAAGGTGCCAATACTGATTCCCCCCTGACGGCGCTGAAAACAAGCGCGTTGACCGGGCAAGTGCAAGCAACGGAAATGCTGAATGGGAACTACTTTGTGTATTGGTCTAGTATTCACAGTAGTGATAGGCAAAGCACTTGGGTGACGCGTGTTCATAGGCCAATGCAGCCGGGCGAGCGTGTGCAAGCGTTAATATCTGAAGGCGAGTTTCCGATATTCAGTGAGCGTGGCGACTATTTAACGCAAGTTCGCTTATAGATTGAGGTTGGTGTTTGGGCGCTATCACTTTATAATCTCGCCCCAATTATTTTTGACTGTTCGGTTAAGTGGCCATCTTGTGTGAAAGTGCGTTAACCGAAATGTGTGTTTTAGAGGTTTGTGAGTTTAATGCAATTGTTTGTTAATGATCTGACGGTGATGGATTTCTCTTATTTGTGTCCTGAGCGAGGAATGGTAGGAGAAAGTTGGATCGTTGATGTCATTTTAAATGGCGATTTAAACGAAGAAAGCATGGTGCTGGATTTTGGTAAAGTCAAAAAGCAATTGAAAGGGCTGATTGATTTATACGTCGATCATAAATTGTTGATCCCCATGGAGCACGCTTACACTCAAGTTCATCATAATCAGGAAGGAGACAGTGTAAAAGTTCACTTTAACCGACCTTTACGAAGCATACATTTGAACTGCCCTGATGAAGCCTACGCCTTTATTTATTCTGATCAAATTACCATGGATTCGGTAAAACAGTATTTGAAACAGATTATTGCGACTCAACTACCGGGCAATGTGGAAGCCATTGAATTGATTTTGCGCACTGAAATCATCGACACACCTTTTTATCATTACACCCATGGTTTGAAAAAACACGACGGCAATTGCCAGCGAATTGCACACGGTCATCGTTCTAAAGTGGATGTGAAGCTTGATGGTGAAAGCCAATCGGAGTGGCAAGCATATTGGGCGAAGCGTTGGGAAGATATTTATATTGGAACAACGGAAGATTTGGTGACGGATTCTTCTTTATTTACTGGAAAAGATGACCCTGAGCCCAAAGGGGAGCATTTTGTTTTCTCATACGAGGCCTCTCAGGGGCGCTTTGAGCTTGCGATTCCAAAAGAAGAGTGCGAAATTATCGACACAGACTCTACCGTTGAGTGCTTGGCGCAGTTCATGGCCGATGAGCAAAAGAAACAAACACCAAGCGAGACGGTGACTATTTTGGCCTACGAAGGTGTAGGAAAAGGAGCCATTGCCAATGCGTAAACTTGCCACTGCTATCTTTCTGTTAATTTTATCGAGTGTTACTTATGCTGAATCATTAGGTGTTCGCCTTGCTAAAGAGCAAGTATTGAATAGCGAAGGGGTAGCATTGTACGGAAAGTTAGTTCAAGGCACATTGTTACGTGGTAAAGCAGAGCAGGGCACAAAAATTTGGTTTAACGATAAACCTATAAAGGTTTCCCAAGAAGGTTATTTTGCCCTAGGCGTTGGCCGAGATGCAAAACTTACGCAGCAGCTTAAGTGGCAGGGGAAAGACGGTAAAACGCATCAGCAGCACATTACGTTGAAAAAACGTGAATACAATATTCAGAAAATCGATGGACTACCGCAGAAAATGGTCTCCCCACCTGAGTCGGTATTGAAACGAATCAAAGAAGACAATAAGGCAGTCGCAAAGGCGAGAAAGCTGCGTGATCCTCGTGTCGATTTTATGCAAGATTTTATTTGGCCAGCAACAGGGCCGATTACCGGTGTGTACGGTAGTCAGCGCGTATTGAATGGAAAGCCTAAGCGTCCGCATTTTGGGGTGGATGTGGCAGGGCCTGTTGGTCAACCGGTTTATGCACCTGCTGATGGTATTGTGACCTTGTACCATCCAGATATGTACTACTCAGGTGGTACGCTTATTTTGGATCACGGTCATGGTATTACGTCAACCTTCTTACATTTGAGTAAGGGCCATGTCAAAGCAGGGCAAAAAGTTAAGCAGGGAGAACTGATTGCGGAAATTGGCGATACAGGCCGAGTCACGGGCGCACACCTTGATTGGCGTATGAATTGGTTGAATCAACGTGTTGATCCGGCGGTACTTGTTACGGAGAAACCCGAGTAGTTGGTATTTTATTTACCTCATGGTGTTGAACGTTTTGTTAAGATCATAGAAGAAAATGTTTGATACGCCGCGTAACATTCCCTATAATCTACGCGGCTTGGAAGGCAGCTTCTTTTAAAACCTTCATTTCGTTGATCCATTTATTGTACATCGTCCTGTAAGTTCTAAAAATTAAGTCTATATTTCCCGCTACTCGTTTCGCAATTTTGCGTCTATTTAAATCTAATTTACAGGATATTGTTATGTCTCAAGAAAAAGTAACTGGCACAGTTAAGTGGTTTGATGAAGCTAAAGGTTTCGGTTTTATTGCTCAAGAGTCTGGTCCAGACGTATTCGCACACTTCAGTGCTATCGTTGGTACTAACTTCAGAACACTAGCTGAAGGTCAAAAAGTTGAGTTCAACGTAACTCAAGGCCAAAAAGGTCCTCAAGCAGAAAACATCGTTACGCTTTAATCGATTGTTTCGCTAAGAATTAAAAGAAAAGCAGGCTAATTAGCCTGCTTTTTTTGTGTCTCTTGTTTGTGTTGCTTTTTGGTGTTCCGCTTTATTGTCAATGCTTAGCTTGATGATTGTGCAACTAAGCTGTTGCTATACAGTAAGTACGCTTCACCAATCGCGTGTTTCGATTCTTTTATTATGTTCGGAATATCTAACGTCAGCATGCCATAGTCCAACATGGCATGGTGGTTTGGGCACACACAAATGATATTTTCTTCAATATCTGGCCCTTTATGTCCTCCGCCTAACGGCATCAAATGATGTGATTCGGCATAGGGCTCGCCGTTTGGTAGCCTAAAGGTAAAACCGCATACTTGGCAGCGATGCGCATTTTTTGCTTTCACCACTTGTGCAATGTGTGTATCCCGAATATAGCGCGTTACCGTACACTCTTTTTGAGTGGGCACTTCTTTGTCGATAGGCTGTATGGCATCTTCTGTTTTGTAATTTCTGAGTGCCCAGCGTCCGCCGCCAATCCCGTTTACGCTGTAAAATAAGTCGGGCTTATTTTTATTGCGGTTGCCGGAATCGCTGGAATGATCTTCAACCGTTTTTCTGACAGTGGCTTTCCATGTTTTAGCAAGGTTGCCTTCTCTTAGCTTCGCAACTTCGGCGTAAAGTTGGGTGTAGCTGGCTTCACCCCCCAGGTTTTGCATGGCGAGAACCACGTAGTCTATCCATCTCATTATTTAACTGCCTGATACTAATCTTTGTGAGCGGTTGCGTCGGTTTTGGTATCGATTAACCAAGCTTTAGCTAGAGCCTCATCGGTAATCTCAAGATAAAACGTGTCTTCTTCAGGGGCTTGAAGTGGGAGCTTAACCTCTTCTAACCAGCCTCGGCGAAAATAATGAATGGTCGCGTATTCATCTTTGGTAGAGAGTTTATTTAATTCAGATTGAAATTGCCCTTCGCTGATTTTCAGTCCGTTGAGTGCAACAATGTTGTCGCCTTTGGTTAAACACGCTTTTTCAGCCGGGGTATCTGCAAACACTTGAGTGAGTTCAATACCCGTTGCACTGCCTTTGTAGTTTGCGCCGAACAACATTTTAGCGCCGTCAACTTTGCGTCCTCCTTGATCTGATACCGCGGCTTTGCTTCTTTTATGCAACGTTACACCAAACTCATTCAGGAGGGTTTCGGTGGGTAATTCTTTGGTGGTGTACAAGGCATCGTGTAAGAATTCATCAAATTGATAACCGAGATCATTTAATAATTGATGAATAACATCGTCTGGCGTGCCTTTTCCAATAGCGCCATATTGCTGCCAAAGCATCTTCATGATGTCGTCTAAATTGTGTTTACCTTGGCTAGCTAAACGCAGCTTTAAATCAAGGCACATAGCGATAATGCCACCTTTTACGTAGTAGCTAACAATGGCATTTGCTGCATTTTCGTCTTGCTTGTAGAACTTGGTCCATGCATCGAAACTCGACTCCGTCACCGTTTGGTTGAAACGCCCTTTATTACGTTGCAGGCGAGTTAGGTTTTGCCCCACCACTTCTAAGTAACTGTTGTTTGAGATAACCCCTGCGCGCTGTAAGCTAAAATCATCGTAATAAGACGTAAAGCCTTCATAAATCCAGAGCTGTTCGGTGTACACCTCTTGGCTTAAATCGGGGTTAATTAAACAGGCGGGCTTAGTGCGTTTAACGTGCCAAGTGTGGAATAGCTCGTGGCTGCATAAGCTTAAAAAGGTGCGATAACCCGCGAACATTGTGTTGCGCTGCTCGATGGTGGGTAACTCGTTTCGACTGTAAACCAAAGCCGTAGATGAGGTGTGTTCCAGCCCACCAAAGTCGGACTCAGTTAATATTGTTAAAAACTGATAATGCGTAATGGGTGTTTCGGAGTCGAACAAAGAAAGGTGGTGCTCCGCTATTTTTGCCAAATCTTTTGCTAAACGCACTTTGTCCGCCTGATGGCCGCCAACGAAGATCAATTCAAAGCTCACCCCCTTGGCTGAAAATGGAATGATATCTAAATCGCCAAAAAGCATGGGGTATTCAATCAAATCGAGGTAGTTTTCACATTGACCAACTAAGCCGTTATCGGGTTGTGCACCAACGCGAGGAAGGGTTGTTGCCAGTCGCCAGCTGGGCTTTTCTTGAGGCATGTTCACCTCAACATCAATGGGCGTATCGCGCTGACCGACGACTTCCAAAAATAAACTGGTTCCATTGGCAAAGCCAAATTGACTGTCTAAAAAGGCTGACCTAACGGATAAATCGAGCGCGTAGATTAGGTACGTTACACGGATTGGGCCTTCGTGTGCATCAAGTTGCCACGTTTGTTTATCGCACTTTTTAACATTGATAGGATCGCCGGCTTCAGATTCTGCTCGGAGCCAGAGTATGTTTTTGGCAAAATCTCGTACCATATAGCTCCCGGGTATCCACGTAGGTAGCGCTAGCACTTGACCGCTAGCTGATGGATGGGAAATCGTCAGTTCAACTAAGAATTGGTGTTTGGCAATACTGGGAATGGAAACATTGTATTTTATGGGGAGAGCTTGTTGCATGTCTTGGATCCTGACTGATTTTTAAGGGCTTCTGGATACGCCCGCGGAAACTTTTAAATTTACAGGCTTTGATCGGCTTTGCAAATGGTGTTTCATCAATGACTTTTGTATTACACTTAATACAACCCTTTAAATCGCGTAAAGGGATTGGAAAATATAAGAAAAATAAAAGTGGAGATTTAAACTGAATGGCAATTCTTAAAGAGGCCAAAGGCTTATCGAACGAAGACCTGCATAAACTTCGCTCATTAAGACCGGGCATGCCTTTTGATATTCAGGTTTCAACGCCGTCTGCGGCTAAAAGAGTGCGGACGGAATACATGGGCATGGATGGCCAGCGCTTTATTATGATGCGGTATCCCGATGAAAGTAAGTGGGGGAACCTGTCCGATGCGATTTATGCAGATAAAGATATGATCGTTCGTTTCATCTTAGAAGATGAAACGGGTGAAGTTATCGCTTTCAAATCGAAAATTATGCATGTGATAAAAAAACCTGTTCACATGGTTTTCGTCTCTTTCCCTTCCTTTATTCAAAGCCAAGGCTTACGTTCTGAAAAACGTGCGCAAATTCGAGTGCCTGTCTCTATTCTCAATGCAGAGAACGAGCAAGCGCTTGCGTTTGGAGCACTAGTTGACATATCGAATGGCGGTTGTCGTATTGCGACACAAAAGCTCAAAGGGCGAAAAATCGAGGTCAAACAAATCTTGATTCGCTCCAATGGACAACGTGGCGAACCTTTCGAATTGAAAGGTGAAATTATGAATATAAAACCAGATGAGTTGCATTTTAATTACGGAATTAAATTTTCAACTTCTGAATCTGAAGTTGAATCCTTGATAGAAAGATTGATGGTTGAGCTTTGATCTGAAAGCCACTGGATTTATGAAATTTATGTGTTATGGTTAATTTTATGGGCCAAGCACAGGTTGTTTATCTATAGGTTTTGGTGTGGTGCAAGCCCGTATCTGATATAAAATAATAATATCCAATAATGATAATAAAATGTTGGAGGAATCCGATGCGTAGGATTGAGCAACTGTTGAACGAATATGGCGAAAGCCATCAAAATAAAATAAATATACTTATTCACGCGATTGCCGTACCGGTGATTTATTTCGTGTCTATCGCGTTAATATGGTCGATTCCGACCCCTGCCTTTGTTGCATTCTTTGATGTAACCTGGGCGCATGTGGTGTCTATTCCCGTGATCTATTACTATTTCAGGCTATCAGGGCCAATTGGTGCAGCAATGACCTTGCTTACCTTTGCTGTTTTTCTGCTCATTGGCTTTTTAGAAGGCATGGGTATTGAAATTTGGCAGGTGAGTTTAGCGGTATTTGCCGTGATGTGGGTCTTACAATTTGTGGGACATCAAATTGAAGGTAAACGTCCTTCTTTTATGTCCGATTTACGCTTTTTATTAGTAGGTCCAGCTTGGTGGTGGGTTCATTGGTTAAGAAGAATGAATATCCACTATTAAATAAACAATCTTAATGAATTAAGGGCCGCTATGAAGCGGCTCTTTTTGTTTGTGGCGCGCTAAAATGCGATAAGTGGTAGTATGACTACGCTAAATAGCCATAAGATAAATCCATCCTATACGTATAATAATTCACATAATTTTTAAATGAGTAAAGCCCTTGGAATACTGGCGTAAACTTCTCGATGATAGAGAGCGGCTATTTTGGTTATTACATACCGTTGGCTGGATTGGCTTCGCAATTGTCTATTATATCGGTTCATTTTTGCACGATATGCGCAGCCTTTGGGTTTTCATTATTATCTTAAATTCTATTGCGGGTTGGTTACTCACATTGCCACTTCGCTACGTTTTTCGATTGGCGTGGTCTTTAGTCCTATGGAAAATGTTCACACTTGTGGCCGTGTCGGGCTACGTTATTGCCATGCTGTGGACCATTGCCAAAAACCTACATTATTGGGAAATTTATCAGCACGGATATCGACCTGATGAATGGTATCTGTATTTATCAAACAGTGTTGATTCCTTCTTTTTGGTGATGTGTTGGACGGGGCTTTATTTCGGCATTAAAAACTATCAAATGCTGCAAAAGGAAAAGCAAAATGCATTAAAAGCCACAGCGATGGCGCATCAAGCGCAAATTAAAATGCTGCGCTACCAACTCAACCCGCATTTTTTATTTAATACGCTCAACGCCATTTCAACGTTAATCTTAATGAAAGATTACAATTCGGCAGGCGGCATGGTCAGCCGGTTGAGTGACTTTTTACGCTATTCACTAGACAAAGACCCCATTAAAAAAGTCCCACTAGAGCAAGAAATGCATGCGTTAAAGCTCTATCTTGATATCGAGAAAGTGCGTTTTGATACGCGGCTGAATGTGGAATGGGATGTGGAAGACGTTACAAAGAATGCACTTGTGCCAAGTTTAATTCTCCAACCTTTAATAGAAAATGCGATTAAATATGCTATTTCTAAAGTGGAAGAGGGTGGTTGTATTCGAATTGTCGCAAAGGCGCATCATAATACGTTACGGCTGGATGTGTCAGATAATGGCCCCGGCGCGGAAGTGGTGGATGGCCAACTTCATCGCGTCAACGGCGTCGGCTTGAAAAATATAAAAGAACGCTTAAGTTCCTTGTATGCCGGGAAATATCAATTCAAAATACAGCCTAATGAACCAACGGGGATCAAAGTGTGTATCCAGATCCCGTTTGAATCTGCTGAGCGGAAGTAGTGAATGAGAGTGATCATAATTGACGATGAGCCACTTGCTCGCAAGGGTTTGTCACTTAGGTTGATGGAATTTCCCAATGTGGAAGTGGTGGGGGAATGTAAAAACGGGCGAGAAGCGTTAGAGCAAATTCCGGCGTTAAACCCTGATCTTATTTTCCTCGATATTCAAATGCCGGGCTTGAATGGCTTTCAAGTGATTAATGAGCTGCGTTGTAAACAGATTGCTATGCCGCTTGTGGTATTCGTTACCGCCTACGATAGTTACGCCATTAAAGCATTTGATTCTCATGCATTAGATTATGTCTTAAAGCCTGTTGATGAGCAGCGCTTAGCGGAGGCAATCGACAAGGCAAAAGAGTACCTTGCGCTTCAAACCGAAGGCGAGCAAAAGCATAAATTAGCGCACCTTGTGGCAGAGTTTACGGGTGATGACTGTGAAGAAGTGCTGCGTCGTTTAGCCGAGGGAGAAGAGCTGGTGACAGAAAGTGCTTACCCTGAAATTATGGCCATTAAAGACGGTTCTGAAATCACACGTGTGCGAGTGGAAACGATTCAATGGATAGATGCAGCTGGCGACTACATGTGTGTGCATACCGACACCGACACGCACATTATGCGTCGCACAATGAAAGAACTGATTGAAGAGCTTGATCCCAAGAAGTTCATTCGGGTTCACCGCTCTGTGATTGTGAATGTGCAATATGTTTCGAAGTTGGTGAGCCATATTAGTGGCGAATACCACGTGGTGTTGCTAAACGGCACTGAACTGAAAGTGAGTCGCAGCCACAGAGATCAAGTTAAGAAAATGATCCGAGACTAATCTGCTTTTTACGGTTAGTTTCTGTCTCGTTTTAGTCATTTCCCTATTTTTACATTTGCGTTTTAAATATTTCTATTGTGTTGGCAAATGTTTCAAGCTTTTTCAGGTTTGGCGTTTGACCGTATAAAATTGCAGATGAAGGATTTAAACTTTTTATCTTTCTTCTGCGACCTATAGTAACAAGCATCTACACTGAGTTTTGCGAGCACAGTTACTATGGACATCACTAAGCAGGCATTGCGCAATGCGTCAGGGGTCGCGACCATCGTCGGGATCATCGTATTTTTAGGCTTAATCAGCCTTTCCAAACTACCGATACAATTATTTCCTGATATTGAACGACCACAAATTGGCATTCAAACCAGTTGGCGAGCGGCTTCGCCAGAAGAAATCGAGTCTGAAATTATTGAGCCTCAAGAAGAGGTGTTACAAGGTTTGCCGGGTTTAGAAAACATGGCTGCTTTTGCAAACCAAGGTAATGCCTTTATTAACCTTGAGTTTAGCCTTGAAACCGATATGCAAAAAACATTGGTTGAAGTTATCAGCCGAATGAACCGTATTCCACCTTTACCACGAGACGCCCTCTCTCCCAATATTTCCCTTGGTGGCGGTGGAGGAGATGCGCCCGCATTAACTTATTTTTTCTTACAAGCCTTACCTGGAAATGAGCAAAATATTAAAGAATATGCGAACTTCTTTGAAGATGCGATTCGCCCTAGGCTAGAGGGCATAGCAGGTGTTGCACGCGTGCAAATGCAAAGTGGCGTAGGCAGTGAAGAGGAATTTCAAATCGTATTCGACCCATACCGCGCCGCTGAATTAGGCGTGGATATCACCGCGATTTCTCGCTTGCTTGGCAGTGCAGCGGATGTGTCCGGCGGATTTGTGGATGTGGGCAGACGCAAATACACCCTGCGCTTTGAAGGAAAGTATGAGCCAACGGATATTGGTGAGCTAATTCTAGAGTGGCGCGAAGGCAGCCCGGTTAAATTGTCGGATATTGCCGAAGTGCGTGTTCAAGGCGCAGACGAAAACTACCTGGCTATTCAAAACGGCAACCCTGCCATTTCCATTCGAATTGACAGAGAAAACAAAGCTAACGTGCTGGCTACTTTAGAGCGGGTTAAAACCGAAGTTGATGCCATCAATGAAGAATTATTAGCGCAAAGAAAGCTCACCATGGTGCAGTCGTTCGATGCCTCTGTTTTTATTTATCGCGCTATCAACTTAGTAACAAGCAACCTTGTCATGGGGGTGTTATTGGCTGTGGGAATTCTGTGGTGGTTTATGCGCCAGCGTGCAGCAACCTTCATTGTTGCCTTGTCGATTCCTATTTCGTTGCTAACCACCTTTGTCATGCTGCAAATTACCGGGCGCTCGCTTAACGTGATTTCGCTTGCCGGATTGGCGTTTGCCGTGGGCATGGTGCTCGATGCCGCCATCGTGGTGCTGGAAAATATCGTTCGGCATCGTCAATTGAAAAAAGAAGACCCAGCGTATTCTGGCACGAAAGAAGTATTTGGTGCATTGATGGCCTCAACAGCAACAACTGTTGCTATCTTCATCCCTGTTATTTTCTTGGATGATGTAGAAGGTCAACTGTTCGCAGACCTTGCCCTAACGATTGCGATTGCGGTGATGATTTCTTTCATTGTTGCGGTGTCGATACTGCCAGTTGCCGCCAACCGTTGGTTAAAAATGGATGTTCAAAAGGACCGATTAGCCCCAATTTGGGATTCGCTTGCAGCAAAAATTATGGGGTTAACCTCAACGTTGAAAAAGCGAGTGATCATGGTTGTAGTGTTAATGGGTGTCCCCTTGTTGGCGACGTTCGCGCTCGTGCCTAAATTGGATTATTTACCCCCGGTAAAACGCGATGCCGTTGACGCTTTCTTTAACTTTCCATCGGGCGCAAGCACTGTGTTTGTTGAAGAAGAAGTGATCAGTTTAGTGACGGCGCGTTTGCAGCCTTACATGGATGGCGATAAACAACCCGCGTTGAAAAACTATTACATTATCACTTGGCCCAATGGCGGCACGATTGGTGTGAGATTAAAAGATCAAAGCCGGGTGCATGAACTTGAGCAGATAATGCGCACCGAGATCTTAAAAGATTTACCTGATACGGGTGCGTTTGCGATGCAAGGCAACTTATTTGGAGGCTTTGGGGATAACCGAAGCATCGATATTCGCCTACAAGCAAAGGATAGCGAAGCGCTCACGCAAACCGCTCAATTGGGGATGGATTTGTTACGAGAAGCGTTCCCGAATAGCAATGTGCAAGCGCGTCCTAACATTGAGCAAGCGGAGCCACAAATCAGCTTAACGCCCAACGATGCACGTATTATGGAAGTGGGTTTTGATCGTCCGCGTGTGGCTAATATCGTTCGCGCAATGGGCGATGGTTTGTATGTTGGCGAGTACTTCGATGGCATTAAACGTATGAACATTATTTTCCGCTCGGAAGCGTGGCAATCTCCTGAGGAATTATCGTCGCTGCCTATCATGACGCCAGCAGGTGAAATGGTGCAGTTGGGTGAACTCGTGTCGGTTGATCGCAAAGTAGGGCCGTCACAAATTCAGCGTATCGATCGCCGCCGTACTCAAACCTTGTCTCTGAATCCACCGGAAGGCATGAGCTTAGAAGAAGCGATGCAAATTGTTCGTGAGAAGGTGGAGCCAGAATTACTCGCGGCTTTACCGGCTGATGGTGCCATTAACTATGGCGGAAGTGCAGATTCTTTAAGTAAATCCATCACCACAATGGGGCAAAACTTCTTATTTGCGATGGCATTACTGTTTGTTTTGATGGGCGGCTTGTTTAAGTCGTTCAAAGACAGCGCCATGGTGATTTTAAGCATCCCGCTTGCCACTGTTGGGGGTGTGATGGCGATTCGTCTACTGAATTTAGTGACTTTCCAGCCAATGGACTTGCTCACCATGATTGGCTTTATCATTTTGCTTGGGCTGGTGGTGAACAATGCGAGTTTACTGGTACATCAAACCCGAGTGGGAGAACGAGAAGGGCTGTCTCGACAAGACGCGGTACACCAAGCATTGTTGCTACGTTTTCGTCCCATCTTTATGAGTACCTTAACCTCTATATTTGGCATGTTGCCACTGTTACTGATCCCCGGCGCAGGAAGTGTGATCTATCGCGGGCTAGCGGCAGTGATTGTGGGCGGCATGTCTGTAAGTACCATTTTTACATTACTGTTATTGCCTACTTTATTGCAATTAACAGGCACGTTATCGCGCAGTACTACCACCTCGCAAATGGGAGCGGGAAGTGCGGTATTGGCAAAAAGCCAACGTGTGCAAGACAAAGCTTAACGAAACAGGAACCTTGAAAATGAGAAACATGATTAAGAAAACTCTCCCGATTGTACTACTGGGTGTTAGCGGCCTAGTTCATGCTCAGCAAGGGCAACCTGCGCCAATGTTAGTTGAGGTGAACGATGTGAAAACGGAAATGGTATCGGAGCAAATTTGGGTGCCCGGTACGGTGATGAGTCGAACTGACTCGAACATCGCATCAGAAGTGGCTGGTCGATTGGCTTGGGTCGCAGAAGTGGGTGATGTCATTAAAAAGGGCGAGGTGCTTGCCAGAATTGATGACCGACTGATCGCTTTAGAGCATAAACAAAACGTTGCCGACATTGTGAAGTGGGAAGCGCGAGTAGAGTTACTTCAGCGTAAGCAAACACGACTTAGCAAAATGGTGGCGCTTAATAATAGCTCTAAAGATGAATATGATGAGAGTGTGTCGGAACTGCTTATTGCGCGACAAGAGCTAGCGCAAGCTGAGCTGAATAAAGCGCAGTCTGAGTATCGATTGGCGCAAACGCAAGTTCGTTCTCCTTTCACGGCGTTGGTGGTTGAGCGTATTCAAAATTTAGGTGAATTTACAAGTGCAGGACAAGACGTGATCCGCATTGTTGATACCGATAATGTAGAGGCGAGCATACGTGCTCCGTTATCTGTTGTGCCGTATCTAAAGCAAGGTCTTAAAGTGGCGGTTAAAGATAAGCGCATTGAAAAACAAGAAACCATTCGCGCGGTCGTGCCAGTGGGAAATGCGGTTTCACGTATGATGGAGGTGCGTGTTGCATTGGAGCCGGGGGACTTCCCAATTGGTGGTGCTGTTAGAGTGGCGTTGCCGCACAGTGATTACCATCAGGCAACGACAGTGCCAAGAGACGCCTTGGTTTTACGTAAAGAGGGGGCATTCATTTATCAGATTAGTGCCAATGATGAAGCGGTTAAAGTACCGGTAACCACTGGCGTTGGAAAAGGATCGCGTATAGAAGTGATGGGAGACATCGACCTAAATGGTCAGGTGGTGATCAGAGGCGCGGAGCGTTTAAGAGCAGGTCAAAAAGTCAGAATGGATTCACAGGTCGCGGTTGCAAAACTAGACGACATATAAGTTTGATTGCCAATGTTGTTGCGTAATGAGTCGATCATTTGCTGATTACGCAACTTTTCTACTGGTTTCTTCTTTAATACGGCGAAAGCAATGAGAAGCCACAATAAAGATAGCGAGGGAATCAGTTTTCGTTACATCAATCATTGCTAAAACAGCGACAATCAACACTGCTTTAGCGAGGATGTTTACAATAAAGACTTAGCTAAATGTCCTTTTGAAATATCGAACAGTTGAGATTGGATCTTCACCAAGTACGGATCGAGTGGTTTCGTTTTACTCCAAGTTTCTTCCAGCGGCACTTCCACAACTTCATGGGCTCTTTCCCCAATCATAATGTGCGTTTTACCAGCTAAGGCCGCTTCCACTGCGTACGCCCCTAATTTAGTGGCTAGCATGCGATCTTGGGCGACAGGAGAGCCTCCGCGTTGAACATGGCCTAAAATCACCGGGCGGCAATCGGTTCCGGCTTCTTTGGTTAGCACTTCAGAAAGAGCGGTAACGCCACCAGGCCAGATGTTTTCAGCGACCACAATAATATAGCTGGTACTGCCTTTCAGTTTTCTTGCGGTTTGAATATGTTCCAGAATGCTGTTTAGGGCAGAAGCACTATCGGTATTGATTTCCGGTAATAAAACTTGGTCCGCTCCGGCGCTGACAGCGGCTGACAAACCAATAAAGCCAGCGTGCCTTCCCATGACTTCGACTAAGAAAATGCGCTCAAAAGCATCGGCGGTGTCTCGTACTTTGTCGATAGAGTCCAGTGCGGTTTCTATTGCGGTAAAGTAACCAATTGTGGCATCGGTGCCCCAAATATCATTATCAATCGTGCCGGGAAGGGTGATGATTTGTTTCGGCCAAAACTGGCTAAGATGGTGTGCGCCACGAAAAGAGCCATCACCGCCAATCACCAACAAAGCGTCTATCGCTAAATCGTCGAGATTTTTGGCGGCTTTTTTGCCAGCGGCTTCGGTTTTAAATTCTAAACAGCGAGCGCTGCGTAAAACGGTACCGCCAGCCTGGAGAATGTTATTGACTCTGTCTCTGTCGAGGGCTCGGTATTCTTGGTTCAACAAACCGTTATAGCCGTGCCGATAACCAAACACTTCAACGTTGTAGTGTTCGGCTGCTAGAACGACCGCTCGGATGCAGGCATTCATGCCGGGTGCGTCGCCACCTGATGTTAGTACAGCAATGCGTTTCATTTTATTTATGTGTCTCGTTTTGTCTGTAACTGCTTTGCTCCTGAAGGGAACCGAAGCATAACGTAAAATCTTTCAATAGGCATCGTTGTTAAAGATATTTACGTTTTTAACCTTGTTGATTGCACTAATTAAGATAGATTTAACGCTGTGTTAGATAAAAATATTTCTAAGGTTGTGAAGGATGAAGAAGTGGTTTTTTGTGGTCAGCGTGTTTTTGCTGTCAGGATGTAGTTCGCAGTTTGTATACAATAACATGGATTGGATGGTGCATTGGTACTTGGATGACTACATTGATCTTACCAAATCACAGAAAAAAATCTTCGATGAGCAATTTGAGGTGTGGCATGCATGGCACCGCAAAGAAGAACTGACAAAGTACGCTAAGCAGCTAAAAGGCATCAAGGAAATGGTGCAAAGTGAACAAGTTGATTTAGCGTCAATTCAGCGTCATTTTGATCAAGTCCGTGGTCATTGGATAAGCCTTCGTAACCGCGTATCACCCGACATTGCCCCTATGGCGAAAACCTTATCTCAAGAGCAAGTTGCAAGCTTGTTCGATACGTTAGAAAAAGAAAACAGCAAAAGAGAAGAAGAGTTAGATGAGAGCAGTCAACAATCCGATGAAGAGAGAGCAAAAGAGCGTTTGTCAGGATTAGAAGATGGCGTTAAAGAATGGATTGGTAAACTGAGCGCGGATCAAAAGGCCATTTTACAAAGTTATTCCCCTCGCTTTAACAGTACCGCAAGGCATTGGTTGAAGTACCGTAGACATGTTCAATCGTTGGCGCGAACACTGTTCGAACAAAAGGATTCCAACCCTAACTTCGAGCAAGATTTAATTGCTTTGATGTCGAACCCTGAAAATCACCGTCATGCGGAACTTGTTGAGAAAAACGATGCTAATAATCTGCTTTATTCTCAGATGGTGGTCGAGTTAACGTCGACATTATCGGCGAAGCAGAAAAAGCGTTTAATTCGTAAGCTGGATGATTATATTGATGACTTCGAAGATTTAAGTGAAGATGATTAACACTTAGCGAAGAGTGAGTTTAGAGGCTTCCAACACGCAAAGGAATGTCCGGCTTTTGTAAGCTGTACAAATACATGTAAGTACACTCGTTCACGAAAGCTCACTCGACGTTGTATCAACACTTATGGCTACTTTCTGCGTTCACCAATAGGGTGTTCATCCTTTTTACACACCGTATCAAATTCATCGCGATAATAACGTAAGTTGACGCACTCTTGCTCGTAACGTTGCCTCGCGGTTAATGCACGCTGCGGATGTTTATTGTCGTAAATGACTTTTTTAAGATCTGCACATTCTCGCAATTGTCGGTTTACTTCGTTGATTTCTTCACAAGGTGGGTTGTTTGAGGCGCAGCTAGTGACGAGCGCCGGAAGGCAAATGGCGCAAGCGATTAAAAGTGTTCTTTGTTGATTCATGTTAAGTCCATATGTTTTTGGAACCCAGTTCTGAGCTCCTGGTATCGTGCTTTTTGACTCGGTGTCATGTCTAGCTCTTTGGCTAGCTTATGGTACTTCTTGCTATCAACTATTAATTTTAGTTCAGGTTTGGTAAACCTCTCTAAAATCTGTAATAAACACTGCAATAAATTGATAATTGCATCAACATTAGTGGGTGACAGTTTAATGGCTTCAAGATAAACCTCGTAAGCTGCTTGAAATTTACCTGCGCCGTAGTTTTCTTTTCCAACTTTACATAGCTTTTCAAATTCCGCCGCTTGGTTAGCAAGGCCTTCATTGGTTTGTGCCATCAAATAAGAAATATTAGGATCCAATTCGCCATCTTGGTTCGCTAACCTTT
Organism: Paraneptunicella sp.; assembly: GCA_964228975.1. Classification (GTDB taxonomy): domain Bacteria; phylum Pseudomonadota; class Gammaproteobacteria; order Enterobacterales; family Alteromonadaceae; genus Paraneptunicella. The sequence goes on along the minus strand of CAXRCC010000211.1, from coordinate 11,454 downwards.
CTGATAGCGCTTGGGCTTCATCGAATTCACCTAAGTCAAAATAGACTTTGAGCGAATCGGGTACAAGTGCAATGGGAAGGTCTTCAAATTGTTCTTCTAACGAATCTCTTGCGTTAGCAATGGATTTACGTGCCTCGGACACTTTGCCATCTAAAAAGTTAACACGGGCATTAATGATTTCTTCAAAAGCACTGTAATCAAAAGGCTCATTCAATCGGCTGAGAATATCGTCGCCTCGTAACCTTTGTAAGGTAATTAATGCCTCTTGCTGGAATTTATTTCGATCGCCTTTCTCGGCAGCATGCTCCGCAGCATCAAGAATACTTCTAACAAAATTACACAGGTGCTTCACATCGCGATAAACAGAGCGGCGAGTTTGTTCAAATATGGCTTTACAGCACTGCTTCGCAAATTCAAAGTCATTGCTTTCCCGCGCTAAATTTGCCCCGAGGTATTGTCGATCTAAAGAGAAGGGGGAAAGGGTAATGGAGCGTTTAATTTCTGTGATGGCGGCATCTAAATCGCCAATTTTCCAATAACACTGGGCCATGATGTCGTGGCCTTCAACAGCCAATACACGGTTTTTCACAACCTGTTTCGACAATGTAATGGCACCTTCATAGTTTTCTAGGTGCATTTCCGTTTTGGCGAGCGCAACTAATGCCCAAGGCACAGGTTTGTGCAACATAATGGGTTTTAGCATGTGCTGGGCTTGCTTGAATTGTCCGGCTTTCCAGTACAGTTCAGTCATCAGGTAGCTGCAAGCTTGTCGATACTTACAGCCATTGGTAATCAGGTCTCGACACTCATCGATGGCTTGTTCGATGTCGCCCTTCATGTAGTGCTTATAAACAGATTTGAGTGATTGTTTTTTAAGAAACGCTTTTTGTAATCGGTTGGAGAGCTGGGCTTGAGAAAATGGTTTGATCAAATAGTCATCGGGCTGTCTTTCTAGGCTGCCTAATACCACGGGGCGCTGATTATCTCCGCTGACCATAATAAAAACGGTTTCGGGTTTAACGTATTTTAATATGCGAATTTCTTCGAGAAGTTGATATCCGTTCTTCTTATCGCTGCCAAGATGAACATCGGAAATAATAACGTCGAACTTTTCTTTTCGGCAGGCAACAACGGCGGCTTCACCATTTTGAGCCGTGACCACTGACTTTGCGCCAAGTGCATTCGCCATTCCCCTTAGGAGAACGAGGAAAGGTCGTTGATCATCAACGACAAGCACACGCATTTTTCCGAAATCTATTTGCGCCATAGTGATACTGCTATTATTTCCAATGTTAGGTATAAACCCTGAAATTTACTTGCTTCAGTACAAAAAATGCAAGAGTGATTTTTGCCCCGATTGGTCAACTGGCGCGTGAATAATAGCTTCATTTCACTATTCAATACGAGCCGAACAGGGCCGCTGTAAAAGCCGTCATTCAGTGTCTTAGCTTAACCCGATAACTTAAAGAATGAAACGAAATAGCGCTCAATTGAGTGGATATTAACCAGTTATAAATAGAATGTTGAGGTGCAAAATTTTATTTTGAATTATTGGTTTAGCTTATTCGATTAACGCCGATACAAAGGGGAGTTTTATTTGGGGTAATTATGTCTGATAGCGCGATCCGTGCACTGGTTGAATCCGAATTCAAAGGTGCCTTATCCAAAACATTGGCGAAACAAGGCAAGGCTGACTTTGCTTTGTTGCTGGCGATGTTGCAGCAAGACATTACTAATAAGCTTCGTCTTACCGACACCCAACCTGATGCAGAGGTGGATACGCGTCAGCAAGAATTAGCCATGTTGGGGCGGACTTATCCCGAAATTCCTTTAAGTGTGGAAAAGCAACATTGGTATCAACAAACACACGTAACCCAAGCTATTGCCATGGGCGATTTGGCTAATGCACGATTAATGCAACAAATGCACCCCCCTCCGTTATCATTACAAAATGACCCTGCGTTTATCTCCGAAGAAATTGTGGCCAACTGTGATGTATTTTGCCAAGAGCGAATGCTTGAGAATAAGTCTCATGAAAAAGAAGTTGATCCGACGTTACTTTATGATGTGGTACAGCAAGTTCAAGGAGCGGTGGCTTAGCCAATTTTGAGGGCGCAACATTTCTTAAATTTTTTGCCGCTTTGACAAATGCAACTATCGTTACGAGAAAGTTTCACTCTTTCGTTGTGGGAGTCAGATTGGTCGGCTAAGTAAAACCATTCATCATTAACAAGCTGAAACTGGGACTCTTCTGATAAAGCATAGAGTTTGCCACTTAAACCAAAATACGCGCAAAAATGGACAAAGCCTTTTTGCTCATTGCCAGCCATTGTGCCACTGCTTTTAACATCTAAGTGAAGCCAGTGAATGTCTTCGTAGTCTTTCGCCATATCTTCTGCATGGCTGTCACCCTTGTCGACTCCGATATAGGTAGAAAGGATGTAATCATAATGCTTTGTCGCGAAGGCTGAAAAGCGAGAGCGCATGAGTTGTTCTGGCGTTTTAGCTTTATTGTTTTTTAACAACAAAGGCTGGCAGCAACTTTGAAAGGACTGTTTGCTACCGCAAGGGCACATATCCATGAAAGGTTCCTTAGTGTTACGGCGCTATAGCTTACCTTTTGTTGTCATTTGAATCTAAGGGTATTCGCGATTATTGCCTTGGATCGATAACAATTAGCATCATGCCAGCCTGTTCGCATCGAGATTTGATCTGATGAAGTGATTGGGTGATTGCGGGAGATTTTTCAATGACAATGGCCGCACACTGTTTGGCTTTGATGACTTTATCGACCCAGTGAATAAGCGGGCTATCACTTTTGTATTTAACTTGCAGGATGTTGTGGTTGTCGGTGCTGAGTTTAAAGTCTCGATTGAAGTAGTAAACCCATCGACGACTTTGGCTTAATCCATAAAGTAAAAAGCCAAGGTTACTCGCGTGATTAGTATAACTTTGAACAGAAAAGCCTGCTTCTAAAGCTGTGATGTGGGCAGCGTTTTCGACCTTTTGGTGAGTTAAAGGAAAATGGGTTGCTAAACTCGACATAACAAAATCTCCGACATACTGTATAGGTAAACAGTATATCGAAAATTTGTACAGATCAAGCTTTAAACTGTCTTTTTATCCAGTGGTTTAGCTTCTGCCTTCTAAAAGACAGTATAATAATCAGTAAAAACAGGTAGATAAGTGGCTTTCCAACAACAGTTTTTACCGACCACAGGTAGTGCAATACGGCGAGTCCTGCGCATAAATAAACCAAGTTGTGCAAAGATTGCCAATGTTTTTTCATCTTTTTACGGATGCGCATGGGTGAGGTAAGGCTCAGCAAAAGAAGGATGATTAAGCTAATAAAGCCTATCGTGATGTAAGGGCGCTTAATAATGTCTTCAAACAGGTTGCTCCAATCCAATTGCAAGTCGAACAATAAGTAGTTAGCGAAGTGTAAAACCGCAAAAACAAAGCTGTATAAGCCAAACAAGCGCCTTAAATTGATGAGCGCACCTTGGCGAAAAGTTTGAGCTAGTGGCGTTAATATGAGTGTTAATAGCAACATATTTAATGCTGCTATTCCCATTTCATGTATCAGGATTTTAACGGGATCGCCGTCGAGTTGATCGGTAAATCCCCAGTAATAGAAAACGGCAATATAAGCCAAGCACACAAGGTGAGTGATCACCTTAATGGCTGTGATATGAACAGGCTTTACTCTAAACATAGAAAGAACAACTTCAACTTAATAATACTTGCTTAGATCCATTCCACGGTACAAAGAGGCAACTTCATCATAGCCGTTAAACATTTGTGTATCGATTCTGCTGCGGTTTAGCAAGCCACCGGATGTGATTCTCCGCTCTTTTGCTTGGCTCCACCGAGGATGCGATACCTTCGGGTTAACGTTGGCATAAAATCCGTATTCATTGGGGGCAAGCATGCTCCAAGTGGTTTTCGGTTCTTTTTCGGTAAGTTCGATTCGAACAATGGATTTGATGCTCTTAAAGCCATATTTCCACGGAACGACGAGGCGAATCGGGGCACCATTTTGTGGAGGTAATGTTTTACCGTAAATGCCTACCGCTAAAAAGGATAAGGGATGCATTGCTTCATCCATACGCAGGCCTTCTCGATAGGGGTAATCAATGCCTCCGCCCACATAACGACTCTTTTGTCCGGGCATTTGTTTTGGATTAAATACGGTTTTAAACGATACGTATTTTGCGCTGCTCAGTGGTTTGGCTTTTTCAAGTAACTTATGAAGTGGGAAGCCTACCCAAGGAATCACCATTGACCAAGCTTCTACACATCGCAGACGGTAAATGCGTTCTTCAATATCAAAGCTGGAGAAAAGGTCGTCGTAATCAAGCGTAACCGACTTTTCTACTTCACCGTCAATGACGAGCTTCCAAGGATCGGTTGAGAAGGACTGACTGTTTTCGAACGGGTCATCTTTACCTAAACCAAACTCATAAAAATTGTTATATCGCGTGGCTTTTAATTCGGGGGTAAGTGTATCGTCGATTTGAAAGGCATCTGGCTTTGTGAAGTTTAGCGCCTTTTGTTTAAAGGTTTCTTCATCAGACGAGCCAAATAAGGAGATGGCGTTAGCGTGTTGGCTGCTGGCTAACAAAGAGCCCATTCCTGCAAAGCCAAGGCCTTTAATGATGCGGCGACGATCGTTGAATATCGATTCATCAGTAACTTGGCTTTCTTTTTCAGCGCTACGTTTTGTGATCTTTATTAGCATATTGGCTCTACCTGCATATATTGAGCTTAATTTTTAAAAGAAAGGCACGAGACGTGCTCCTATATGTAAAGGAAGAAAGAGGAAAACAGGTAAAAATTACGCTTTAATATAAAAAAGAGGGCCTAATGCTTAATTTTTTATGTTCCGTGCGAAAATTAGGCAAGATTAATGCTCGAAGATTTGTTCAATTCTATCTGCTGCGAGTCGCAGAGCCGCATTCATTTCCTTGGCGGTTAAGTAGGGCTCCAAGTTTTTTCGGGCCGCTTTGGCTTCTTCAAAATTTTGGCAACTGGCTAAACTCAACCAACAATAGGCATGAAAGAGGCTTTTGGGCACCCCTTCGCCTTTAATAAACATGAGTCCTAAATAAAACTGCGCTTTAGCATGACCTTGCATACCGGCTTTGCGGAACCATTTGGCGCCTAAATAGTGGTTGCCGAGCGATTTAATTTGATGAACGCCTGTCGCGAATTGCTGATCGGCGGTTTCTACAGGGCAGTGATCGGTGTGGTGGGCCATATCCATTTGCCCGTTAGTATCGATGACGGATTCAACTTGCAACACACGGCTTTCTTCTTGTGCTTTATCGGTGCTTTCGATGATTTGTGTTTCGCGCTCTTCTTGCGTTTCATCGTCTTCAAAAACGAGTTCAGGCTCGCTTTCTAATAAAAAGGCTTCTTCCGTTTCGTCTGATAGCGTTTCTACTGTTGAATCGTCTCTCATGTGTACCCTAGCCAGAAAGTGTTTTCATCTATTAATCTGTTGTTTACCTTAAAACTTTAGCCAGAAGTTTTAGGTAACGCAAAGCGGTGATGCACCTGCGTGCTCGTTCGGGCCTGTTAACAGGCATGTTTTCAGTGCATAGTTGCTTATAAAGCTAAATAAATCAATACATTCCGTAAAGGCTTGCGCCTTGGTTTTGTGGCATGAATAAGTTGCTGTGCATTCTAAAGGCAAACCCATCTGTCATACCCGAAATGTAATCGGAGATAACTCGAAGCGCATTGCCTTCGTCTTGTGCCTCTTGCCAGCGCTTGCGCGTATTGGTGGGAAGCAGGCGCTCTGGGTCTGAACTAAACGCGGTAAACAACGCCATAATTATCTGTTGGCCCTTGTATTCGAGTTGCTGCATTTCTGGCTTTTGGATCACGCGTTGATACACAAAATCCTTGAACACCTTGAGCACGGCTTTTTGTTCTTGTGGTATCACCGCGTTAAAACGCAGTAAATCGTCTTCAAAGTGCGCTTCTGTATTTTGTTGCGCTGCGAGATCGTGAATATCAATGGCAGAAATGAAATGGTTAACCAGTGCGCCAATGGCGTCTTTTCGCTCGAAGTGTTCACCATTAAACAGCTTTTGACCCAGCGCTTGAATGTGCTGACTGATCCAGCCTGCGTGTAATTCGTGAATGGGGGAAATGAGTTCGTCATCAAAGTGGTGACGCTGAATGATTCCCATCACGATGGCATCTTCTAAATCATGAATGGCATAAGCAATATCGTCTGCCAATTCCATGATGGAGCAGTCAAAGGATTTGAAGCGTGTTTTTAAGTGGCGCGTAGGCTCAGTGTTGTCATGAGTGCTTTGAAAACGTTGCTGATCTTCAACACTTAGTGGCTCAAGTAGCCATTCGAAGGCGTCCGCATCGTCTTGAAATAAGCCTTTGGGCGGCAGCCATTCATACGCTTTGATCATTTTCGGGTCGGTACAAGGCGAGGGGGCACGCTGTTTTTGTAGGTGATCAAGAAAGTGCGGATATTTGACTAAACCAAGTAATGAGCGTCGACTTAGGTTCATGCCATTAGTTGGCGTATAAGGCTCGAGTTTGGTAATGATCCTAAAAGTTTGTCCATTACCCTCAAACCCGCCGTGGTCACGCATCATGTAATTTAAGGCGATTTCACCGCCGTGGCCAAAGGGCGGGTGACCAATATCATGAGCAAGACATAAGCCTTCTATTAATGTCGGGTCGAGCCCTAAGCGATCTGCATATTGTGGATACTTGGTTGCCAGTCGAATCGTAATGCCCTGACCAATTTGAGAAGCCTCAAGCGAATGCGTTAAACGTGTACGGTGAAAATCGCCATTGCCGACACCGAGTACTTGGGTTTTGGCTTGTAGTCGCCGAAAGGCTGCTGAGTGGAGAATGCGTGCTTTGTCTCTTTGGTATACGGAGCGGTGGTCGCCTTGTCGTTGCGATTGTATGCGTTCTCGTCGTTCAGTCCAAAAGCTAGCGGGCATGGCGTGTCTCCACAATTAAAGTGTTAGGTAAGGGCGTTAAATGGAGTACTCTCGTAAGGTGATTTCATCCAAACTCAAATCGAAGCTGGGGACGAAAATCTCTAAAAATAGTGCGACTTCTTCTGAGTGATATTCTTTTAGTTGATCATCCAGGCGCTTTTTCGCTAAGCCAAACTCTTTGTTACCTGCGGACAGCTCCTCGAGTGTTTTTAGGTAAGCACAAATTACGTCTGCGGCTTTAATAATGAACTTCTCTTCATCCGAACATGCATCTTGATGGATTAACTCGGCGTATTCTTCGCGTAAGCCTTCTGGCGCCATTTCAATCAGTTTCTGCTCCGCGATTTTTTCAATCTTTTTGTATTCTTCTTTAATGGCTTCATTGAAGTATTTAACAGGGTTAGGTAGGTCGCCTGTGAGTACTTCGGAAACATCGTGAAACATGGCCGTCGTGGCAATTTTATTGGCATCCAATGTGCCGCCAAAATATTCGTTTTTGATCAATGCGAGGGCGTGAGCAACCATGGCCACTTGTAAGCTGTGCTCTTGTACATTTTCTTGATACACGTTTCTCATCAGTGGCCAGCGGCTGATTAACTTCATTCTAGCGAGGTGGGCAAAAAGGTGGCTCTGTTGCATTGAATCGTCCTAAAAGTCTTTCGGTGGGTAAGCGTTTTTGAGGTGTAAGTATTGACCTATTTATCAATCAGATGCAATACCTAAGCAGGCATAAAAAAAGAGTGCGACAAGCGCACTCTTTTCAATATTAAGCTTAATCAGTCTTTAGCTTATTTTTTGTTGCGTCTGCGCAAACCAACTAAAGAAAGAAGTAATACACTGTACCAAGGAACAGAACCACCACCGCTAGATGTGCTAGGCGGTGTAGGCGGCGTTACTGGTGCAGGAACATCGTTAACTGTTACGTTAACTGCTGATGTCACTGTATCCGTACCGTCATTAACGGCTACTTGGAACGTTAGTGTTGTCGTTGCTGCTACGTCAGCTGGTGTGAATGTCAGCTCTGCTGTATCTGCACCTGCTAGTGTTGCTGCTGGACCATCCGTTTGCGTCCACGTGTATGTGTGAGTGTCATCAGCGTTTCTGTCTGTTAGAGCGACAGAAACCGTTGATGCTTGGCCTTCATTCACAGTGATTTCTGCATCAGATAGCGTCAACTTAGGTGCAGAGTTGTCACACGCGAATGTGTTACCTGCTACTAGGTCTGTGAATACTGGAGAAGAAATATTCGTGAAGGTCACGTTATCGATGTTCCAACCGAAGTCAGCAACTGCAACGTCAGATACAACGCGGAAACGTAAGCGTACTGTTTGGCCGTCTAGTGCGTTACCAAAGCTGATGGTTTCCATGTTACCTGCTGCTGTCGCAAGGTCACCGTTTAAGCCTGTGAACGTTGAACGTCCTGGTAGCTCGCCTTGAAGCTCGCCTGTGTAACCTGTCTGGAATACACCGCCTACTTCAGTTACGTCTACCCAGTCGCCGCCGTTTACGCTGATTTCAACAACACCACCGTCAAAGCTTTGCTCTAACCAGTAGAAGTGCCAGAAGCTCATTTCGAAGTTGCCACCGAAGCCAACTTCAATTGGGTGAGACTCAATCGCAACATCAGAAGAGAATGAGTTGTTCGACAAGAACATGGTTTGTGTGCCAAGGTCAACACCTGGGTTCAATGAAGCAAAGAAGCTAGTGTTGATTGTGTCAAGACCGCGTGTATCTGCAGCTTGCTCACCACCTTCCATGATGTTCAAAGACCAGTTGTTGATTGAAGCGAAGGTTTCCATGTCGTCTGTAGACTCACCACCGTCTGTTGCACGTGGCGTGAAGTCCATGTTTACAGCAAGTGAAATCGATGCTGGCGCAGGTGTTTCAACGCCGTCAACGTCTAGGAATTCAACTTGGAACTCAACCGTATCAGCAATACCTGCTTCGTTTAGTGTGACTTGAAGAGGCGTGCTTGCCAACGTTTCAAATAGGTCAACACTTTCGAACGTCATCATGCCGTCGTTTTCAATTGTCACATCGTGACCGCTTGCAACGGTTAGACGAGCAGGGATGCCAGCTAGTGATTGGCTACCCGCGTTTTTGATAGATACAGTAACAGTTGCTGTTTCGCCCACATCGAAGATGTTGTCGTTAGAACAGTAACCTAGCTCTACGCCGTCGAATGATGCGTCGATAGCGATAGATTCCGCATTGAACGCAGAAAGCTCTGTATCGAATGCTTCAACAACGCCTTCGTTTGTTGTGCTTGTTCTGTCTGGAGAAACCGCACTTAGACCCATACCACGACGCGCAAATGCTTCAAGCGCTAGCTGATAGTCAGCCGGATCGTTTGCAAACATTGCAGCAAGAAGTGCGTCACGCGCTTCTGTGTATGTAGGTGCAATTGGCGTTAACTTGTAACCTGCAACTAGGTAGTCAGCCATGCGTGTTTGGGCAACGTCGAACTCATGTGCGTTCAATAGTTGTACGTACACATCCCATAATACTGTACCCCACACTTCACCCGCTGCGTGTGGAGAAGCAACGTTAGTGCCTACTAGGCCAACGTCAGTACCCGCACCAGACTCAATGTGTCTGAATGATAGAGGGTTAACTTCCATATTTGGCGTGTAAGGTACACGACGAATACCCGTGAAGAAGTCTTCTACGTAGGTACCTGTTGCGTAAGGTACTTGGAACTCGCTGTTGCCTTCGATGTTACGGTCAGCTTGCTTAACCAAGAACATCATTGAGTGGAAGTCACTCCAACCTTCGCCCATTGCGCGGCCTTGGAAGTTAATCAAGCCGTTTGCGTTACCTACTAGACGGTTTTGGATGTAGTGGCCCCATTCGTGAGCAACGATACCGTTGTCGAATGAAGAATCTTTAAGTGGGAAGTTGCTGAACAATTCAGCCGTTACTGTGTCGCCCGCTTCTAGCAAATCGTAGACAGCGTGGCCGTCAGCAAAGTTAAGACCAACGTTAGGGATAGTAACGTTAGGATCATCACCACCCATAGGAGCTGGTGTGCCATCGTCAACGTTATTGACGACAATCGCGCCGATTGCGCCTGCATCTTGTGCGTTGTTGACTTTAACCGTAAATGCACAGCTACCACGGTCGATGATTGCGATTTTGCCCGCTAATGCTTCAGGGTTTGTTGCAGCTTCACAGCCGTCAAATTCTGAACCACTGTTTACAGCGTCGCCGTCAGTTAAACGTACAATTTCGCCAGAGAATGTGTCGTATTGTACAGGACCGAAAGAAGACAGTTGCAAGCTTTGTAGCATACCAAGATCAGGGTGAGACGTAATAGTCAAACCTTGGTCAACGCCGTTTTCTGCATCTTTTGAGTTGTACAAGAACTGCTGCATGCGAGGGCTACCACCGTCTGCAGGCGTTGCCATGTTCGCGTTGTTTAGGCCAGAGTAGTCTTGACCTTGAACTTCAAGAGGGTCACCGCCTACACCGCCACGGCCAAAGTTATCTGCCTGAGCGTTACCTGCCGCTTCGTCGAAACCGTGATCGTACCACCAGTCGTGTAAGAAGTTGTTCACTACGAATAAGTTAACAACACCTGCTTTACCGTTTATGAGGTTAGAGGCTCTTTCTTCGCCATTTAACTGGTAATCAAATGTTTTATCAGATGTCACTTCAGCAGTGTAGTCACCATCGTTAAAGCCTTGTGGCGGCAATACGTCTGCGTATGCGAATACGTTGTTACCTGATGTGATTGTTGCATCGTCTGGCAACCAAGGATCATCTGTGCTGATCTTGTCGAAGTTACGAACGGTAACAAGTGGTGCATCGAGAATAACGGATGTGTCTTGGCCTTGAACCAATGCTGGGATAACGTCACCGTGAGGACCTTCCCAAGGGAAACCATTTGGCTCAGCATAGGCACGGTATGTGAATTCACCTTCGTGCGCAACAAGGTTGTTACGGAATAAGATTTTGCCAGAGCTCGCTTCAATAACGTAACTGTGGTCTAAGCTTGTTACGGCTTCTGTTTCACCTAAAGTCACTTCCACGTAGTAAGCCGCAACCATTGTGCCGTTGACATCGTAGAATACTTTTTTCGCGCGAGGATGACCAAGAACCTGAGGGCCGCTCGTTGTTGTCGCTTCAAAAAGTTGGTAACCATTTTTTTCTTCAGAAACAGACAGCTGAACATTAGATGCTTTCTTGCTTAAGTCTGCGATGGCTGTTTGAACAGCAGTTTCAGCAGAACCGAAATCAGACAGAAGAGCGATAACTTGGCTTGCTGGTGCTTTGTTTGCGAAATAACCCGCACCCGCTACAAGATTGTACTCTCTGTCCATCATGACATTGTATTCTTTGTTGAATACTTCAATGCCTTGAATTTGTTGACGATATTTAGCAACGATAGCACCACGCTTTAAGTCGTGCGTGTATGCGAGTTGTGCTTTGTTGCCTTCACTGGCTACTTCTGCAGAAAAGCCAGTTAATT
>CAXRCC010000210.1:0-7177 GCA_964228975.1 Paraneptunicella sp. | reverse complement strand
ACGCTCGCGGTAACACAACAGTTGTATCTGTGCCTTGATACACCGTTGAAAAACTCGATGATCCGGGGCCAAGCTCTTCTAATTGATACGCAAAGGCATGAGTAACAGCACCCCACGAAACAGTGACATCTTTAGTGGTTGATGCATGGGTGTAAGGCGTTAAAAACGAGATAAAAATGAGAAAAGAATAAAATGCAATACGAGTGTTATTTATCTGGAAAATGGCTTTTATCGCGCTAGCGTTTTTTGCTGCAACAATAGAGGGCTTAAGCTTCTCAAGTCCTTTGAGTGAAATGATCATGTAGCGTCCTTTTTAAGCATTAAAACGATAGAAAGGCTTAACCCGTGCCTTCTATTCTTCGCGGACGAAATACTAGCATAGTGAATGGGGATGGCAAGCTATCAAACCCTTAATATCACCTTGTCCAGTTTCTGCCTGCCCCTGCGGCTTACGCTCATCCAAATGGCGAGTAATTCGATGAGGTTTAATACGTTTTTGGTGGGTTCATATAGGTAGTAAATTAGCGTCCATTCCCAAAAGGTTTTGGCCCATTCTTCGTTCACACCAAGGTGGTCCAAATTGCGAATGAAGTTTTCGAGCATGGCGGCAAGATCAACGAAAAAGTAAAGCATCATTACGCTAATTAGCCAAACTTCGGCTTGAGTGTAGGTTAGTGCTTCATCCGTGTGTGATTTGCCTAAAGGCACCGTAAGCCAGCGCAAATAGTGTCGTGATAGGGGCGGGCGAAAGAGCAAAAACAATAACACGCTAATATCGAAAACGAGGTGAATTAAAAAGTTATTAGTGTTTAACCAAACCATGGCGGTATCGGGGGCCATTGCGGCATTGGTTGGAATGATTTTCAAAGCAGAAAATTCTAGAGCCTTGAATAAAAATAGGCCTAAGCAAAGGTGCAGGGCGGTGGTGTCTTCTCGTTTAAATATGATGATCCCAAGAACGGAAATCATGTACAGCCAGTACATATGAGTAAAGTCACCTACCAGTGTAATAAAAGCAACACTGGCAAGTGCCAAAAAAAGATACATCATTTATCTAGGACGTTCTGCTGTAGAGCCTCCAGATTGAACCTCGGCAGAACCGCCAGCGCTTTGAGCCTGCTCTTGAGAAAACAGTTCTTGTGCTGCTGAGCTGATTTCTACGGTTGTATTGCCTTCATTCGGGGCTTGTTGCGTTTGTTGTGGGGCTTGCGTACGCGCTTGGGTTTCTTCAACGCGCGCTTGTTGGTTGGCTGGGCCATTTTGCTCGATTTGTTGAGCGTTTTGCTGCAAGGTTGCAGCTTGTGAAGGGTTAGAACCAATTTCCATAATGTAATACCTCAATAATACCTAAAAAGGACAAATATACTGCTCACTCCTTAGGCATTATCAAGGTTAACAGTTTAACCTGCAATACTCGGGTTTGCCCTTTTATGTAACCCTTTTGAACAACATAGAAAAGGGAGATCTGATGGCCACTTATTTCGCTCTTTGTTTCTCTTTTTCCTTTTCTTTTGCATTTTCTTCATCAACGGCTTGTTCTACTTCATCAAATAAGGGGGAAAGGGTTTTTATGCCAAACAAACCAAGCAACTTAAAAATGGCAAGAGAAGGTGGCTCTCCTACACCTTTTTCCCAATTGCTCAGTGTTTGACGCCTTACGCCAACGCGAGTTGCGACCACTGTTTGTGTAAAACCACTGCGTTTACGCAAGGCTTTTAAATCGTCACCTGATATACCAAACTTCTTCGCCATGAAATTCAGACCGTTTCTTGTGTCACTATGATTGTATTCGTGCATCGTTATTTGGCGTAATCATAGAAAATGCAAAGCAAATATTCTTAACATGCAAAAATATATTTATGTCTTTCTTTTTTCGATTTAGGACAATAAAAAATGGAAGGAATAAAAAAGGAGAACAATAGGAAAGAATAAAAGAAAAGGAATAAAAAGAAGAACAATAGGAAAGGATGAAAAGAAAGCATCGATAGAGTGGCATCCTTGCCATTCTCAACTGGGGGGTTGAGACTAAAATCGTGAATCGCAATCCAATGTGCGAGCGCTGTCGAATCCCCGTTATTGGTTTGCAACCAATGCGCGGCGTTTTTCTTGCGCGAGGTCGTCCACGCGCTTGTCCAAATCTGGAAACATACGCAGTGCAAAGCATACTTCTGCAATTAAAAAGAATGGGCCAATCATCAGCTGGGCGATGTCATCAACAAACGCGGGCTTGGCTTTTTCGTAGTGATGACCCAAAAATTGAATGGCCCAACCCAACACAAATACGCCAATGGCGATGCCGTATAAATAAGGGTGATCGCTGTAGCTGTTGGCGTGATAAAACAAAGGGCTTAAAAAGAGAATCGCGAAAAAGGCGAGCTTTGGGTGCAGCATAAGGTAGTAAACATAAGTGCAGGCAATCACAGGCCCCAATACGTTAATTTCAACGCCCCAAAAAGGGATGTTAAAGCTGCTTAAAAATAAGGCGATTGACCACAATATCAAAGGGATACCCACAAAGTGAGTTGCGACATTTTTCTTGTTTAAATGCACGCTTTTGTACTGACTCAATTGCTCTGTAACGGTTTTCATTACTCAGTCCTCTTTATTATTACTGCTCAGATTGTCTGTGCAATTTTGTAGGGCGTTTTGCGTAGAATAACAATGTTATCTTTTATCGCAAGCAGAGAGTCACCTTTTTACTGTGCAAGGTGACATGACGTAACGGTTTAGGCTTCTAATGCGCTACAAATAAATTCAACGAGGCTGGCTTTTAATTCTGCAAGTTGCGCGTCGCCGCCTTCAATTGTTAGCCAGCGAATAGCGATACGGTTAGCACTGCCTATGATCATATCGAGCGCGTGAGGAATGTTAAGTTGCGCTTTGATCAAACCATCGTTTTGCATGCCGCTTAAAAATTCTTGTAAAAAGGCGATGAGGTCTTTTTGCATATAGTATTGCGACGACATCCAATAGGCTTGGGGGATGTTTAAAAAGACGATACGAGCAATGGCAGGGTTGGCTTGGTAATAAGCAAACCAGACGTCGGCAAAGGCTTGAATGCGCGCACGAAATGTGACGTTGCCTTGTAAGCTGTCGATAATGGACTGATTGAGTGTGTCCATGTCTTCTTTAATGCAGAAATAAAGTAAGTTTTCTTTGGTTCCGCAGTATTTATAAATCGTATTGGGACTGACTTTCGCAAGTCGACAAATTTCCCTTAAACCCACTTCGTGAAACTGCCCTTTAGAGAAGCATTCGATTAACGTTGATTTGAGTTTATCGATGACTTCGGGTTTGATTAAACGATTGTCAGGTAGGGTGGTTTTGGTCATTTCTTGGCCTTTGTTAATTTCCTTGGGGGACACCATACAGCGAACACAAATTACTGCATAGGGGGACTTTCGTCGTATAGAAACTGCACCAAGCAAGTGCAACCTCCATCGATGTTATCGTTGAGCGAAAAACGCCATCCGTACTTTTCACAGATGTCTTGAACAATGACCAGACCAATGCCATAGCCTTGTTCATTGTTTCTCGTACTGTTTAATCCTTTTCCATTATCCACAATTTCTAACTGTTGTTGAGATATAAAAATGGCTACTTCGCCGTGTGGCGTGTGGCTGATGGCATTACACAGGGTATTTCTGAATAGCGCTTCAAAGAGCGTAGGGTGACAGGTGAGTGAAAACGCTTCGCTAATATGCAATCTGACTTGGCAATTATTGGCATCAATGAGCGAGTCTAGCTGGTTAATTTGTTGGCTGATGGAGGTTTCAGACAGTGTGGTAGTTAGGTGCTCAGAAGGCAGATCTCTTGCGAGTTCTAAAAAGGTGGAAACCAATTCCTGCATGTTATCTAAAGCGTGAGAAGCGCGCGCAAACTGCGCAGAATGGCCTAGGTCTGACTTTTTCTTCAAGACACTTAAACTGCCTTTTATGACCGTCATGGGCGTACGCAATTCGTGGCTTACGTAACGCGTGAAATTTTGCTCTCGTTGTAACATGCTTTGAATTTGTTTGCTGTTATCGTTAAGGGCAGTGACAAGTTGGTGCAGCTCTTTAGAGTGGCTCTGACTTGGTGCAATGTGTTTGTTTTTTTGTACTGATGAACCCGTACTTGGGCGGGTGGAAGGCAGGTTGTCGAACTGCTGAATTTGCTGGGCAACTAGGCGAAAAGGTGAGGCAATCCGCGAGGCGGTGTAATAGATTAATCCCGCTGAAACTAAAAAGAGCGCGATGCCTGTGAGCGTAATGGCCACTTCTATCATAAAAAAGGTGTCGTCCGGCCATTCACTGGCATCGACGTCTTCCACAGCGTAACGAATTTGGTTGGCAACGAGTTTGGCGTAAACGGCAAATTCTCTGTCGTCGGTAAAATGAAACGTGTCGGCTCCTTGCCATTGAGGAGTAATTCGCCGTTGTAAATAATGGGGAAGGGATGCGTAGTTTTCATAGGTTTTGGCAAGGACATCACGTTTGATGGTGCCCGTTTTGCCTTGTTCGTAATCGGCAAGCCAAGCTTGACTGACGATGCGTAATCGCTCTTCACCACGTTGATTCTCGGTTTGGAGAATCACGACCCGAAATAAAATGCCGTATATAAACAGCAAAATCGCAGCCCCCAAAATGAAAGCTGCGGTGATTTGTTGGGCCATGCTACGCAATTTGGGTGGCGCGGCTTTTTCCCTAAATAACGGGGCGTTGTGGTCTTGAGGATTAGCATTAAACATTGAGGCGGTATCCTGTTTTGGGTACCGTGAGTAACACGGGGTCATCAAACGGTTTATCGAGCTGGTTTCGCAGCTGATAAATGTGTTTTCGTAGAATGTCTTGGTCCGGTGGATCGTCTGGCCACAGTTCGCGCAGTATCATTTCACGGCTGACGGTTTCCGGGTATTTCTCACACAACATTTTTAAAATTTTGTAGCAGGTGGGTGTGAGGTTTAACGGCTTCGATTGCCGATATGCTTGTTGCTCTTTTTGGTTTAAACACACATCGCCAATGTGATATTCGGTGCTAAATCCTTGGCCAGAGGTTCGGCGGATCACTGCGTGAATACGCGCTTCGAGCAATTCAAGATCAAAGGGTTTAACCACGTAATCATCGGCACCTTGGGTTAACCCCGAGAGCATATCGTCTCGGGTGTCTCTGGCCGTTAGCATAATGATGCCAGTATTGATGCCTTGGCTTCGCAGTAATTTACATACTTCAAAGACATCCATGACCGGCAGCATGACATCAAGAATAATGCAGTCGTATTGGTTTTTAGACGCGAGCTCATAACCTTGAGCGCCTGTGGCGGCGTAGTCGAATTCTAAGTCACTGTCTTCGAAGTAGTCGAAGATCACAGAAGCAACGTCTTGGTGATCTTCCACTAATAATACTAACTTTTTACCCATCGTTTTCATGGTTTATTACTCGCTATTACACAAGAGTAGCAAACGCTTTTTGTTTCGGTCATGTTCTTCGCAATAGGATGAGAACACGGGAACGTTTTGCTTAATGTCATCGTGGGAAACCACGAGCCAATAGGCGTTTGTAGTTTGTGTGTATTTTTCAATTTGCTGGGCATTTTCAACTTTAAAGGCTAACCCGTAGGAGTAAAACTGCGCTGAGAAAGGGCGCTTTTTCCAGTAAAGAATAGGCAGGTCTAACCCGCTTTGCTGCACGCTTTGCATTAACCCTTTTTCGTTGGTTTTACCGATAACGCCTTGGTTAAGTAATGCAAGGGCGACGCTGATGACGATAAAGCTCAACCCCGCTGTAATAATACTGAATCGCAGGGAAATGCGCATGTTGGCAAGGGCGAGCGCCAGTGCGGGTAATCCCGGCAGAACATAAGCAGAAAGCACGTTGCCTGCTAGGGTAAATAACAACATTGGTGCAACGGCCCAACACAGGAAGTACACTTGTAATTCAGAGGTATGCTTCACCGATTCAATGCTGTTTTTGACGCCATGAGTGATGCTGTGTTTTCCCACTTTGTATAGCAAAATGAGAGACCACGGCAGTGCCATGAGCAGCCAGAATAACCAAATTGTGCCTTTGGGCTCTTTGTGCGCTGTGCCGTATAAATCGCCTTCCCAGCCGGGCACTAAAAAGCGTTGTACGTGCTCGCCCCACAAAAAGTATTCTAAAAAGCCGGGGGTGGCCCATTCTGCAAGCAAATACCAAGGCAAACAAATCATTAAGAAGACTAACGTACCGGTAAACCACGGCAGTTTTTGAAATAGGGTTTTCCAGTTTCCGGTGAGGGTGGCAAATAGCCCGAGTGCAATACCCGCAATAACGAGGGCAACCGGGCCTTTTATTAGCATACACAGGCCCAGTCCGGCGAAGAATAAATGGCCATAGCACGGGTTTCTGCCATCGAAAAGGCACAACCAAAATGCGTAGGCACTTATCAGTAACGTGAAGGTTAGCGCGGTGTCGGTCATGACCATACCTGCGCAAATGGTAAAGCCAAGCATAGAAACCAGAATCAATGTGGCTTTTAACGCATAAAGTGGATCGATAACGCGTCTGGCAAAGTAGAAAACCAATAGCAGGCAACCAATACCCGTTAACAAATGGGGTAAGCGAGCAGTGAATTCATTCACGCCGAAAAAGAACATGCTACTGGCAGATAACCATGTGTGCGCAGGGGGTTTGCCCCAAAATGGTACGTTGTAGTCGAACATGGGAGTTACCCAGTTGTTCGTTTCGTACATGATGCGGGCAATTTCTCCGTAGCGCGCTTCTGTGGTATCGAATAAGGGATACATGCCTAACGAAAATAGGCGAACGGCAATAATACCGATGATCAAGGCAAGGGCTAATTGCGTGTAAGGAAGCTGTGAAATACCTTGTTTAGCCATGCTGTACACCACGCGCTTCGCTGGTTCGACGAACGTCTTCCATGACTAAATACACCGGACGGTTTTTCACCTCCGTGAAGATTTTCCCCGTGTATTCACTGAGCAAGCCAATGGCGATAAGTTGTACGCCACCGAGCCAAAGCTGCACAATCATTAATGAAGGGTAGCCCGCAGCGGTTTCGCCGACAATAAGGGTTTTTAGCAACACAAATAAGCTATAAAGCAGTGCGCCTGTTGAAATGAGCACACCTACCCAAGTGGCCATTCGCAGTGGTTTGCTACTAAAGGACGTAATGCCAGAAATGCCTAATTGAACCAGC
>CAXRCC010000209.1:0-24091 GCA_964228975.1 Paraneptunicella sp. | reverse complement strand
CGAGATCTACACAGTGAGAGACACTCTTTCCCTACACGACGCTCTTCCGATCTAACCTGCGTCTGCTTAGCTGGTTAATACTAAAAAGCCGCCTTTCATCTTAATTGAAGGCGGCTTTTTTAATGTTTTAGTTTTGGCATTAATTCAGAGAGATATCTCTGGCAATGCACTCTCCAGTGGCTTGCTTTACGGAATCATCCCAGTCAATGGATACGGGCATACCTGATAGCTTTGCCGATATCGCTAAAGACACAATGTGGTGGTCGTTAGGACCGATAAAAAAACGAACTAGGCCATTTTTTGAACTGGCTGGACAATTTCCAATGGAGGATTGACCCTTTAAAGACACCCATGTGTAGCCATTGAAACCGGCTCCCCAGCCTGAATTTTCTGAAATAGCGAGAATGGTTTCAATTTCCCCTGTAGCAGTGCCGTAGGCGGCATAAGACGAAAAAGCGGGAAGCGTTAGCGCCAACGACAGGGCAAGAAGTCCTTTTTTCATAAAAATTCCTTTTGAATTAGATTAAGAATTGGGTGCCACTATAGACAAAACGCTTGGCTTTTTAAATATGCTCACCCAAAAATTTATAGGGGGTGTCCAGGTAGTTCTGGTCCATTGTTTCACACGGCTTTTCGCAGTTATCTATTTTTACGATTCTTGCGGGAACACCGGCTACGGTGACGCACTCTGGAACCGCTTCAAGTACCACGCTCCCTGCGCCGACTTTGGAATATTTTCCAATTTCGATATTACCAAGAATTTTTGCACCTGCACCAATCAACACGCCTTTACGAATTTTGGGATGACGATCGCCCGATTCGCTCCCTGTTCCGCCTAAGGTCACTGACTGCAAAATGGATACATCGTCTTCGATTACGGCTGTTTCACCCACAACGATTCCTGTAGCGTGGTCGAACATGACGCCTTTACCGATTTGTGCTGCCGGGTGAATATCAACGGCAAACACTTCAGAGTTACGGCTTTGGATAAAAAGCGCAAGGTGCCTTCTATCATGCTCCCAAAGGTAGTGTGCAAGCCTGTGGACTTGAATAGCCAAATAGCCTTTAAAGTTTGATAAGACAGTGAGGTAGGTTTCTACTGCTGGATCTCGGTTGTATACTGCTTTGAGATCAGCAATTGCGGAATGAACCATTTCGGGATCTTTTTCGAATGCATCATCAAAAAATTCTCTGATGGCTAATGCGGGCATGACGTCATCGGCCATTTTATTTGAGAGAATGAAGCTTAATGCACTATCGAAGTTTTTATGGTTCAACACACAAGCATGAACGTAACTGGCCAATAAAGGCTCGGATTTTACGATGTCATTCGCTTCTTGTTGCAACCTTTGCCAAAACGTTTCTTTTACCATTTTTGTGCCTTACTGATGCATACCTTGACACGCTGTCCCTGTAAGGAGTACTGCCTAGATACTGATATAGTTCAATTTATATAGGGGTATTTGGCGTATTTTAAAGTAATCAGTTCATCCTCGTTATGACTTTCATTCATAAGGTAGAGGATCTTTAACCGCATTTTTTTCAAATGCTTCAAGCCTTTCTTGGCAAGCCCCGCATTTGCCACAGGCCTTTTCTCTGCCGTTATAACACGTCCATGTTTTGCTGTAATCTAGGCCCATTTTTAGCCCGTCGGTTAAGATGTCTATTTTGCTGTCTGATAAATACGGAGCGTGAATATCCACCGGCTCGTAATTCGCAATTTGACTCACGTCATTCATTTTTAACACAAACTCGGGGCGACAATCCGGGTAAATAGCGTGATCGCCAGAATGCGCGCCGTAGTAGACTTTATTAGCTTCCAATGAGACGGCGTAGCCGATAGCCATAGACAGTAAAATCATGTTTCGGTTAGGCACAACGGTGGATTGCATGGAGGCTTCTTCATAATGTCCTTCAGGGACATCGATATCGCTGGTTAATGAAGAGCCACCAATGAGCTGGTTAATGCTGCTGATGTCGACGATTTTGTGATGGATATTGAGTTCTTGGCACACGTTAGCTGCGTAATCCAGCTCTTTACTGTGTCTTTGTCCATAATTAAATGACAAGGCGTAAACCTCACAACCGTCTTGAATTGCCTTGTGTAAAACGGTAAATGAATCCATTCCACCTGAATAAATAACCACAACCTTTTGAGCCATGCTAAAGCTATCTCTATAATGCACTAAATAAAGCAATTTTAATGGACTGCGCAACAGACTGCCACTTTCATGGTGATTTTAAATCTTGCGCGGTGCTCGCAGTGAATTGGACGAATGCAAACTCATTACAAAATAAACGAACTATTCCAAACCATTCAAGGAGAAGGTAGCTACACAGGCACGCCTTCTATTTTTCTTAGGCTACAAGGCTGCCCCGTAGGCTGTGCATGGTGTGACACAAAGCACACTTGGGAAGTTAAAGCCGAGATGAAACAACGTGCTCAAGACATTATCGTTAAAACTGAAGACACAGAAACCTGGTTTGATGCCTCGGTGGAAGACATTCTTGCGTTGTTTAATAAGGAAGGATACACCGCAAAGCATGTGGTGATTACAGGGGGGGAGCCAGCGATGTATGATTTAGTCCCCTTAACAAAAATGTTGCACGAAGCGGGCTATTCCACGCAAATTGAAACGAGTGGCACGTTTGATATTCAGGTCGATAACGACACTTGGGTGACAGTTTCTCCGAAGGTGAATATGAAAGGGGGTTACAAGGTTTTGCCAGAAGCCATGTTACGCGCGAATGAAATAAAACACCCGGTTGCGATGGAAAAGCATATTGATGAGTTAGATCAGTTACTTAAGCTAGGCATTCAAGCAGGATGCTTGGTATATTTGCAACCTATTAGTCAGCAGGCGAGGGCAACAAAGCTTGCCATCGACACCTGCATTGCCAGAAATTGGCGTCTGTCTCTGCAAACACACAAGTATTTAGGCATACAATAGTGCTGTTGTGAATGGTTGAAACCGTACCGAATCTGCTTAGTTTTAATGATTTGTACTAATCTTAAATTATCGGCTTTTTCAATAAAGTGTGAAATTCCAATTTTAAGGAGAGTGGAATGTCTGTCAGTACAAAAGCATTTTTTGATGCTTACGCTAAGGCTTATGAGACGTACTCGTCAAAAGCTGTCGCTGAAATGTACTTTGTCCCATCGGTTGTTGTTAGTGATTCACAAAAGAGCGTGTTTACCACAATAGAAGAGTTAAGAGAACATATTGATATGTTGATGGCGCGCTTAAAAGAAGTGGGCGTTGTGCATTGTGAGGCGGAGGTATGCCAAACCATGCGCCTTTCCGACAACATTTTGTTTTCTAATGTTAATTGGTCCTTCACTGGGGCTGAGAATCAACATATTTTCTCTTGTTTTGTGTCTTACACGCTTCAAATGGAAGGTGAGGCGCTTAAAGTTATCGTTTCGGTCATTGACGATGAAGAGCGAGAGCTAGCCAAGCTCAAATAAGCTAAGTCTTTGTTTATTGGGCGTCTCGGGTTATCTTGATATCGATGTTTTCAATCTTTTAGGGTGTTTTAGGTCATGCGTTATTGGCTCACATTGCTACTTTTATTTGCGAACCTGTCTGTTGCAGCAACGTGGAATATCTCTTATCCGAAAAGCCCTGATTTATTTGGTCAGCAAGATACTTACCCTTTGCAGGTTCTGGCTTTAGCTTTAGAGCATACCAATATCCGATACGAAGTGACGCCAACACGTAAAGCCATCACGCAAAGACGCGCGATTGAACAACTAAAAGCGAATCGTGAAATTAATGTGATTTGGAGCATGACGGATGCGCTAAGGGAAGAGGAATTGCTTCCCGTTCGCATCCCTATTTATAAAGGGCTTATTGGGTTGCGACTGTTTTTGGTCGATGAAGAGTCTGCGGATTTAATGAGTCCTGTTCAACAACTGCCTGAACTGAGAAGCTTTATTCCGATTCAAAGTTATGAGTGGCCAGATACCAAAATTTTGCAGGCAAACGGCTTTGAAGTGGTAACGGGTTCTACCAAAGGCCAAATGTATAATTTATTAAAGACAGAGCGGGTTAATTTTTTTCCTAGATCAGTGATAGAAATTTGGGATGAAATGAATAGTAACAATTTCCCCCTAGATCTCAAATTAGAAAATAATTTAGCCATTCATTATCCAACTGCGACCTATTTCTTTTTCAATAAAAAGAATGTTGTTCTGGCAAACCTAGTTAAAACGGGACTTGAAAGAGCAATTGCAGATGGGAGTTTTGATAAGCTTTTTGCCTCTGTTCATAAAAAACATCTAGAGAAAGCAAAATTAAACGAAAGGATAATTTTCAAGCTTGACAATCCGTTACTTCCCCCTGAAACCCCCATAAATAAAAGGGAATTGTGGTTCGACAGTGCCACATTTTCTATAAATCAATAATCCTTAAGTCTATTTTTAACAACTTAATGGAATAAGGTATATCCATAACTTTCTTTCTTTGTTCGGTTCATTTAATTACCTTCGTTTTGCGTTGAGTGGAAATGATTTTGTATTTTTTCAAATCTACTCATGCCGTTAAGAATTAAAAAATAACCTCTTAACGTTATAAAAATGGTCATGCTGTTTAACAAATTTATTTGCTTAACGGTAAAAATAATAGCCATAAAATAAAACAAGTATAAAATTACGAAGGAAAAATAACATGAATAAAAATATTCGATTAAGTGCAATTACCTTAGCGCTTGTTGGTTTATCTGCAACAGCAGGTGCCGCAGAGCTAACGGCTGTGAAAGGCGCTTCTATTGAGCAGAACGTGACTGCAGTTGAAAAGTCAGCTTTTTCTACTTGGTATGCTTCTGAGCAACAGAAAAAACACGCTGCAGTGACTGATCAAATCATCGTTCGCTTTAAGAGCAAAGCGGTTCTTGAGCAGTTAAAAGCAGGCGGTGAAGGCCTTTCTGCTTCACTAACAAAAGGTGAAACGGTTTCTAGAAAAGGTGAGCTGAATTCTGCTAAAGCCATGATGCGTGCAATGAGTGCAAGCGCTGGTACACCTCTTTCTTTTGTTAAAGCCATGTCTGGTGACACCGCTGTAATGAAAATTGGTGCAGAGCGTTCTTTAGAGCACGTTGCTTTTATTACGCGTGCTTTAAGCCGTAACAGCATGATTGAAAGTGTAGAAGCGGATCCTCGCCGTTATCCTTTAGCGCAAAACTCACCTTGGGGTTTAGCTGACGTTCAAGCAAACCTTTTATCAGATTCAGCGGCTGGCAACATCACTGTGTGTGTGGTTGATTCAGGTTATGAGCGTGTTAACCCCGATCTGCCTTCAGGTAGCAACGTTTCAGGCACTAACGACAGCGGAACAGGCAACTGGTTTGAAGCTGGCGGCTCACACGGTTCTCACGTTGCGGGCACAATTGCAGCAATGAACAACGATTTTGGTGTGCAAGGTGTTTTGCCTAACAACAATGTAAACCTTCACATCATCAAAGTATTTAACGAGCAAGGTTACGCATACAGTAGTGGTCTTGTTGCTGCGGTTCAAGCGTGTCAAGACGCGGGCGCAGATGTTGTTAACATGTCATTGGGTGGACCAAGCTTTAACTCAGCGGAAAACTCAGGTTTAGCGGCATTAGCTAACTCTGGTATGTTACTTATTGCTGCTGCAGGTAACGACGGTGACTCAACTCACTCTTACCCTGCATCTTACGATTCAGTTGTTTCTGTTGCCGCGGTTGATGAAAACAACCAGCACGCTAACTTCTCTCAGTTCACCAACCAAGTTGAGCTTTCTGGTCCTGGTGAAGCGATTCTTTCAACGGTGGCAGGTGACGGCCGTCAAGGTTTCTTAACTTATGGCTCGACCACTGTAGGTGATGACCGTGTTGCTCCTCATACGCGTTTCACACCAAGTGGCAGCAGCTTTAGTGTTAACAACTACAACGGCTCTGCTTCAGGCCAATTAGCTTCTTGTACTGTTTCAGGTAGCAGCCAAGTTTGTGGCGACATGACTGGCAAAATTTGTGTTGTTGAGCGTATCGGTAACCAAATCGGTAGTACTTACCCTGATTTCGACGCAGCTAAAGCCTGTGCTGAAGCGGGTGCTGCGGGTATCGTTGTGTACAGTAACACTCAGCGTGTTGGCTTACAAAACCCGTTCATGGTTGACCGCGATGTACTTTTAGGTTCAACACCTACTGTTTCTGTTAACCGTGACCTAGGTCTACAATTGGTTGCTGCAGCGGGTACAAATGCAACATTAGACGTACAAGGCAACAGAGATTACGACTACTACAACGGTACATCAATGGCAACGCCTCACGTTGCTGGTGTTGCGGCGTTAGTATGGAGTAACAACCGTACTTGTACTGCTGACCAAGTGCGTGCAGCGCTTCGTGAAACAGCCGTTGACTTAGATGTTGCGGGTCGTGATAACCGTACTGGTCACGGTTTGGTTCAAGCTAAAGCGGCGTCTGACTACCTAGCTGCAAATAACTGTGGCACAGGTTCAGGTGGTGGTACAGGTGGCGGTACTGGTGGTGATACATCAACAGTAGAAAACCTATCAGCAACACGTAACAATTGGTTGAACTACACGTATGATGTTCCTGCGGGCGCGTCTAACCTAAGCATTAGCATTGCTGGTGGTACAGGTGATGCTGACCTTTACGTTCGTTTCGGTCAAGAACCTACTACTTCTGCATTTGACTGCCGTCCATTCGACGCAGGCAACAATGAAACATGTTCGTTCGCTAGCCCTAACACGGGTACATACCACATTGGTGTACGTGCATACCGTACTTTCTCTGGCGTAACGCTTACAGCAAGCTACGAGTAATAAGTATTGCTTGAAAGAAAGTATACAAGTTAAGTAAAAGAAAAAGCCGGGGTTAACCCGGCTTTTTTATGCGTTGTGACAAATCATGATGTCGTTATAAATGTTTTATGCGTCGGCTTTTCCGTGTACGTCTTTTACTGAGCGACCCGAAGGGTCAGCGGCATTCAAGAAGCTTTCATCCCATGCCAATGCTTCAACAGTACTGCAAGCAATAGACTTACCGCCTGGTACACATTTAACAGCACTTTCTTGTGGGAAGAACTCCTCGAAAATACTGCGGTAGAAATAACCTTCTTTTGTATCAGGAGTATTGACAGGGAAGCGGAATTCCGCAGTTTGCATTTGCTGATCAGAAACCATTTCTTCGGCTTTCTCTTTGATAGAGTCAATCCATGAATAACCGACACCGTCACCGAATTGCTCTTTTTGTCTCCATAAAATTTCAGGAGGCAGGAATTCACCGTTATCGAAGGCTTTTCTTAATACCCATTTTTCCATGCGATCGCCTGCAATCATCTTGTCTTTTGGGTTTAAGCGCATTGCAACATCAATGAACTCTTTGTCGAGGAAAGGAACACGCGCTTCTACACCCCAAGCACAGGTTGCTTTGTTAGCTCTGGCGCAATCAAACATGTGGAGCCTATCGAGTTTACGCACGGTTTCTTCGTGGAACTCTTTGGCATTCGGCGCTTTGTGGAAGTAAAGATAACCGCCAAAGATTTCATCAGAGCCCTCGCCAGAAAGTACCATTTTGATACCCATGGCTTTGATTTTACGGCTCATCAAGTACATTGGGGTTGATGCACGAATGGTTGTGACATCATAGGTTTCAAGGAAGTAAATGACGTCTCGAATGGCATCTAATCCTTCTTGAACCGTGAAGTGAATTTCATGATGTACCGTGCCTATCATGTCTGCCACTTTCTTAGCTGCGAGTAAGTCGGGAGCGCCTTCAAGGCCCACGGCGAAGCTGTGCAGACGAGGCCACCAAGCATCGGATTTATCTTCATCTTCTACGCGTTTAGCGACGTATTTGGCGGCAACGGCTGATACCAATGACGAATCTAATCCGCCGGAAAGCAACACAGCATAAGGCACGTCTGACATTAAGTGGCTTTTTACTGCTTTTTCGAAGGCGGCTTTTAAGTCGTCTAGGTTGGTTTCGTTTTCTTTTACGTTGTCGAATTCACGCCAATCGCGCTGGTAATATTGCGTCAATTCCCCCGTTTTACTCCACAAATAATGGCCTGGAGGGAATTCTTGTACTGTTTTACAAATGGGCACTAATGCTTTCATTTCTGATGAAATGTAAAAGTTTCCGTGCTCATCAAAACCCGTGTATAGCGGAATAATACCGATATGGTCGCGTGCGATGAGGTAAGTATCGTCGTCTTTGTTGTAAAGCACGAAGGCAAACATGCCTTTTAACTGGTCTAAAAAGGCGGGACCGTGAGCTTCGAAAAGAGGCAGGATCACTTCACAGTCTGACTTAGTTTTGAAGTCGTAAGGCGAGGCTAATTCTTGTTCTAACTCTTTGTGGTTATAAATCTCGCCATTTACAGCGAGGATGTGATTTTCATTGCGGTTGGTCAGGGGCTGTGCACCATTATCTACGTCGACGATTGCCAAGCGCTCATGACATAAAATGGCATTGTCGTTATTCCAAATCCCAGACCAATCTGGGCCGCGGTGGCGCAATAGTTTAGAAAGCTCAAGGGCTTTAGACCTTAACTCGGAAACATCTGTTTTGATGTCCAAAATACCGAATATACCGCACATAAGTGACTGTCTCTCTACAGTTGTGTTAACTAAAGTGTCGTCAACTAAGATATTTGATCGACCTGATTTTCCTGTGACTTTGATACGTTAAAAGTGCTGTTTTGTAATCAAGGTGCACGGATGCTTTCTGCGGAAGGTGGAGAGTGTAAGGATTTGCTTTGAATAAAACTTTGGAGCTATTTTTTACGTGTCTATCACCTTCCTCACTGAATTACTTCAGCAAATTTCGCAATGGCAGATTGCCATTCAAATTGTTGATGATATTTACGTTTGTCATTGCGTTATTTTGCCAATTAAACCTGATTCAATTTCAAGGGATAAATTCAATGTATTAAAAAATATTAGATGAATGCGTTGAATTCATCTTTTCAGTTTACGTGAGATGAGGTCAATCAATCTCTAAACCTGTTGCTTAAAACTTTGCCATTATCAGATTAAATTGCAAGGGGGTATTTGAAAAAAAATTGAGAAAAAGACAATAAAGATGAAAAAGGCCCCTAAAAAGGGGCCCTAATTAGAAAAATTATTTCAAAAATGTACTGAGTTTGAAATGGGGTAACTTATGGACGTTGGAATTCACTGGTTTTATTCCATTTCGGCCAATCTTTGCTATTAGCAATGTCATAGCCTACTTCAAAGTACATTTGTGTGTCTTCGATAATGCCGCCGAAATCCCAGCCTTTACGATACTGGTCACACACTTGGTGATAGCACCCACGTTGGATGACAGTCATTTTCTTTTTGTATTTAGCCACTTCATCGTTTAATGGAATGTCGCCCCCTTTGGCATAAAGCGCTGGAACGCCTACTTTTGCTAGGCTGAAGTGGTCAGAACGGTAATAGTAACCCGCTTGAGGAAAGCCTTCTTGCGCAAGATAGCGATTTTGGCGTTTTGCCGCTTTGCCTAAGTATTTTTCAAGCTCCGACTTACCAAAACCGACCACAGAAACATCCTTCGTTTTACCCATGATGTTCATGGCATCGATATTGAGGTTGGCTACTGTTTTGTCCAGTGGGTAAACCGGGTTTTCAGCATAATATTGTGAGCCCAATAAGCCTTGTTCTTCGGCCGTAACAAACAAGAAGCTAACCGAGCGTTTCGGTGCGGTTTTCAATGAGGAAAAGGCTTTTGCGATTTCCATGATCCCAGCTGTACCCGTTGCATTATCGTGAGCACCGTTATAAATGTTGTCGCCTTCTTTTGACGGATCTTTTCCTAGATGGTCCCAGTGAGCGGTGTAAATAACATGCTCGTCTTTTGCTGATGAGCCTGGCAAAGTGGCAATAAAGTTATAGCTGGTTGAACGCTTTAACGAGCTATTCACCGTTACCGAGGCTTTTGTGCCAAGGGCTTGCGTTGTAGGCCCTTTGTTGGCCTTCTCTTTTAATTTATCGAAGTCATAACCCGCTTTTTTGAAGACCGACTTTGCTGCATCTAGTGATAACCAACCTTCAATAGCAACGCGCCCTTTATTGCCATCAGGCTGAACAAGCTTATATTGTGGGCCGCTCCAGCTGTTAGCAACCACTGACCAACCGTAGGATGCCGGTGCCGTTTCGTGAACAATCAGTGCCCCCGCTGCGCCTTGACGACTGGCTTCTTCATATTTGTACGTCCAACGACCATAATACGTCATGGTTTTGCCTTGGAATTTATCGCCATCGGGGTTAGCAAAACCGGGATCGTTAACTAAAATCACGACCGTTTTGCCCTTTACATCGATGCCTTCGTAGTCATTCCAGTTATATTCTGGCGCGTTAACACCGTAACCAACAAACACGAGCTCAGAGTTATCTAAAGAAACGCTTTTTTGCTCTCTAGAGGTACCTACTACCATGTTTTCTTTGTATTCGAATTGATCGTCGCCAATGGTTAATGTCACATTGGGATCGGCTTCAATCTTCAATAATTCAACCGCTTGTAAGTAGCTATCGCCATTGCCGGGTTGATATCCCCATTTTTTAAAGTGCTTAGTTAAATAAGCCAGTGTCTTTTCTTCGCCAATGGTTGTGGGTTGGCGACCCTCGAACTCGTCAGACGCAAGGGTTTTGACGTGCTCTCTTAAATCAGCTTCACTAATGTTGTTGTAAGCCTGATCAAAACTGTTTCCCCCAGCCTGAATGCCGAAGCTAGTTGCGAGAACAACGGCTGGTAGGGTAGTTTTCAGTTGTAAATTCATGAGTTTTCCTTTGGTTCTAAGACCTTGTTATTTACTTTCTAGAAAATCCGCAATAGAGTACACCGCCCTTAGTTAAAATCCAATGTAGCACACCGTTACCATGTCGGATTTGGTCTCATCATATTCAATTTGTATTTAGGCGAATGAACGAAAAAAGAAATGCTTTTCCTCGTGTTGAACAATGGCAATTGACGCACTTTTCAACGCCTCCGTTTGATCATTTGCAGCACATCATGCGTGATTTAGAACAATCAGCTTGGCCGAAAGTCGATGAACTTTCTGAGTTTTTGACGATGCCAGCGGATGGGATTCAGTTTTCGGAACAGCTGGTTGAAGGTCGCTATTATGAACAAATTGTGTACGAAGATAAGCAAGTGCCGACTCGTGTAGAGAACTGGCACGACTTCTATAACGCTTGCATATGGCGTTTGTTTCCGAAGAGCAAGCAAGCGCTGAATCACCTTCATATCCAAGAAATTGAACAGTGTGGTTTAAAGCCTAGAACGCCGCGAAGAGATCGCGTGACGCATTTTGATGAGTGCGGAGTGATATTGGCGTATTCAAACGAGCACATTCCAGCCTTGTTAGGCGAACATGAATGGCAATCCGCGTTTGTTGAAGGCAAATCATGCTGGGGGAAAAAGGCGCAGGCTTTTATTTTCGGACATGCTAATTACGAAATGTTGATGCAGCCACATATTGGCTTAACCGGAAAGTGGTTCGGTATTTGCGTAGATGAAGCTTTTTGGCGTTTGCCTATTGCAGCGCAATATCAGCACCTTGATGCACAATTGCTCGATTACATTCTTCAGCCTACGAGTTTCACAGTGAAGGCCGATCTTAAACCTTTACCACTATTAGGTGTGCCAACGTGGTTCGCCGACAATGAAGATCCTTCCTTTTACCACAATGCGCAGTACTTTCGTCCGAAAAGAAGATAGCGCACAATAGCCCTCTTTAATATCAAATCGCTTTTTAGAACACGCACATAGGTGTAGTGTTAGGCGTTGTGAATGTCTCTAACGATAAGCATAAAGGGGGAGAAGTATTGATCCGTGTGCAAAACTTGGCTAAGTCGTTTAGCTTGCCAGATAAAAAGAAGCGAGACCCTAAAATAGACGCTGATCCTAGGCATCAAGGGCGAGAATTTCATTCTCTTTTGGATGTGAGCTTTCACTGTAAAAAAGGGGAAGTGTTGGGTTTACTTGGGCCTAATGGTGCAGGGAAAACCACAACGCTGCGCATCCTTTCTACCGCATTAACGCCTAATGCTGGCCACATCTTCGTGGGGGATGAGGAGCTGACACACCACCCAGAGCGTTTACGTCAAAAAATCGGTTTTCTTTCCGGATCAACTGGCTTGTATGGCAAGTTAACCGGACGAGAAAACATTGCTTATTTTGGTGAACTGCATGGGATGTCGCCTTCTGCAATTCAATCACGCATTGCTTATTTAGCCGATGAGCTGGATATGACGGCTTACCTCGATAGACGGTGTGATTCGTTTTCAACGGGGATGAAGCAAAAAGTGGCGATTGCTCGCGCGGTTGTGCATGAACCCGAGGTTGTGATCCTTGATGAACCTACCACTGGGCTAGATATCATGGCGACACAAACCGTATTAAAGTTCATTGAGCGATTGAAGGCGAATGCTGTTTCCGTGATTTTTTCGACACACCACCTAGACGAAGTTGAAGCATTGTGTGACGAGGTCTGCATTATTGATAAAGGCCAGGTGTGCTTTTTAGGCACGTTTAAGCAATTTTCTGATTTATCTGCTGGCACATTGCATGATGCGTTTATTGCAAGTTTAACAGGGGAGCATAAGCATGTGGCGAGTCTTTAAAAAGGAATTATTAGAAATGTTAAGGGATCGCCGCTCGATTCTCTTCATGATTTTATTCCCGGTTCTTTTATTTCCACTGCTATTCGGAGGCATTGGTTTATTTGCCGCCAAAGCTGTGCAAGATGCGCAAAACAAGGTGCTCAATTACAGCATTTTGAACTTACAACATCATCCACAGTTAGTGAGTGATTTCGCGGCGGATGCTGGATTTAAATTTGTGTCTGTTTCAAAAAATGATTTTAAACGACGTATTCAATCCGGAGAGTTAGATTTTGTACTCGTATTGCCCGAATCCTTGCAGCACGCACCATTGGACGTAGGGCAAAGCAAAATTAAGTTGTATTTGAACGATGCAAGTTTGAATCAAATGTTTACGCGTGTGAAAGAGAAAACAGAGCATTATTCAAGCCTGTTACAAGACGATATGTTGTTGCAATTGGGGTTAGAAACATCGCAAAAAGATGCCTTGATGCAGCCTATTAAGCTGGAAAAAGTGAACTTAGCGAATGAGCGCGAAGACCTTGGTGAAAAAGTGGGCGGATTTATTCCGTATTTTATATTCGTTTTATTACTGCAAGGCGTGGTTTATTTAGCGGCAGACCTTGGCGCAGGTGAAAAAGAAAGAGGGACATTGGAAACGTTGTTATTGGCGCCCATTCCAAGACAAGAAATTGTACTAGGTAAGTTCTTCGCGATCATGGTGGCAGGGCTTGCCGCTGCACTGGTCACGGTGGGGAGTTTTATTGGTTGGGGAATTGGCATTGGGCAAGGTTTGGCGATTCATGTGATCAGTCAGTTCTTTTCTCAGATAGGGATGCTCGATATTGTGCTGATGTTTTTAATGCTGATCCCCGTTGTTACGATTTTTACCGCGGTTACCCTAAGCCTTTCAATTTATGCCAAAAGTTATAAAGAAGCACAAACCTACATGGGCTACCTCATGATGTTAGCTTTTGTCCCCATTATATTGGCGATGTTGCCCGGTGTGTCGCTTGATAGTGGTTGGGCTTGGGTGCCGTTAACCAATGTTGCTTTAGCAATAAAAGAGCTGATAAAGGGCACAATGGATTATTCCGCATTGTTCGCTATTTTTATATCCACTGCAGTCATAGGGCTATGGGCACTGTCGTTTTGTGTTAAGTGGTTTAATAAGGAAAAAGTGCTGTTTCGGTAGTTAAATTGCTTTAAATGGTATTGAACTGCGCCTAACGTATTGGGTTAGGTGCTGCTCATTTTGGTAAAAGCTATTGCTTTTTTGATTAAAAAAATTACAATTCTGCTTCCGATTTTACCTCCCTTATTTTGGAATGTTGTTTTTTAAAGGACTAACGAGATGACCCGACGAGTACATTTGTACCTAGTTTTTGTGTTGTTCCCCTTATTTTTATCCCTTTCTGCGCATGCCGAGAAATCAACGAGCGTTTCTTGGACATCAGAAACACACCAAGATCATTACTTGGACGTCAATGGAGATGGCGTAAAAGACTTACTGCTAAGGCCTGTATTAAAGGGCGAAGTGGCCTCTCTGACCTTTGGCAGAAAGCACAACTATCAAACCTATTTTCAAGCTAGCGACACGATTACCCTGAATACAGAGTATGAAGAGGTTAAATGGCATAAAAAAAATGTGAGAGTTGTCACTGGCTTTTTCACCAAGGATGAGTTTGAAGATGTTGTTTTAATCCACCCCAATAAGCAAAAAGCAGTGATGTTATCGGGCGGTGTGGCAGGCTTACGCTTTCATTCCGAGATTTTGCCCGATGTTATGCCGTTTCTAGATAATGGCAAGCATTACGAATTCCATGTTGGTGATTTTAATGGCGATAAAATGGATGATCTTCTAGCCGTTGACACGAAGGAAGGCAAGCATCAGCTTTATCACAGCTTCCCTCACATTGGGTTAAACCTCGTTCAGGAAATTGATAACGAAAATCAATGGGGCTTGGAGAAAAGTGAACGTCTTTATATTGAAGACCTAAACGCCGATGGTAAAGACGACGTTTTTGCGCTTGCTAAAAAAATTAAAAAGAAACACTACCTCATTTACAGTGATGAGACAGGGCTTTTTACCGATGAAAACGTAGAAATTCTGAAGGCTCAATTTGCAGATGTTGATTGGAACGATGAGCGTTACAGTACAACGGTTACTTTTGGTGATGAAGGCCCTGAATTGGTTCGACTGTACAACCAAAATGGTGGCATTGGGTTTGAAGGCGAGCAAGAATTTGATCAACTTGATCCGCTTCGATTCGAAACGTGTAAGTTGATTTATTACAAGTTAAAAAATAAAAAACACGGCAAAAAGTGTTCTTTCAAGAACAACCGAAAACAGGTTGATCAACCTGCACTAAGCCAGCGTTTATCATCAGTAAACAAACTGGCGCAGTCGAAAGAGGGAGCTATTACTGATCGTAGCATTACCAACGTTTCAAATGCCACTGCAACCTCTGCGCTTGAAAGTGCTAATGAGCAGCTTCAGCGATTAGTACCGAATGAAATTGTGGAAGCTCCGATTGGATCAGTAGGTGCTTATCCTGCCATCGGCCAGAATTTCACTTTGAGCTGGAATGCAGTAGCGAATGCGACGAAATACGAAATCTGGGTGAGTCGAGACAAAGGTGTAAGCTATGAAAACACCTATAAATCGACAAGCCAAACTAGCTATGTGATGAATGAGTCTACTGCGGGCAGACGTTATTACTATGTGAAAGCATGTAATGAAAATGGGTGCAGTGGCTACAGCCCTTATCGCGGTGTGGTGGTTTTCGGTATTCCTGATGTGGTGTCTTCGTTTAGTCCGACGGTATCACAAAAACAAGTAGGGGAGTCCACTACGCTGCAATGGCAAAAGCCCAATGGTATTATTGGAACTGGTGGCTATTACCAAATTCAACAAACTGCACCGGATGGCAGTGTGACATGGTTGCCAACCGTTAACGGTGGTCTTACACAGTCCGTTGCAGTGACATTAAGCCAAATGGGTCAGTACAAGTTTCAGATTAGAGCGTGTAACAAATCCAATACTCACTGTAGTGAGTTAAGTCCTTTTGAGGCTTTGGCGGCAACGGTGCCTGCGCCATCTTCTACCGATGCGTTTATTCGAAATCTGACTTACACACCCGTATCAATGTCGGTGGGCAATACTCAGTACTATTCATTTGACTACCTAAATTCGACTTTGTGCCAATCTTCTAACTTGAAGAAAAACGGCGCGGCAATTCCCGGTTCTGTGACCTATGTCAATTCCGGCACTCCCATTTCTGGCGCATATAATTGGTCTGCTCAGCGAGATGAGGCGGTGACGTGGGAGTTTGACGTATCGTGTTCTAATGCATCAAGCTCTCATACTCAGCACGTCGTGACTATGATCAATGCGGCGACTCAACCAGTCTTGTCACCAGATACAGCAAGCGTGCCTGGTGGTGAAGTTGCCATTATTCGTGTTTTGGAAAACGATGTGGACGATGATGGACATGCGCTGACGATTACTGGTTACACACAGCCTGCGTTGGGCAGTGTGTCTTGTGATGGTGAAAAGTGTCAATACACTGCACCATCGAGCGTTTCGAGTAACACGGTAACGTCCTTTTCTTATACCGTGAGTGATGGGATGACTAGCGCTGTTAGTGCTCAAGTGACGGTCAACCTTACCTCTAATCTACAAGATCCTCAGGTGATTATGGGGGGATGGGATTCAGGTGTTACAAATGCAAGAGAGCCAGCAGGGTATGCTCCGGTTCAGGTTTCTGTAGGAGATCAACAAAGTTTTGGCTTTAGCTATGCCAATGTACGTTATTGTGAAAATAATATTGGTAATACTTACGTTGCGGATAATGGTTCGCTTCAGTCTGGTACCTATTCTTGGTCGGCAGTGAGAGAGTTTACTGCGACATGGGATTTCACAGTGACATGCTACAACAATAACTCTCAAGTGACGTTTAACGCTCTTGCCAATATTGTTGATGGACCTGCACCTGCTACTGAGGATGATTTTATTGTTGTGAAGCAACATTCAGGCGCGGTTATTTGGGTGTTAGAAAATGACCCAGATGATGTTAATGATGCCTTGGTTATCAGTTCGGTATCGAACGCGACACACGGAACGGTAACTATTGCGCCAGATGCTCGTTCGATCACTTATACACCAAACGGCAATTATATAGGGCTTGATTCATTTACCTATGATGCAACGCGCGGCGGCTTAGGCACACCATCGAAAACCGAAGTATTCGTTGAAGTTGAAAAGTCGAATGTTGACCCTAGAATTTTGGTTGAATACAACTTTAACAATGCCACTAACTTGACACTCGATTCTTCTTCCTATGGACGTCACGGCATGAATCACAATGTGTCGTATGCTCAAGTTGATGGAAATGGAGTGGCAGACTTCTCACACGCTGATAGTTACATCGTCATTCCCGATCGCGTTACTCAATTGCAGAGCAACACTACAGTGAGTGTTAGGTTTAAGCCTACCGTGTTGTCTCATACCCAAACTCAAGTCATGTTTAACCGCAGTATTCGTCCTACAGTAACAAGTACGGCGCTGCAAATTCAAACAGATAATTCGATGTACTTTACAACATATACCGGTACTTGGCGTAATGTGCATTATCCCGGTCCATTGGATTCGAACAACTGGTATGAGGTGACTTTCAGCTGGGGCAGCGCGGGGCAGAAAATTTATGCTAATGGCACCCTAGTTGGAAGTAGCACATATACAGGAGAGTCCTCTTATTCGAGCTTGCTCGACACGTTAGGCGACTGGAACACATACACTGGTTGGGATTTCAAAGGTTATATTGATAGCTTTAAAGTGTATTCTACACAGCTCTCTGATGCTGATATCGCGAGTGAGTTGGCGCCATCGACAGATACAGTCAGTATTTCAGGTTCTTCCTCGATGGGGGCAACGCTATCTAGTGCGTTGAGCTTGGCCGATGCCAATATGGCGACGCTTACCTACCGTTGGCACCGAGATGGAACGCCCATATACGGTGCAAGCAACAGCATTTATACCGTTACTGAAGATGACATTGGTAAAACGCTTTCGGTGACGGTTTCCTATGTAACGAATGCTGGCCAATATAAAACAGTATCAAGTTCGACAGTGAATGTGTCTGAGCCATCTGCTGTAAACATTGTCAGTGCCACATTTGTTGATGGAAGTTTGGTAGTAGGGGCTGATGCGGACCTCACTATCGTATTTGAGAATGCGACAAAGTGTTATGACGTAGATGATGTCAGTCAGGTTTATCATGAAAGTGTGTCGCCGTTATCGGGTCGTTTGGATACGGTTATGGCCGCACGATATGTAACAGGTGCTGGTGTACTGCGAATCGCGTGCGAAAATACAGTAGGAAGTACTCAAATTGATGTGCCGTACGATATTTTGAAATTGGGGGCGCCAGACGAGCTCAGTGCAAACTGATATGAGGATTAATAAGTGGGCGCCCAGTGAACAGGCGCCCATTCGTATCAGCAATTATCTATATAGGACGGGGTAAAAAGACGGTAAATTACGTTTTAGTCACGTCGATAAAAAGCTTTAACTTCTGACCAGGCTGCAAGTATTTTTTCGCACTTAAGCTGTTCCAGCGTGTAATGTCATTGATTTTAACGTTAAATTTGCTGGCAATACGGGCCAGTGAGTCACCATTTCTAACGGTATAAGTTACCGAGCGCATTACGGATTGGCTCGTTTGTTCTTTCGAGACTTGGTTTACCCAAATTGTTAGCGTCTTACCGGGCTTCAACGGGTCGGTCGGTGCCATACCATTCCATTTAGCCAGCTTGCGAACGTTAACTTTGTGATCGCGGCTAATGTCCCATAACGTGTCACCACGCTTAACGGTATAACTCAACTTATGTGCCCCACGCTTGGTGTTTTGCGTGGATTTTAGCCTTTGCTCTTCTGAAAGTGTGTAGTAATCGAGCGATTTTAACGCCACTGGAACCAGTAAGTGATCGCCTGCACGTATCACATTACCTTTCAGTTCGTTTATTTGTTGAATGACATCGATAGATGTGTGGTAACGCTTGGCAATTTTGAGCAAGCTGTCGCCATTTCTCACTTTATGACGGACCCAATTCAAGCGTTCTTTGTTTGATGTTTCATTCAACGCCAATTTAAATTGCGGTGCATTTTCAATGGGAACGAAAAGGTAGTGGGGACCTTTAGGGTCAGTGGCCCAGCGATTAAACCCCGGGTTTAAGGCATGCAGTTCTTCAACGCTCAAACCTGCCATTTCTGCCGCAAGGGCTAAGTCAATTTGAGAACCCACATCAACAATTTCAGTGAAAGGTTGGCTTTGTAAACGAGGCCAAGGGAAGTCGTAGTCTTCGTTGTTGAGAAGCAACTCAGACAGTGCGAGCAACTTTGGTACATAAGCGCGAGTTTCTCGTGGCAAATCGAGAGACCAAAAGTCGGTGGCCTTACCACGCGCTTTATTCT
Organism: Paraneptunicella sp.; assembly: GCA_964228975.1. GTDB lineage: Bacteria > Pseudomonadota > Gammaproteobacteria > Enterobacterales > Alteromonadaceae > Paraneptunicella. Next base: position 5,023 of record CAXRCC010000209.1, on the reverse strand, counting down.
TCTTAATGGCTTTTTCTACACGCCCTTCACCGCTGTTATAGGCGGCAAGCGCGTGTAACCAGTCACCTTTAAAGCGTTTGTTAAGGTACTGAAGATACTTAATTGCTCCTTTAGTTGATGCCAACACATCTCTTCTGCCGTCGTACCACCAGTTTTGTTTCATACCGAAACGCTTTGCTGTTCCAGGAATGAACTGCCACATACCCGCGGCTCTACCGTGAGAGTAAGCAAATGGGTCAAAGGCACTTTCAACGATGGGGAGGAGCGCCATTTCCATCGGGATACCACTTGCTTCTATTTCTTTCACGATGTGGTACATAAATGGGGCAGCACGTTTGTTGACGCGCTCCATGTAACTCGGGTGCTTTTTATACCAACGTAATTGGTTTTGGACTCTTCTGTTGTCCGGGATAGGAAAGGTTAAGCCGCTGCGAACTTTTTGCCAAAGATCTTGTGAAGCGACCCATTCTTCGTTTTTTACTTTTTGCGCAAAGGTGTAGTCAAAGTCTTCGATAGGGTGCAGCACAGGTAGCGTGCCGCCTGCGTCTTCTTCACAGGCAAATACGAGATCCGCGACATCAGGGGCAAAATCACATTCATGGCTTTGCTCAGCGGCAAGAAAGTTTGATGAAGGCGACGGCTGCTTAGCAGGCGTTTGTTGAGTCATGGCCAATTGACAGCCGCTTAAGAAGAAGCAAGAAACCGCTCCCCACATTATTCTATTTATTTGCATAGTCCTAACTTTGTGGTCTTGCTACTAAAAGTTGTCTTTCCAGCTTCTTAAGGCGGAAAAAACGTCTACTGGCGAAGTGTAAGTGGAATTGAAGTGTTGTTCTACATTCTTTTTCAGCTCAATAGAGTCCGCGTTCATAAAAGGGTTGATCTTTTTTTCTTGTCCTATGGAGCCCGGCAGCGTTGGAATGCCTTGCGCTCTTTGTTGGTTAACCCATTCACTATAGTCATTAATGTCGGTATTTTCTGGCCAAACTGCGAGGGCAAAATCCACATTGGCGCGAGTGTATTCATGCGCACAATATATTTGCGTTGACTCGGGTAAGGCGTTAAAACGCTCGAAATTGGCTTGCATCTGTTCAGCGTTGCCTTCAAATAAGCGTCCACAACCTGCTGAAAATAAGGTGTCGCCGCAGAAAAGCGCGTCGTTGTTAACGAATGCGATGTGATCTTTTGTGTGCCCGGGCACTTCCATCACTTGAAGTTGGAACGCAACGGATTCAAGTTCGACGCAGTCCCCTTCGTTTAATGACACTGTTGCAAAAGGGAATCGCGCAGTATTCGGCGCGAAAATGTCGAACTCAGGTTGGCCTTGTGCCTGTTGCCAAGCTTTGAGGCTTTTAATACCGCCAATATGATCGGCATGGTGGTGAGTGATTAAGATACCTCGAAGGGATAACTGCTTCTTTTCAAGATAATCAATGACGGGGGCGGCTTCACCTGGGTCGACTACATAAGCAAACTGTTCATTCTCGATACACCAAATGTAGTTGTCATCAAACGCTAAAATCGGAGATATTTGTAACATGATTGAAAAGTTAAATTTGTTATCTTTGAGTAAGTTGATGCATATTATACGAACACTCGGGATGCAAAACCATGTTCATGAACAGTTTTTATGAAGCCAGCTTTTATTACTAAACCGCCAACTTACCCAAATGACTGGCATGCATTGCATTTGGGAAATCAGCTAAAAGACATTGCAGAGCAAAAACTGTCAGAGCCAAGCCGACAAATGTTTGGGTACCACATGGTGAAGTTAGGCAACCTAAGCAGCCAGTTGAGCCTTCCACATTGCCCAATACAGCACAAAATGAATGTTGCAAGCTTTGATTCAAAGGACGCAACTGTGATAGCTGACTCTGGTAACCTGCCATTTTCAGAACGCAGTGTTGATGCGTTTGTATTGGCACACGAGCTGGATTTTGCGCAAGACCCCCATCAAGTTTTACGAGAAGTTGACCGATGTATTATTCCGGATGGGTGTGTTGCAATCCTCGGGTTTAACCCTGTGAGTTTACCAGGGTGTTTGAAGTGGACCCCTTTTAAGCACCAAAATGTGTTGCATGAAGCACGCTTTTTTAGCGCGCACCGCGTAAAAGATTGGCTAAGCTTATTAGGGTATCAAATTATGGAAGAGCGATTTTATATACATTCAACCTTGTTTTTTGAAAATAAGATTGACTTAAATAGTAAATGGGCTAAGTTTGCGAGTAGATACCTACCCTTCATGGCGTCTGTTTACTTGATTGTTGGTAAAAAACGAGAGTTTCCATTATCTTTGATAAAGCCATCTTGGAAACTGAAAACGCGTTTTGCCCCTGTTGGTGCCAGTATGCGAAGTGCTGTCGGGAAATGATTTATCAAAAATCAATCAATGAATCGAATAACCAACCGATAACTTAATAGTTTTACTGGGCTTTTGTGAACTATTCAATGGGAATACACCCTATGTTTTGGAAAAAAGATAACCAAGAAGAATTACAGAGAATTAAAGACTTAACTGCGGATAATGATGCATTAGCGCAGCGCGTCAATGAGCTAGAGAATTTACTAGCGGATGCGGAGTCGGTTATTTCTGAAAAAGAAACACAAAACAGCGGGGGAGTATCAGCTGGAGAAGTGCTTTTAGACGGTCAAAGTGGATTGCATAGCATCCGTGATGTACAAGTCCGTACAACTGATGCCTTGCTGTCTCAGCGTAATCGTTTAGAAAATACCGAAGATTTATTCACAGGTTCAGCCGAAATGCTAGATGAAGCAGAAAGCGGTTTGAGCCAGATTGATCAGATTGCTGCCCAAGGTGTAAAGCACGCTGGCGAATTGTCTGGTTTAGCAAGCAGCATCAGCAGTTTCGTAGGCGTTATCAATTCAATTGCTGAGCAAACAAACTTGTTGGCACTAAACGCTGCGATTGAAGCGGCACGTGCCGGTGAAAGTGGTCGAGGGTTTGCGGTTGTTGCAGAAGAGGTACGTAACCTCGCGATGCGCTCATCTGAATCGACGCAAGAAATTAATAACTTGGTTGAGAAAATTGAAAGCGGTACGCAAAGTATCGAATCAAACATCAATGAAGTGTCTGAAAAGTCACGCGTGCTTGTACAAAAGAACGGTGAAGTGAAAGACAAAGTCACGCAAGTATTGGATATGTCATCATCAATGCGTGAAACTATTCGTTCCTGTGCAGACCGAGGCGTTGTTGCAACGGCGCAGCTTGAAAACATGGCGTTTAAGGCAGCCGTATATGAAACTCTGATGGGACGTGGTCACGGTGGTAAGCTGCAATCGGTGTCGGAAACTGAGTTACATCGCTGGATGATGAATGAAGGTTCTGAGTATAGCCGTTTTGGTGAGTTCCGCGCAGTAGAAACGAGCTTACAAAAAGTGTATGAGCAAGCCAATAATGCGCTTGCTTCCGGCGCTGCGGGCATGACTAACGAAACCATCGAAATTCTGCGCAAGATGGAAAAATACAGTGAAGATTTACTCGTTAGTTTAGAGAAACTAGCTGCGCAATGTTAAGCATTGCTGTTTAGTAAATTTAAAGTATTGATTACGAAAAGCATCCTACGGGATGCTTTTTTTGTGGCTTAATTGTTTATGTTTTGGGTGACGATGACGCTAGCTTATCGTTAATACTGTTTTCTTCATCAGGAAGGCGATAGCGAAAGGTATCCCAAATACCAATGATTGCGCCAGTAATTGCACCAAATAAATGGGACTCTGAAGCGACTTGCGTTTCGATTAAGGCCGCAATACCGTCATCGCCACCTTGAACTTGTTCTTGAACAATTTTTCCAACAAGTCCCATAAGCAGTATCCAACCTGTGAAGCGCTTACGCTTTAAGTCTTGAACAACGCCCCAAGCAAATAAACCGTGAATGGCGCCCGATAAACCAACGTAAGAAGTTCTTTCAAGGGCGAAAAAATGAATGCCGATGGTACAGCCAAGGCCACAAATTAATGTCAGGGCTATGTATTTTCGTGTTTTGTAATAATCGCCGTAGAGCGCCCAAATAGTTATTGCACCCACAATGTTTAAAATAAAATGGATTGTGTTGGAGTGAATTAAGTTCCCCGTTACAAAGCGCCACCACTGTAAATCCGCCACATGATCTCTGTGATAAGCAAGTTGCTGAAAGCTCCAAGGTTCGGCAAACCAAAGAAGGGTACTTATAAGAAGAATAAGAATAGGGCCTTGAATATAAGGTCGAGCAAAGGGTAGTTGCAACATAGGGTGCGAATTTCCTAAAAAACGTAAGAGAGGAAAGCGGGTGGTAGGGTATATTCAAAATCCCAAGCTTTCAATAATCCATCATTGCAAGTTGATGCGACAAAGTTTATGTTTGCTGCATTCTAACAGCAATAGCAATTTTCCAACCCTATGTCACATATTTTAGTGCAGCAAGAACAGCAAATCATGACTATCACGCTCACCCGAGCGGATAAATACAATGCATTAACACCCGAGATGTACGGTGCCATGGCCGATGCGCTTGAGTCTGTTGTGGACTCGGATAATAAGGCCGTTTTAATTCAGGGTGAAGGTAAACATTTTTGTGCGGGTAACGATTTGTCGAATTTCGCGTCTATAGATGAAGAAGATACGACAGCAGAAACAGTACGTTTTATGAATGCCTTGATGGATTGCCCCATTCCCGTTGTCGCGAAAGTGAAAGGTCAGGCCGTTGGCATTGGCACGACAATGTTGTTGCATTGCGACATGGTTTTCGCTGGGGAATCTAGTGTTTTGTGCCTGCCTTTCATCAACTTGGCATTGGTTCCAGAGTTTGCCGCGAGTTGGATTTTGCCCAAGCTGGTAGGCCCTGTTAAAGCCGCCGAATGGTTGATGTTGGGAGAGCCTATTCCGGTGCAAGAAGCGCTCGATTATAAATTAGTCAATAAAATCCTTGATGAGTCTGAATTAGACGGGCACGTTTCTGATATCCTATCCAAGTTAGTGCAAAAGCCGGGTGCAGCGCTACGCCACACCAAAGCATTATTGAAGCAG
>CAXRCC010000208.1:0-10733 GCA_964228975.1 Paraneptunicella sp. | reverse complement strand
GGTCATAAATATCACCGTTATGATCCTAATTTGTGACGAAATGAAATTGTTATCTTATGTAATCGAATGTTATGCAAAGGTATACAGATTATATTTACATGTGTTGTTTCTTTTGTTTGTTTTCATATTTATGAATGGTGTTATAATTATCCTAGATGCTGTAATGGAGGTTGTATAATTTAATAAAGTGAGGCTTTATGAGTGATAAATTAATCGGTAATTTTATGGTCGCGGAATCATTTATACTTAATATATTACTTTTCTTATTGATCGTATTTAATTACTTCAAGTCTCGAGATGTTTTATTAAAATCTTCATTCTTTACCTTATTTATTTATTCCTTGGCGAGTATTATTTATTCTTTTTTTATTCTACCAATGGAGATGGAAAGCAGAATTAAAATACACTTTATCTTTTTTACATTTTTGCCTGCTATTTCCGCTTTTGGCTTGTATTACATTAATAAGAATAAAGCCACAACGATAATGATCGTCACGATTTTACTCCTGCTTCTTGAAGCGATTATTGCCTATAGCATTCATATTGAAAGAAGCGTAATACTCCTTAACGGTGCAGCCCATGTGCCCTTGGAACGCGCCACTACAGAGGTTTTATGGCTTGTTCGAAGTGTTGTTTCGACTGCTAACAACATCACTCTCGTCATTGCGTTATTTTTACCGCAAGTGTATTTGGTTAGCACAAGAGATAACAACGAAGCACATCGTATTTTGTTAGATGTAGAGCGCTATTTAAATCAATTCGATGCGACATCAATCAGAAGATTAAAAGCGAAAGCATACCTCGATTTGGGGGAGCAGGGCTTGTTAGATTTATCTTCCGGTAGTCACAACACGTATCACTTTGATGTTGGAACACACTTGTTAAATCAGGCCATTAAAATATGTTGTTATGAGCCAGGAAGAAAAGGGCGGTTAACACTTTTTTCACGATTTGTTTATTGGTTAAGAAGTTAATTTAATAAATCTTTGTTTATCAAACTTTTTTACTTTTGTTCTCTCTTAGGGCTTAAAGGTTCTTATTTTTATTAAAGTGAGTAAATTAATTCACAGTTTTTAAATCATGCTAATTTTTGCGAATTTTTAATTAGATTATTTGATTAGATTTATAAGGTGATATAATATACCTAAAGTAAATCATTGGTGAGTATATCGATACAATTGGGTTAACTATGTTTAGTAATATCAGTTTCTCAGATGTCGCGCCTGTTACAGGGGCTGATCTTCGAAACCTTCGTACATCCGCTGGCTTAACCACTTCTCAGATGGCGACCGCTGCGGGTGTGAAAAATCGTAAAACGTATGAAAATTGGGAAAGGGATATAGGAACGCCAAATGTTAACCAGTTTTTCTTCATGGTACAGGCGTGTGGCGTCGACATGGAGGCTGAAGCGTTATTTGAGCATCTCGTAAGAAACAAAGTTGCAGATGAGTAATAAGAGGAGAGGTTTGTAATGAATTTTAATGAAATGAAACTCAACTTTGCCGACATCTTACCTATCCGAGGCTGCGATTTACGGATCATGAGAGCTTGGTCGGGATTGACGACGATGCAAATGGCGAAAGCCGCTGGTGTTAGAACACGTAAAACTTACGAAAATTGGGAGAAGGACATGGGAAGTCCCAGTATTAACCAATTTTTTCAAATGGCAGAAGCATGTGGCTTTGATTTGAACGGTTATGTTTTCTTTCACACGTTAAAGGAACATCGACGGATCAGAGCCAGACAAGCCAAAAATACAACGGTGTTCTAAATTGTTTTAAATCACACGTTTTTTATTGAATGGGGAGCAGGCGTAGCGAGTTGATCGAGCTCGTATCCATTAAGCCGCTACTATTTGTGTCTCCTTTAGTCTCATCTTCAATATCACTATCATTTTGTCTTCTACTTAGGAACGCTGTATCACATTGGTCATATCGATACAGCTCCTTAAATGTCATTCTATTATCTAATCATTATTTTGCGTTCAGCTAAAACTTGCTAATCGATCCCGCTTTTTTCACTCAATAAAATGTTAACGAATTTGTCACAACAGTATTAAAAATGCGCAATTAAGCCAATTTAAACCCCTGATTAGACCTCTTTCCAGTGTCATCAAGGGAAGAATATTTTTGTGATAAATTGAATAAAATTACCCCAATTTCGCTTTTCAATATCGTGCTATAAGCCATTGTTTGTAAGGGTAAAGAAAATAATATCCATAAATAATAAGGAAGATATGTACACGTTTTTTAATAGAGATATTAACTTTAAGTGTCCAAAATAATTCACGTTAAGGTGTGATAAGTGATCATTGTTTTTATTTTTTCTTTGTGTATATTGCTTCCCGAAATAAGAACAATAAATTCGCAGTTTTATGAATGCAGTTAGCCCCATAAGTAATGTTAAGAAGTTTTTATTTACTTCAATTATTTTTTTCTCCTCTCTTGTTCTGGTCCTGATTATTTTGCTGAAAGAGTATCTTTATGATGCGTCTTATAGTTTGCAAGATACTGAAATAAAAGGATTAAAAGCCTCTGTTGAGGTGTCTGTTCACTCGCTTGGTGTGCCAGAAATAAATGCACATAATGAGCAAGATTTGTACTTTATGATGGGTTATCTCCATGCCAGAGATAGATTGTGGCAAATGGAAGTACAGAAACGATTAAGCGCTGGAAGATTAAGTGAGTTATTTGGAAAAGCCAGCATTAATCAAGATATATGGATGAGAACATTAGGCTTAACTCAGTGGGCTGAAAAAACCTTTAATAAAATGAAAGGTGAACCGCGTTTATCGTTAGAGCAATACAGTCGTGGCGTTAATTACTGGATAGAAAGAAATGAAAAACTACCCATCGAGTTTCGTATTTTTGATATTCAGCCAGAAGCGTGGACGCCAATTGATTCGTTAAGCTGGATAAAAATGTTTTCTTTGAATCTTTCTGGGAATTACCGCCAAGAAATTCAACGCCTTGTATCAATGAAGTACCTAAAAGAAGAGGATTTAAATGTCTTCTTTCCTGAAACGCACTTTTCAGAAGCCTTCCCATTAGAAGACACAGAACTGACATCCTTGAAAAAGATGCTCGCGCCTATTGAAGCGTTAGAAGCACAATTTAATGTTGGTGGTAAGAATGTGGGCAGCAATGCATGGGTAGTTGCAGGGCAACACACGGACACAGGTTCACCCATTTTGGCGAATGACCCGCATCTGGGCTTGCAGATCCCCTCGCTTTGGTACGCGGTGAAGCAAAAAACACCGACGTTGGAGGTATCGGGTATGTCGTTAGTGGGCTTGCCTTTGGTGATTTTTGGTCGAAACCAATCGATTGCTTGGGGCGGCACCAATATGATGGCGGATGTGCAAGATCTTACTATCGAGCAATTGCATCCTACTCACCCTAATTTGTACCGAGAAGGCGATAACTGGGTGCCTTTTGTGGAGCGGGTAGAAGCGATTCATGTGCGTCAGGATTTTCCGGCAAGCTTGCGTAATCCGTTGGCGCCGATAGAAATTGTTGTAAAAGAAACGGTGCGTGGTCCCATCATCAACGATCGCGCAGGGTTTGAAGGATTGCCGCTGAGTTTACAGTGGGTGTCGTTAACCGATGACGATACCACCTACGACGCATTTTACGATGTAAACCGAGCGAAAAACTGGCAGGGCTTCTTACAAGCCATGTCGCAACACGTTGCTCCAGCCTTAAACCTGTTTTATGCCGACCAAAACAACATTGGGTATAAAGCCGTTGGGCGTTTGCCGAAAAGAAAGAATAGCAATGGCGCAATGCCAATGTTTGCACAAAATAGCCAGTGGCAAGGCTTTGTTCCGTTTGCCGCTATGCCTGAGCAATTTAACCCCGAGCAAGGCTTTTTGCTCAATGCCAATAACCGTATTGGCGACGGTTTTCCTTATGTCATTTCCAACGACTTTGCTCATCCTGCCAGAGCAAAACGCATTGAACAGCGTCTTACTCAATTCATTCAATCCGAGCAGCCAATCAGCATAAAGCAGATGCAAGCGTTACAACACGACACCTTGGATCTTTCCGCACAACCTTTGGTGGCATTAATGCAAGGCATGTCGGTACAAAATGATAAACAGGCGCAAGCGCTAGCCTTTATCAAAGCGTGGGATTTGCACGCCGATGCAAATAGCGTTGCTGCCACCTTGTATTACACCTGGTTATTCCACCTTAAACAGCAGTTATTAGGCGATGAGTTAAGTGGGTATTGGAACACGCCAGCGGATAAGGCGTATTTAAGTGGGTTGCCAGCTCGGGTGCGCCCTGAAATGCTGGCAACGTTGCTGCAAAACCCGCGCGGGCATAACAGTGCAACGACTCAGTGGTGCGACGGCCTTCAAACATCTAGCCAAATATCAAGCCAAGCATCGAGCCAACAGTCGAGCCAAATAACAAGCCAAACACTAAGTCCAAAAGCAAGCACAACGTCTTGCGAATGGGTGATGCAGTCGGCGTTATCTGCGGCTATTCACGACCTAGAAGGGCTTTATGGCAACGACATGGAAGACTGGCGCTGGGGTGAGGCGCAACAAACGCTGTATTCCCACATGCCGTTTAGCCAAATGAAAGTCGTTGATACCTTATTTGAGCGCCGTGTTGGCACGGCTGGCGCGCCCAACGCGATTCACGCATCAACCAGCACATATAACGATATCGATGGATTCGAAACCGTCTTTGGCGCGGGTTTTAGGCAAGTGATGTCGATGACGCCAGAAGGTCCGGCGCATTATTTAATGAACTCCACAGGCCAATCTGGTCGATGGGGCAGCGATCATTACGACGACATGGTACTGCCTTTTAGTCAAAACCAATTGATGGATATGAACGACGATGCCGTGAGTCAACGCGTTCAATTTACCCCAGCGGCGCAATAGGGAGAGAGCACATGGGATTGTTTAAACTGTTTATCTCTGCCACGCCGTATCGTGTATTTATTTCAATTTTGATGGGCGCGTTTGCGGGTATCGCGTACTCGGCGCTTATCCCTTTAGTGATGGTGAGTATTACGCCTGCTGATCCGCTATTTCCTGAAGTAGAAGCGGCAAAACAAACGTTTTTATCGTTTGAGGTGAGTAATTATGCGATGGCGGGCGTGTACTTGTTGGCGTGTATTGCCATTTTAATCACGCGTAGCTTATCTGAAATTATTTTGCTTCACGCTGGCGCAATCGTCGCAAAAAATATTCGTACCCGTTTTTATAAAAGCATCAGCCAAGCGCCCGTGTCGGCAATTGAACAAATCGGCTCTTCCAAGTTAATTGCCGCTGTGAATTTGGATGTGCCACGAATTGTGATTGGTGCGCGTTTAATTCCTTCTATTTTTGTCAACCTCATTACCTTAATTGGCATGTTGGGTTTCCTGCTGTACCTGAATACCGATATTTTCAAATTGGTGCTGTTTTCCATCATTGCAGGGATTGTGGTGTACCAATTACCCATGATGTTTGGGCGTCGTATTTTTGAACGCAATCGTGAAGTGAATGACGCGTTACAAGAGGGAATTAAAGGCCTTATTTACGGCGTGAAAGAGCTAAAACTCGATAAAAATAAACGCGATACCTATTACGATAAAGTGCTGCTTGCTCACGAAAAAGACTTGGTGCAATCGGAAAGCCGAGGTCATACCGTGATGCGTTCAACCATTAGTTTGGGCGACCTTTTAAGCTTCTTTGTCATTGGTTTTATTACCTTTATTTCGGTGAACTATTACGTTATTGAACGCCAAGAATTAGTGGGCGTGATCATGGCGCTGCTTTACATCACCACACCGATTGCCATTGTGCTCAACTCTTTGCCTGGGCTAACCATTGCAGGCGTATCGTTAGCAAAAATTCACCGTTTAATGGGCGACATTCCAAAAGAGAGCGTGGAAGACAAATTAACACCCTTACCTTCGTGGCAAGCCATCGAATTTAAAGACGTGATGTACCAATACCCAAGCAAAGAGGATGAAAAAGGCTTTGGCATTGGTCCGATTAACTTACGTATTAACCGGGGTGAAACCACCTTTATTGTGGGCGGAAACGGCTCGGGTAAATCGACGCTCAGTAAGCTTATTACCCAGCATTATCAGCATAGTGAAGGTGACGTTTTCTTTGGTGAAACGGAAATTACAGCTGAAAAAATCACCGCAGCACGTCAGCAGGTTTACGCCATTTATTCCAACTATTACCTGTTTGATCAACTGCTGATGGATATCACGCCAGAAGCCGAAGCCAAAATTCAAGATTATCTCAAAGCGTTCCGCCTCGACAGCAAAGTCAGCATTGTTGATGGCCACTTTTCCACAACGTCACTTTCCGACGGGCAGCGCAAACGTTTAGCGCTGTTAGTGGGTTTACTCGACGACAAAGCGCTGTATCTGTTCGATGAGTGGGCGGCAGATCAAGATCCCGATTTCAAAGACATTTTTTACATGCAGATTTTGCCTGAACTGAAGGCGCAAGGAAAAGCCGTGGTGGCCATCAGTCATGACGACCATTACTTCCATGCCGCCGATCGCGTTTTAAAGATGGACAACGGCCATCTTTCGGATGTGACCGAAGCCATGAAGTTAGCGAAGTCACCCGCAGAAGTATACGAGTAGTTAAGGCGCGTTTCGCCAAGCCGTTTCGCGTTTAAAAGAGAATTGAGCAGTGGAAGTTGATATGTTGAAAGACAGCATTCTCGATCTATCTATGGTGCAACAAGATATTTATTTTGATCAGTTGCACTACCCAAATAGCCCCGTTTATAACATTGGCGGCTATATTGATTTGCCCCGCGTAGCGGTATCGCGCTTAACCCAAGCGCATCAGCATCTCATCATGCAGCATGATGCATTTGGTTTGCGGATTGTTACCCATGAAAAGGGCGTAGGTCAGCGCATTTCCACTCAGCGAACCTGTGAACTACCGTGCATTGATTTTTCCAAAGAAGCCGCGCCAAAAGCGTGTGCTCAGGCGTGGTTGGCTGACTTTTTCCAACAAGCCATCAACATGGAAGACGCCGAATTATTTCGTGCTGCCTTATTAAAAATTAGCGACGACAACTGGTATTACGTTGGCATGGCGCATCACATCAGCATGGATGGCTGGGGATTTGCTAACTGGGCTGAACGTTTGGGCGCGTATTATCAAGCGCTCAATACGGATTCCAACACAGAAACGAATACAGATAGTAGCGTTGTTAACACTCAAGCGCTGAGTGAAAAAAGATCCCAAGCGTTGAGCGAAACAGGAGTCGAAGCATTAAACGCCGTAGAAGAAAAGGCCAAACCTTGGGCCGCTGTGCTGGAAAAAGAGCGCGCTTACATTGCTAGCAGTCGTTATGAAAAAGACAAAGCTTATTGGCAGGAACAGCTTGCGGACTATCCTGAACCCAATGCAACGCCTTACTATTATCAGCAATTGCGAGGGCAACAAGCCAGCTTGCATGTTAGCCAAGGCGATAACCCCAGCCAAAGCCTAGGTGCGTTACCCAGTCACCGAGAAATCCTACCCATTAGCGCAGCGCGCCATGCCGCATTAACGCAAAAAAGTCAGGCCTTGGGCGTGCCTGTTGCCCAGCTGTATCAGGCTTTAGTGGCCGTGTATTTCAGCCGTTTTTACGATGTGGATGAGCTGGTTTTAGGCTCGCCAGTGCACAACCGTAGCGATAAGGCAGACAAATCGACTTTGGGTGCCTTCATCAGTGTTATCCCCGTGCGACTACACACGCAAAAGTCGCAGAGTTTACAGGCGTTATGCGACCAAATTAAATCGCGCATGCGCCAAAACTTTAAGCATCAACGTTTTCCGTCGGGCGCAATGCGTCGTGATCTTTTAAACGAAGCTGAGCCGCGCCGTTTATTCGAAATTGGGTTTAATTATTTAAAGCTCGATAGTGATTTAAACATTGATGGGCAAAGCGCACATTTAGTGTATTTGAGCCACAATCACGAACAAACGCCCATCATGATGACCATTTGGGAATACGGTGAAGGACAGGGCGTTGAGCTGCAAATGGATCACAACTTGGCGTATTTTTCGGTGGAAGAGGCCAAACAGATTGGGCGTCGATTCGATGCGCTATTAAGCCAAGTCTTAACCCAGAATATCGAAACGCTGAATGATTTTGATTTGTTGCCAAGTGAAGAAAAAGCGCAAATTAAGCAGGTATCTCACGGTGCAACGTTGGCGTTTGACGATACCACACTGGCACACCAATGGATTGAAAAACAAGCCAGCCTGCAAGCACATAAAACCGCATTAATTTGTGTAGATGAAAACGCTGAGCAAGCCCAATATAGCTTTGAAACCCTCAATCAACGGGCCAACCAGCTCGCACGATTCTTACTCGATAAAGGCTGCACGCAAGGCGACTTCATCGGAATACATTGTTCTCGTCACGTCAATATGGTGGTTAGCCTGTTGGCAACACTTAAAATTGGTGCAGCTTTTGTTTCGCTCGATCCGGAATATCCGGCGTCGCGCATCAATTACATTGTTGAAAACAGCGATATCCGTATTGTGCTTGCCGAGTCCAAAACCTCGCGAGCGTTAGGGCAAGCGGAATTGATCGCGTTAGACAGCGCAGATATCAGCCAAGATCTGGCTTATCGCGATACCGATGATCTCGCTATATTAGTGAGCCCCAATAACATTGCTTACGGGATTTACACGTCTGGCTCAACCGGGCAGCCAAAAGGCGTTTTGATTCGTCACCGTAACCTGCTTTCTATGCTGCATTGGGCGCGCGCCACCTATTCCGATAAACAGTTGCGCTCGGTGCTGGCTAGCACATCGTTGAACTTTGATCTTTCCCTATTCGAATTGTTTGTCCCGCTGTGTTTCGGCTTTCAATGCGTGCTGGTGAAAAACGCACTGGCGTTAGTGGACGCCAGCGAGAGCATGCTTGATGCTATTTCGGATGTGTCTTTAATCAATACTGTGCCGTCTGCGGCAAAAGCGTTATTGCAGGAAAACGCCATTCCCGCCAGCGTAAATACTGTGAATTTGGCGGGCGAACCTTTACCTGCGCAAGTGGTAAACGGACTGTTACAAGACGCTGGCTGCGAAGCGGTTTATAACTTATATGGTCCCTCGGAAGACACCACCTATTCCACCTGCGCCAAGTTCACCGCGCCAGTTCACACCGTGCCACATATTGGTAACGTGATTGCCAATAGCCAAGCCTGGGTATTGTCTTCAAACCAAACCCTATTGCCATTAGGGGCAGTGGGCGAGTTATACCTTTCAGGCGAAGGCGTTGCCGCCGGTTATTTAAACCGCGACGATTTAACCTCTGAGCGTTTTGTGCACGTGCCAGCCCTTGATGCCATTGGCGAGCACTGCGCTCCCTTGTATCGCACCGGCGATTTAGTGCGCTATCAACATGATGGCACCTTGGCCTTTATTGGTCGCTTAGATGATCAAGTGAAGCTTCGTGGTTTTCGTATTGAGTTAGGCGAAATCGAGCACGCGTTAGTTGCACAACCTGCTATTCAAGAAGCCATTGTGATGGTCATCGAGCAACAGCTTGTGGCTTACGTGGTAGCAGATTTTGCAGCAGACGAAGAAACGCGAATCAAAGCTGCGCTCAGTGAATCGTTACCGCATTACATGGTGCCGAGTCATTTTGTGGCATTGCAAGAAATGCCGCTTACGCCCAATGGTAAAGTCGATAAAAAAGCACTGCCCAAACCCGATACGCACCGTGGCTCACAAACCCTTGTTGCACCGCGCAATGCACTGGAAGAAACAGTGCTTGAGCTTATCGCAACAGCCCTAGGTAAAGAGGATAAGCGCGATCAGATCAGCATGACCTCCTCGTTTTTTGAATTGGGTGGTCATTCGTTATTGGCGGTGAATTTAGCATCGGCAATGAGCCAACACTTTTGCGTGAATGTGAGCATTAAAGATGCCTTTGAAGCGGTGTCGTTACAGCAATTGGCAGAGATTATCGCGCAAAAACAACAAGCAACGAGCTTGGTATTGCCGCCCATTGAGCAAAATCGACACGGCGTCGCGCCATTATCGTTAACCCAGCAGCGCTTGTGGTTTATTGAAAAAGTACAAGGGCATGGCACCAATTATCACATGCCGTTTGCCTTATCACTAACGGGCAGCGCAAGGGCAAAAAACATTGAAGCCGCATTACAACAGGTGATTGCGCGCCATGAAATTTTGCGCACGACCTATGAAGAAGTGGATGGCAATGTTCATCAGGTGATCCACGATGCGCAGCACATTTCAGCGCACTTTGCTTTAGAGGTTATCTCGCAACGCTTGGATGATACGAAAAGCATCAATAATACGCTGATTGAGTTAGCGAAACAGCCTTTTGATTTAACCCGAGATTTCCCCATTCGCGCCACGTGGTTTGAAGACAAACCGGGCGAGCAAAAAGAGCAAGGTCATTACGGTGAAGATACCGCGAAATATGTGCTGTTTTTAAACCTGCATCACATTGCCTTTGATGGCTGGTCGATGACTTACTTCATTGAAGCCTTTAGCCACGCTTATGACGCCATACTTGCTAGCGAAAATCAGGCTAGTCTAAGTCAGGTTCAAAATCAGGCTAACCAAAGCCAGACTCAAAGTCAGGTTAACCAGAGCGAGATTAACCAAAATCAGGCTCTCAGACCGTTGGCGGTGCAATATCAAGACTACGCGAGCTGGCAGCACAGCGTGTTAGCAGCAGGGTTTTACGATGAGCACCTCGCAGAGTGGAAAACGCACCTGGCAAATG
>CAXRCC010000207.1:0-20484 GCA_964228975.1 Paraneptunicella sp. | reverse complement strand
GGTCATGTAGACTTAACAGTTCTAGGTGCATTTGAAGTTGACCAAGAAGGTAATATTGCTTCTTGGATGATCCCGAAAAAATTAATCAAAGGCATGGGTGGCGCGATGGATTTAGTTGCCGGCGCACAAAACATCATCGTTACCATGACGCACGCCAATAAGAAGGGTGAATCTAAGCTTCTTAAAGCGTGTACATTACCGCTTACTGGCGTTAACTGCATTACGCGTATCATCACGGATTTAGCCGTGCTAGAAGTAAAAGACAATGCGTTTTGGCTAAAAGAACGTGCACCGGGTGTGAGCGTAGAAGAAATTCGTGAAAAAACAGAAGGCGAGCTAATTGTTGAAGGTGATGTGCCTGAAATGCAGTTCTAATTAACCTTCTATTCTCATGTGAAGTTCGTATTGCGTTATGCGTCTTCACATATGAAAAAGCCTCCCCTGCTCTTCTCAGGTGAGGCTTTTAATTCATTGTCAAAAAATACGATCCACAATCCCTTCATACTGCTTTTCCTTACCAACTTTAATTTGCGCAATTTTTACATAGCGTTGTGTAGGGCAAAATACGTAATCTGTCCGTTTCTATTTCTCTACCACAGTCCAAACACCTTCCATATTTACCACAATCCAATAAATGTAAGGCTTTCGTAATTTGCTCTAGCTCTGTAATCGCCTCTTCCTGTAAAGCATGCAGCACTTCGTCATTTTGCGATTCCGTAGCCAATTCCTCAAAATCATCGTCCCTTTCTCTCGCAAAGTCCGAATCAATCATTGAGATCCTGCGTTGTAAGCGTTTCTGCTTACCTAGTAAAACTTCTCTAGTTTGATTGGTGTTCATTATATTTCAATCACTATTAGCAATGTAGGATTACCTTATAACAGGCCACTAAATTGCTTTTTGATCTATCGCAAATCCTTTTTAAAACACATTTTCGATACATCAAACCAATCAAATACGGATCTAAATCTTCCTGCCAAATGATTCAAGAATAAGCCTAGCGCATTACACAAAAAAATGCGTAGCTGTGCTGATACCTTTTAGTCAAAAGTAATAATATATTAAATCGTAAAATGGCGAATAACGGCGATGCGTGAGTCACCTTGCGCGATGGAGGAATGACATTAATACTTCATCAATGAGCGGCAGATAAGTATAATCGCCGACAATTCTTAATAATGAGTATCACAGTGTTATTTACTGATCTCCCCTTAGACAGCCGTCTCCAAAAAATTCTAGAAGAAAAGCAGTTTTCTGAAGTTACCAAAGTGCAGCAGCAAGCTATCCCTCATGGACTCATGGGCAAAGATTTGCTGGTGTCATCCAAAACCGGTTCGGGTAAAACGCTAGCGTTTTTGATTCCTGCCTTGCAGCGTGTATTAACGCAAAAAGCCTTAAGTAAAAAAGATGCCCGCGTGTTGGTGCTTGCGCCAACCCGAGAACTTGCCAAACAAGTTTTCAATGAATTACTGCCTTTTACTAAGCCAACAGGTTTAAAACCTGCACTGCTCGTCGGTGGAGAAAACTACAACGATCAAGTTAAGGTACTGAAAAAAAACCCGCCCATTGTTGTAGGTACACCGGGTCGTGTGACCGACCACCTTTTTGGCCGCTCATTATTTTTAAATGGCCTTGAGTTGCTTATTTTTGATGAATCGGATCGCATGCTCGACCTTGGTTTTAAAGCCCAGCTCACAGAAATAAACAAAGCAGCCGATCACAGAAAGCGCCAAACGCTGATGTTTTCTGCCACGCTGCACAGCGTACACGTCAATGATCTTGCTGCATCTTTGCAGAAAAAGCCTCACCGAATTGATATCGACGCCAGCGATCAAGCAAACGAAGATATCCACCAGCGCTTTATGTTCACGGACAATTTGCCCCATAAAGAACGTTTACTGCAAGAACTGTTAAAAACGGACTCGTTTGATCAGGCAATTATTTTCTCCGCCACGCGAGAAGACACCGGACGCATTGCTGAACTATGCGAAAAATGGGGCTTTACCAGCGCTGCACTCAGTGGTGAGCTATTGCAACCTCAGCGCGCCTCTATCATGCAAAGTTTCTCTAATAAACAACAGCAGATCTTGGTAACCACCGACGTTGCTTCTCGCGGACTCGACATTCCCACCGTGTCATTGGTGGTCAATTTCGACTTACCCAAAACAGCCGATGAATACATCCACAGAATCGGTCGAACCGGTCGCTCTGGCAACACCGGAAATGCTTTTTCCTTGATTGGCCCAAGAGATTGGGACAGCTTTGAAAAACTTAAGCAGCAGCTTAAGCAGGACTTTGACTTTACAACGTTTGAAGGCTTAGAAGCGAAATTCAAAGGTAAGAGGCCTAAGGCAAACCCTTGGGGCAAAAAAGCAAAGTCACAAGAAGCTGAATCGACACCAGTGAAGAAAAAGCCAGCAAAGAAAACCATTCGTGTAAAAACAATGGAAGGTAAAGATGTGGGTGATAACCTTATTATTCGCCGCAAAAAACCGTTACCACCAGAGCCAACGGACGACGATATCGAGCAAGAGGAAGAGTAACACTCCACCTCGCTCACTGAGTGGTTGCCAAGCAATATTGCGTTAAAACGGCCACCATTTGTTGAGGGCGAACTTTCATCGGTTAAGATACGTATCCAACAAAAAAGGCACCTTGATAGGTGCCTTTTTCATATTCAACGCAAGTTCGTTGTATTCCTGAGTAACACCCTTGTTTTAGGGCGTTAGGTTCCCTTAAATTATAGTGAACCTTCTAATTCAGGCAGTACTTCGAATAAGTCACCAACAAGGCCGTAATCAGCCACTTGGAAAATCGGTGCTTCTTCATCTTTGTTGATAGCAACAATCACTTTAGAATCTTTCATTCCTGCCAAGTGCTGAATCGCACCGGAGATGCCTACAGCGATATAAAGCTGTGGTGCCACCACTTTACCCGTTTGGCCAACTTGCATGTCGTTAGGAACGAAACCTGCGTCAACCGCGGCACGAGAAGCACCAATCGCAGCACCTAGTTTGTCTGCAATGCCTTCTAGCAACTTGAAGTTGTCGCCATTTTGCATGCCACGACCACCAGAGATAATCACATCAGCCGCCGTTAATTCAGGGCGCTCAGATTTAGTCAGCTCCTGAGAAACAAACTTAACTTTATCGCTTGCTTTTACCACGTCAGACGCTTCAACAGTTGCACTACCGCCTTCTGGGGCAGCATCAAATGCACTTGCACGAACCGTGATCACTTTCACAGCATCCGCACTTTGTACTGTTGCGATTGCGTTACCTGCGTAAATGGGGCGCTGGAACGTATCGGCGTTTTCTACTGCAATGATGTCAGAAATTTGAGCCACATCTAACAATGCTGCAACGCGAGGCATGAAGTTCTTGCCCGTTGTTGTTGCTGCCGCAAGGATATGGCTGTAACCCTCTGCTACGGCAAGCACTAAATCAGCAACATTCTCAGCTAATTGATCTTTATACGCAGCGTTATCTGCAACGATAACTTTTGCAACACCTTCAACATTCGCTGCTTGATCAGCAACAGCTTGGCAACTTTCACCTGCAACTAGCATGTGAACATCGTCACCCATTTGCTTCGCTGCATTGACTAACTTGTACGATTCCGCTTTTAGGCTTTGGTTATCGTGTTCTGCATAAACTAAAATAGCCATTTAGATCACCTTCGCTTCGTTTTTCAATTTTTCTACCAATTCCGCCACATCAGCTACTTTCACACCGCCTTCGCGTTGGCTTGGTGCAGCAACTTTCAACGTTGACACTTTAGATGCTAACTCAATACCAAAATCAGAAGCGGGCTTAGCTGCAATTGGCTTGCGCTTAGCTTTCATGATATTAGGCAGAGACGCATAACGAGGCTCATTCAAACGAAGGTCTGTTGTTACAATAGCCGGAAGCTGAAGCTCAACGGTTTGTAAACCGCCGTCCACTTCACGCGTTACTTGTACGCTGCCATCGTCCAATTTTACTTCAGATGCGAAAGTACCTTGAGGCATACCCGTCAATGCTGACAGCATTTGGCCTGTTTGGTTGTTGTCTGAATCGATAGCTTGCTTACCAAGGATGGTCATTTGAGGCGCTTCTTCTTCCACAACTTTAGCAAGAAGTTTAGCCACTTGAAGAGAATCAAGATTTTCATCTGTTTCGATATGAATACCGCGGTCAGCACCTAAGGCTAGCGCTGTGCGAAGTTGCTCTTGGCAGTTTTTGTCGCCAATAGAAACAACAACAACTTCTTCGGCTTTTCCTTGTTCTTTAAGGCGTACCGCTTCTTCTACCGCAATTTCACAGAACGGGTTAATCGACATTTTAGTGTTAGCCAGATCTACCCCTGAATTGTCAGGTTTTACCCTAACCTTAACGTTATAATCAATAACTCGTTTTACCGGTACTAATACTTTCATCATTACCCCTGTTTAGTGCCCTTCACACGAAAAATGAGGGATGTGTGAAATGGCAACTTGTGCAGTTAGACGTTGACAATTAAAATCTGCAAGCAATCTACTTGCTGTTTACGTAAACGTCAACCTGAATGACCAAAATCCTAGTAGAAAAGCGTTTAATTTCTTCAATTTTAGCGAAAAATTATTCACTCCGGTTGACAAGTCAAAGCACATAATAAAGATGGCAGTTTGTATTTTTGATTTAAATAATCGTGAAATCGAGGATAATTTGACCCAAAATACGTAGCGCGTTCAAAGAGCAGGTAAATCTTTATTATAAACATTGGTGATTTGATACTGAGCGCGATTAAAGCAAGTGTAGAGCGCAACCACCCCTTTACAGGCGTAGAACAAAAATAATCGGAGGACATTCCTGTGCAACGAGAAGCGATGGAATTTGACGTAGTGATTGTTGGAGCAGGTCCAGCAGGCTTAGCAACCGCATGCAGAATCATGCAATTAGCAAATGAAAACGATACAGAATTAATGGTCTGTGTTGTAGAAAAAGGCTCCGAAGTAGGTGCGCATATCTTATCTGGTGCGGTATTCGACCCGCGCTCTATGAATGAATTGTTCCCTGACTGGAAAGAAAAAGGCGCTCCGCTAAATACGAAAGTCACAGAAGATCACATTTACCTCCTTAAAAACGAAAACGACTCCACGTTGTTACCTAATTTCATTACCCCTAAAACCATGCATAACGAAGGCAACTATATTGTTAGCATGGGTAACGTATGTCGTTGGTTAGCGGAACAAGCCGAATCATTGGGTGTTGAGATTTTCCCAGGATTCCCGGCATCGGAATTATTGTATAACGACGATGGCTCTGTGGCAGGTGTTATCACTGGCGACATGGGCATTGGCCTTAACGGCGAAGAAAAAGACAGCTACATGCCCGGCATGGAATTACGCGCTAAGCACACCGTGTTCGCTGAAGGTTGTCGCGGCCATTTAGGTAAAGAACTTATTAGCAAGTTCAATTTGGATAAAGACGCCTCTCCACAACATTACGCAATCGGCTTTAAAGAAATTTGGGATATTCCAGCGGAACAACATAAAGAAGGGTTGGTTGTTCACTCGGCAGGATGGCCTTTAAATGATGAAACTGGCGGTGCTTATTTATATCACGCCGAAAATAACCAAGTTTTCGTAGGCTTAATTGTCGACCTTAATTACGGCAATCCACACTTAAGCCCATTTGATGAATTCCAACGCATGAAACATCACCCCGTCTTTAAACAATATTTAAAAGATGGTAAGCGAATTTCCTATGGTGCACGCGCTATTGCGAAAGGCGGCTTTAATTCTCTGCCTAATATGACGTTCCCCGGTGGGGTTTTAGTCGGCTGTAATGCGGGCACATTGAACTTCTCTAAAATTAAAGGAAACCATACGGCAATGAAATCTGGGATGCTTGCCGCTGAAAGCATCTTTGAAGCCATTAAAGCAGACTCAGCGGAGCTATCTTATGCTTCTCGCTTTGAATCATCATGGTTACATGATGAGCTTTATCATTCCCGTAACTTCGGTCCTGCGATTCATAAATTCGGTTCTTTTTGGGGCGGAGCATTTAATACCATCGATCAAAATATATTCGGTGGCAAATTACCCGTTAACTTAAAAGATGACTCATTAGATTACGCCAGCTTAAAAGAAGCCTCAAAAGCAACGAAAATTGATTATGCAAAGCCTGATGGCGTATTAAGTTTCGATAAGTTGTCTTCTGTTTACTTATCGAACACTAATCACGAGGAAGATCAACCTTGCCACCTTAAGTTAGCGGACTTAACAATTCCGATTAAGGTTAATTTGGCTAAATATGATGAGCCAGCACAACGTTATTGCCCTGCTGGCGTGTATGAAATTGTAAATGATGATTCTGATAATCCGCAGTTACAAATCAATGCGCAAAACTGTATACATTGCAAAACTTGTGACATAAAAGACCCAAGTCAAAATATTAGATGGATAACACCAGAAGGAACGGGTGGTCCAAATTATCCAAATATGTAAATTATTAAAAATAAAAAAGCGGCTCAGCCGCTTTTTTATTGCATCTTTTTTAATATAATTATATTTTAATAATACGCTAAATTTAAATTCACCTAATATTTCTAACTCGGGGAAAAAAACATGTCTGAATTTTTGCAGATATTGACACATGGGCGTCGTTTGCAAGGTGCAGTGAAAGATTTATCCAGTGAAGAATTGGAAGAAGTAATTGCTAAATTAATTTCCATTATCGAATCTAAAAAAGAAAAAGAAAAAGAAGAAAAGAAAGTTCAAGCTGAAAAGCAAGCTAAAATCGTTCAAATCCAAGAACAACTTAAAGCAGCTGGCCTAAGCCTTGATGATCTTAACGAATCTGAGCTTATTTCTAAGATTGGTAAGTCTGGCAAGAAGCGCCCTGTAAAGTACAAGCTAGTCGATAGCAACGGTGAGCCTCACTTCTGGACTGGCATTGGTAGAATGCCTAAGATCTTCTCTGAAGCACTCAGTAACGGTATTGAATTAGACGAATTTAAAATCTAATTACCCCGTTTCAAGGCGCTGCAATCTCAGCGCCTTACTTTTATCTTCTCCCTTCTCTCTTATATTCTCCCTTATCTTCTCTAAAGCCCTCAAATACGTCTCAAGCGCCTTTACAAGCAAAGTATCAACCACTACCTTTTATTACTTATCACGCCATATAACGCACTACAGAGACTTTTAGCAAACTTCCTGTCATTACCCTTGTGAAAACGCGAAGGAAAAGCAGGTAAACGCCCTTTCTGCCTCATGAAATGGTCTATTTTCCATTAAGGAAATGGCCTCCATATGAGTGAGTCTCATGCGAAACTCTGCGTAATAACAGCATCAATTATTTATAATTGATATATGAATAATCATTTAGATATAAACGCAAGGAATATCACTTAGGTGTGTAAGCAAGGGCATTTTGTTTATTCTGAAAGCCCGCTTTTAGCCAATCAAAAATTTATCCATTAGGATTTCACCTTGTAGCAACGGAGTATCCACTGACATTGGGTTTATTTTCTGCTCTCAATTAAACTTAATAGAATGTCGAATAATGAAACACTTAAAAACATTTTATTAACATTTAACTTGAATAACTCCACCATGTTTCCCCACCATTAGGTACTAAAAGTTATCAGTATCAATACATTTATATACAAAAAATATTCCCCACTTAACATTATTCTCCTCCTTTTCCCCTTGCTAATCGGCTAAAGTAATCCTAAAGATGAATTAGTGAGCAGAAGACATGAATTACATAGTGGAAAATATTATCCATGAGATTGATAAGGTCATCGTTGGAAAACAAGAACAAATACAGTTAGCGCTCGCTTGTATCTTCTGCAATGGACATTTACTAATCGAAGATTTGCCTGGAATGGGGAAAACAACCCTTTCACATTCTTTAGCCAAAGTACTTGGCTTAACATTTAATCGTGTTCAATTTACTTCGGATTTACTGCCTGTCGATATTCTCGGGCTTAATATCTTTAATACACAGCAAAATGAATTTACTTTTCACCCCGGACCTGTGTTTACAAACTTGCTTCTTGCCGATGAAATAAACCGTTCAAACCCCAAAACACAAAGCGCATTACTTGAAGCGATGGAGGAAAAACAAGTTACCATTGACGGTGAAACTCATGCGTTACCCTCCCCCTTTGTTGTCGTTGCAACGCAAAACCCGCTTCATCAGTCCGGTACTTATGTTTTGCCGGAATCACAGCTCGATCGTTTTTTAATGCGAATTCACTTGGGATACCCCGACTGGCAATCAGAAAAGAAGATGTTAGAAAACGATATGCAGCTGCAACTGTCTGAGTTAAAAGAGTGCGTTAGCGCAAAGCAACTTAGCGAAATCCAGCAAAATATCACCGCTATCCATACCTCAGAGGCTATTTACGATTACATTCTTAAGCTTGTGACCTTTACGCGAGAAAGCGGACTATTTCCCAACCCGTTATCACCCAGAGCCAGCAAGGCTATCCTCGCGGCTTCCAAGGCTTGGGCTTATATTCAAAATAGAGACTATGTGGTACCTGAAGATGTTCAGGCGGTGCTGCCAGCCGTGGCTGAACACCGTATGCGAAGTGCTGTCACAGACATCAACAGCCAGCACTCATTAAGTAAACAACTACTGGATGAAATTGATCCACTCGCTGCTTAACTTGTCATTTTTGGAATTAGCGAAAAACGATGCCAACACCGTCTTGGAATAACCGCATACTGCAATGGCTGGATAAACGAATTCCATCGCAGCGACGTTTTCAGCTAGGCATGAATAGCATTTTTATTTTTCCCTCTAAGTTCGGGCTACTGTTTATTGGGTTATGTGTTGGCTTATTCGTGTTAGGCAGTAATTACAATAACAATCTGCTGCTGCTCGTGTGTTTCTTTTTGGTATCGCTCTTTCTGATTAACCTTTCTGCAAGTTATTCCAATTTCGCCAAAATACAGGTGCAATTAGGTCGGATTTCTTCTGTATTTGCCGGTGAAGATGCGTCATTTCCAATATGGTTTGGTCATGAAAGCGGCGACGAGCATCCACTACCTTATCGCGGAAAGCTTTATGTAAAGCGCTACCAAGAAAAAGTACAAGCCAGTTTCGACCCTGCCCTCAACACAAATCCGATCGATATGCCTTTCGGCACACTAAAACGAGGCAAGCAGCCCGTTCCTCGCATCACACTAGAAAGCTATTTTCCACTAGGGTTATACCGTTGCTGGAGCCACTTAAAGTTTCAAGGCGAGATTGTGGTTTATCCAAAACCAGTGCGTTTTAACGGCTACCTGCCTATCAATAGTGAAGACAGTGACGAAGAAGAGAATGAAAAAGGGCGACATGACCAACTCGGTATGGAAGATTTCGAAACGCTTACGCCTTATCGAACTGGCGAGCCGCTGCACAAAATAGCGTGGAAGCAGCTCGCGAAAGGGCAAGGGTTGGTGAGCAAGCAATTTAACAGCACATCCAGCCAATGGTTGTGGTTTTCGCTTAAGGCCATGCCAACCCAAGATGTAGAATTGGCTTTGAGTTACTTAACTTGGCTGGTCATGGACGCCCATAAACGCAATGAGCCATTTGGGCTTGACCTAGGAACGCAAAAGATTTCTCCAAACACGGGCACTGAACACCTAGACGCCTGCTTATACGCCTTGGCAATGTATGGGGAGAATCCACCATGATGCCAAGAACACAAAACCGAGCGCACCTGTTTTTAAGTCTCGCTTTATTATTGCTAGCCTTCACCTTAGGCGAGCCCCTGCTTATTTGGATCCAAATACTATTGGTGAGTGCAATTGGCATGCGACTCGCGCTTTTCTTTAATGTACAAAAACACCTGCCCAGTATTCGTACTATTAACTTATTAGCCCTGCTCTGTGCGGTTGGTCTGGCGTATTCAGGTTGGCATTTGGGCTTATTACTGGGAATGAGTAATTTATTAGCGATGGGATGTGCGCTTAAATTAATGCGCATGCGAAAGCATCAAGACTATTTTCGTTTGGTTGCCGCAACGTTTTTCTTAATTTGCTGCGGCTTTATATTCCAGCAAAGTCTGTTTTTCGCGTTTTTATATAGTGGTGCCATTTTATTATTACTCTTATCGCTGACCTATCACATCACCCCAACGTTATCTTTCAAGGCACAGCTCAAAACGATTAGCACCCAATGTTTACAAGCTGTACCGATTACGCTGCTCCTGTTTTTGGTGATCCCGCAAATCGACCCATTATGGCGAATGCCAAGCAGTAAAGGCGCAGAAACCGGGTTATCAGAAACCGTTACACCGGGTGACATTGCCAATTTATCTCAGTCTTCCGACTTAGCGTTTAGAGCAACCTTCAGAGGTGCAACGCCCACCAATCAGGAGCGCTATTGGCGCGCACTCGTATTGGAAGAATTTGATGGCCACACATGGCGAATTGCAGAGCAAAGAAAAGAAACCAAGCGCTTGAATTATCAGCTTGATTTGAATTTTAAACCTGATGTATCCGGGCCATTTTACGAATATGAAGTCATTGCAGAACCGACACAACAGCCTTGGCTATACGCATTAGATATTGCCCAAGTCAGGCATGATGAAATTTGGTTAGGGCAAGATTATCAAATCCAAAGAACAGGCGTAAACCAGAACCAATTTAAATATCAGGTTCGTTCATTTCACCAGTCGCAATTACAATCTCCCAATCCACACTTAGATTTAGCGCTTAACCTCAGTGTTCCTGAAAACAGTAATCCACGCACCCAAAAATGGGTAGAAACGCTACAAACCCAATTCCCCAATAAAACGGACTTCATCCAAGCGGTGAATCGTCATTTTGCGTCAGGAAAGTACCGCTACACATTGCAACCTATCGCGATGCCACAACACGCCGTCGATACCCTGATGTTTGATGCCAAAGCGGGGTTTTGCGCTCATTACGCCAGTGCCATGGCACTTATCATGAGGCAAGCCGACATTCCTGCACGAATGGTAACAGGTTATTTAGGGGGGGAAATGCGTGGTGATGATCACATGAACATATACCAATACGATGCCCATGCTTGGGTTGAAGTATGGTTAGAGCAGCAAGGCTGGACTCGATTGGACCCCACCGCTTTAGTTTCTCCTCAGCGTATTTCTTTGGGGTTAGAAGCTGCCGTTGCTTATGAAGATACGTTTCTGGCTGAAGCGCCTTTTTCACTCGCCAAATTTAAAGACATTGCTTGGCTAAATCAAATCAGGCAACTAATGGATGACGCGGATTATGTGTGGAGCCGTTGGTTACTCGGTTTCGACCAACAAAAACAAGTGGATTTATTTGCGTCCATTCTGGGTAATTTATCCCCTTATCGAATTGCTGCATTAACCATTGGAGCCATGTTTTGTATTGGTATTTTGCTTGCTGCCTTCCAGTTCAGAATCTGGTTCCCCAAAATCAACGACCCGTTGCTACATCAATATCAATCGATGCTACACACGTTAGAAAAGCGAGGTTACAGCAAACCCAAATCAATGGGAGCGTTGTCCTTTGCGCGTGACTTATCTGAGCAAAATGACACAGCACTAGCGACAGAATTTAACGCGCTCACCCACACCTTTATTCAATTAAGATATAAAAAACATGCACAGGAAAGTGCAGAAACGAAAGGAAAGTGGAGCGCCTTTAAACACCAAGTGAAACAGTTTAATCGACGCTACAAATAACGAGAAAGAGGAGAGATTAACTTGAACGGTGACGCCTTAAATGCACGGTGACTTCTTCTCTATCGTGATATAAATGCTTAGCCCGCAGCGAAAACTTACGACACCCATTCGCTTTTAAATAGTCGCGAATGAAGTCCAAACATTCCATCAACATATCGTAACGGCTTTTCATTGGTAGCTTTAAGTTGAACATGGCTTCGACACACCACTCTTTAGCAATCCAGTCTGCCATTAATTCCGCAACACGTTGAGGCTTCTCGACCATGTCGCACACTAGCCAATGCACATTTTTCTTTTTCGGCTCGTAAGTGAATCCGTCGGCCTGAAAATGCTGAACCTGCCCTGTTTCCATGAGCGAATCCGCGATCGCACCGTTGTCGATGGCTTGTACAAACATGCCTCGGCGCACCAGTTGATAGGTCCAGCCGCCTGGGCACGCACCCAGATCCACAGCATGCATCCCCGAGCGTAACCGCTCTTCGTGTTTGATTTTTGGAATAAACACTTGAAACGCTTCTTCTAATTTCAAAGATGAGCGACTTGGTGCATCGGCAGGTGCTTTCAAACGCAAGATACCGTTTGGTAACGGCGAACAGTTGTCGGTTTTTGCCACTCCCACAAAACAAGAGCGATTGTCAGTAAAAAAAACAAATAGCTCGTTAGGGCTTTGTTCCGGCTTGGCGGTAAGTAATCCTTTTTTACGCAAAGATTGGCGTAAAGGCACCGTAAACTTACGACAAAATTTAGAAAGTTCTTTTCCTGCGTCGGTATCCGGGTGTTCGACTCTAACGTTGCCGCATTTTGGAAAATTATCCTGCTCAAGAATTGCTGTAATAATATCGCCAACACGATCTTGCAAGTTCAAATTCTCTAAGCGAATGTGAGACGCAAACCATTGACGAGAAAAAACCAAATGCTCAATAGGAAGCACTTCAACCAATTCATCGGCTTGCTCTTTTTGGTAACACTCAAATAAAACGTATCCGTTATTTTTTTTAGCTTTCACATAGCCAAACACGCCACGGTCCGACGCTTGCTGCATTAATTCATTTGCCGCATCGTTTTCAAATCCGGCACGACAGTATGTCAATACTGCTGTCATCTAACTATTTCCTAACTTCAAACTGGTCACGAACAAGATTCCCCAACCAATCATAAAAAAGACACCGCCCAACGGCGTAATCGGACCGAAAAATTTAATTCCGGTTAACGCCAACATATATAAGCTACCGGAGAAGCAAATGATCCCAGCCAGCATAAAGCCATACGACCAAAGCAACAGGCCATGTTGAAATTGGCGGTATAGTACCACTAAAAGCAGCAAAGCTAAGGTGTGATAAAACTGATATTGCACACCAGTTTGAAAGGCGCTCAATAAATGTTCAGCCACACGTCCTTTTAATCCATGCGCCGCAAATGCGCCAAGTGCGACACTCACTAAGCCAGATATTGCTGCTATCGATAACAAGTAGTTCAAATGTTTCTCCTCGTAACAAGCTAAATCATAGATGAGATTGGATAAATGCGGCGATGGTATCGGCCGCCTCGGCCATGTTTTCAGCTAACGTCACACCCGAAGCTTTTCTCGGCTTAAAGCTGTGATCGCCGTCCATTAAAAAATGCACGCCCACCGATTGGGGCAAAGCGTAACGTGCCACCTCTTCTTTATTACCGAACGTATCCCTTTCGCCTTGAACCACAAGCAATGGCTTCTCCATTGTGAGCAAGTGTTCCGTGCGCAGCTTTTCTGGCTTTCCCGGAGGATGAAACGGATACCCTAAACAAATACAGCCTTTCGCTGGTGTTTCCGGGAAAATGGTGCTGGCGACTCGTCCCCCCATTGATTTCCCACCAATAAACAAAGGCAAATCGTGCTGCGGCACAGCATCCAAAGTGCTTTTTAATGGGATGCTTTGCGCATTTAACACCGCTTCAATTTGCTGATGCCACTGTGCTTGGAGTTTCGGCAGTTTTTCTGGCGGGCGCTTTTTACCTGTTTCTTTGATCACTTGCATGTAATCAAAATCGAAAAGTACGGTTTCGATTTTGCGCGCAACCAATAATTTCGCCATGTCTTGCATAAACGGGCTATCGCTACCCGCTCCTGCACCATGAGCTAAAATCAATTTTGCAATATATTCCGACACCATCGCTCCTATTACTGCATGTTGTCCGCGGTAACTTTGGTAAGTACCCAATCTTTGAAGGTTTGTATGCGCCCCAATTCAGCTTGCGCTTCACGACAAACGATATAGTAGGATTGCTTTGTAACCATCCGTTCTTCAAATGGGCAAACCAAACGGCCCATTGCAATATCTGGTGCCGCAAGGCCGTTATCAACCAAGGCAATGCCCTGCCCCAATGCAGCGGCTTGAAGCCCAAGCATAGTGTGGCTGAAAATAGGCCCCTGATTAACGTTAACCCCAAGCACATTAAAGTGGCGAATAAAGGACTTCCACGATTCACGGGAGGTATCGTGTAGTAGCATGTGGTGCTTAAGATCATCTAATGTATCGAGGGGCTTCGCGCCCATCAATAATCCGGGCGAACAAACGGGAATAAGGTATTCAGTATACAGCTTCTCTGCGACTAAGCCTGGCCAACGACCTCGGCCATAATAAATAGCCAAGTCCACATCATCTGTTAAAAAGCCATCTTCAGAGTCAACCGCTTTAATTCGCACGTCGATGTCGGGTTGAATCTCAGCAAAATCCGCAAGCTTTGGCACCAACCACTGCACAGCGAAACTCGGCGGTAATGCAATGGTAATAGAACCCTTTGCACCCATTGCCAGTAAGCGGTTTGTCGCCTCTTGCAGGCTAACGAAGATATCTTTGATTTCGAGAAAATAACTCTGACCTTCTTCGGTTAAAAGCAAGGTTCGATTCTTCCTGAGAAACAACTTCATACCCAAGAATTCTTCGAGCCCTTTTATTTGGTGACTCACTGCAGCCTGCGTCACAAAAAGCTCTTCAGCAGCTCGTGTAAAACTCAAATGTCGAGCTGCCGCTTCGAAGGCTCTAAGGGCATTCAACGGGGGCAATCTTTTAAAACTCATACCGTCTCTATTTGTTCAAACTAATGGATTAGTTTTTCTAATGACCAATCCATATTTTTTCTCGTTTTTAAAACTTGGCGACTAAATGTATATTTACCGTGTTCCCAATGAAAACCTTGTTTTACAGGGAATTGGTAGAGCAAGGTTTAAATCGTTAACAAACTTCGTGTCAATTTTAACATTAATTTTACTTTAGGTGAGAACAATGAAATTTTTAAATACTCTATTTATCGGCAGTGTAACCGCTTTAGTACTTAGCAACAACGTCATGGCTAAAGAAACTGTATTCTCTAACAACGATTTACAGGCTGCATTAAGTAATAACATCGAACTAGCTGTAGGCAACATCGAGCAACCAAATGTACAACTTTCTGTTAAAAATCAAATAGCTACTATGGATTTAGAACAGAACGTTCAACAATTCTTGGCACTGGCGAAATTCAATGATTCGCAAAAGCCCAGTGTCTCTTTACGTGCAGAATAATCTGAACTAACCCTTTGTAAGTCTCGCTTTAAACAGCCATTCTTACTAATAAAGTTCAATTAATGACACGTATTGCCCCCGGAAGAATCGCCTTTCGGGGGATGTCATCCCACTAAAATTGAACAACTCAACCCTTTCATTCCTCCTTAAATAACTCGCTACAAACTCCCCTTCCTGATCTCCCTTTTTCCACAAAATAACGTGTTAATAATTTGATCTCAAGATCAAAAAAAGACAGAGAAAGTGATCGCTTAATCTGCCTTTTTAGAATTAGTTTACTTTATATTAACTTTTTTACGCGGGATAGATTACGACCCGGTAACAAAGTGCATTTCTACGCACCTGTGTCTAACGCATCGAATCCTTTAATCAACTCGTCAAGTTGCTTCATTTGACGCAAATAAGGTGCTAATTGTTCAAGTGGCAACGCACAAGGTCCATCGCATTTTGCGTTGGCAGGATCAGGGTGAGCTTCGATGAACAAGCCCGCTAAACCGAGTGCCATTCCCGAACGCGCTAATTGAGCCGCTTGCGCACGTCTTCCATCGGCCGAATCAGTTCTGCCACCCGGACGCTGCAGAGCATGTGTCGCATCAAAGATCACAGGCGCAAACGCTTTCATGTCATCCATTCCTAACATATCAACTACAAGATTGTTGTAGCCAAAGCAGCTTCCGCGCTCACACAGCATAATTTTGTCGTTACCCGCTTCTAAAAACTTAGTGATGATGTGGCGCATTTCATGAGGAGCAAGAAACTGTGGTTTCTTTACATTAATGATCGCATCTGTTTTTCCCATTGCCACAACCAAATCTGTTTGTCTGGCAAGGAAGGCTGGCAATTGAATAACGTCAACAACTTCAGCTACAGGCGCAGCTTGATGAGGCTCATGCACATCAGTGATACAAGGCACATCAAATTGCTTTTTGATTTCTTCAAAAATTTTAAGCCCTTCTTCAAGGCCCGGCCCTCTGAACGAATTAATCGAAGAACGGTTAGCTTTGTCGAATGACGCTTTAAAAACGTAGGGAATATTGAGTTTAGCGGTAACGGTTTTGTAGTGTTCTGCAATGCGCATCGCCAAGTCTCTTGACTCTAATACGTTCATGCCACCAAACAAAACAAACGGTGAATCGTTGTCGATGTTGAATCCCGCCAACGGGATACGTTGTAAATTGTGCATTAATCACCCAAATTTAATTGACTGCAAAAATTAGGGTGATAATAGCGAATTTAACGCGCTTAGTGCAGTACAACCTCACTGACTTGGATGTTATTCATGTGTGCTTTAAGTAATTCCGTGATGGGATCGCTTGGGCATTTCTCAACGAAAAAGTGATAATCTTCTAACGCCAGCTGCGGGCAATCCAATTGATGCAGCAAAAAGCCTCGGTCGCGTCGCTCATAGGGATCATCAGGAGACAGTTGCAATAATAGTTCGGAACACGACAACGCTTGATGAAGCATGCCTTCATTAATCAATGACGCTTTTATGCTATGCAGCATGCGAATCACTGTTTCTTCGCAGCTAGCAGGTTGCAACAATTCATGCGGCAAAGCCTCAGGCTCTTCATCGGTCATCACATGATATAAGTGTTCTAGCTGCTGCCACTCTAATCGATGTCCGGTGAGGGGATCAATGTACCAATATCGCTGATCCGTCACCTCAACACGAATTAAGAAGTGCCCTGGAAAAGCCACTTCTTGCATTCTCAGGCCCACAGCTCGCCCAACTTGGCATAATAAAACGCTCAACGTAATAGGAATACCAGTACGATAATCGATGACTTTGTCTAGGAAGTTGTAATTCGGGGAGAAAAGCTGGTTTTCGTCGCTGGTAAAAGCAAGATCACCATAGAAATAGTCAAGAAGCTGTTTGAGTTTTAACTCAACCTCACCTTCTTTATTGATCACTTTGAATGCACCACGGATAAAGTACTCTACCTGCTGGATATGATTAGTGATATCCAAGCTCGGTTGAAAGAATTCCGCAAGATACAAGCTCGCCATGAATGTGTTTTTTTGCTCGATTGCTTGTTGTAGTCGTTGCACTACCACGCCTCAACTAGACCATTTCTATTTATAGTATTTTTTACTTATCGGAATTATTTTTTGAAGCTTTACTAATTATTTAGCATTTATCGAAAATATTTTCGCGCTTGGTGACATCCACGGAAAATGGCAAGAAAGGAATGGTATTTTCAGAAAAGGGTTAAAAAACAGAAGAATAGTGAAAAGGCAATCAATGATGAATGGCAAACAATAGCAACCTAACAACGCCTAGCACCCGTCAAGGGTAAAATAATTACGCCCGATAAACTCAGGCGCCTATCTCGAAAATAAGGTGAAACTATTTTAGCCAAATAAAATAGGTTGCTTAAGCACGGCAATTTTAGCGATAAAGACAATCCAAGCCAGCGCACCAAAGAAGCCAACCCAACGCATCATAGGTGTGCGACCATGTTTAATCGCAACCATGCCCAACACAATGTAAAACACGAGGCCCATCACTTTTTCTGTTAGCCACGCATTCACAAAAGGATATTGCTGAATCAAGAAACACAAGGTGATGGCACTGAGTAACAACACCGTATCAACAACGTGAGGGAGTACTTTCACCCACTTCAATTGCATTTTCTCTGGATTGCGTTGTGACCAGTAAAAGCGAACCATGAATAAGGCAACGCTTATTCCAATCGCTGTGAGGTGGATATGCTTTACAAGGAAATACATAGGCTCGTCCAATTAAGTAACTTCAGATGCAGCAAAGGTAATGTTATTGCAAAGAAAAGCAATAGAAAGGTGCAGAATATTTGTGTTTGAAGTGGACTTTCTTAGATCGAGATCAGGTTACTATTTTTCTTTCTTGAGATAACTGCACGCGCTCAAAAGCCGCTTGGCTATTTTGGAAAAAGATCTCCAACGTTCTTTCTTCGTCACTATTAAGGTCGTCAGGTAAACCCGATACCACCATTAACGTGGGGTTGGTGCAGGTCTTTTGCGTAAACAACACCGTGTGCTGCTTAATGCTCACCCTTTCTTTTTTGTCTAAAGCGGTTTCACATAATCGAGAAGCTTTTTCACAAACGGCATCACTAAGCGCTTCTGCCGACACCACTTTATCACCGGAATACAACACATAAGGCGTAAACGCTGCCAGTTTTTGCGGATTTGCACTGTTGCTAGATAAATACACCAACTTAGGCTGACACCCTAACAAATCTAAACACTGTTGCGACAACACTCGCATAAAGCTTTCGATGTCTTGCACTCGGAATAACTGACTAGAAGAATTGATCACCAGCTCGAGCGCTCGGCGGCTTTGCTCTAACTGAATAATATCGTTATATGAACGCAGTGAAGATACCACGGTTGTAAATAACTTTTGTGCGGTTAACTCAGTCTTCGATTTGTAATCATTGATATCGTAATTTAAAACAACTTGACGCTCTGGCGCTTGCCCTGGCTGGCCTGTACGCAATATGATGCGGGTAAAAGGGTTATTCGATTGCTTGCGAATAAAGTCGGCAACTTGTAATCCCGCGTCATCGGTTTCCATCACCACATCTAACAGCACTAACGCAATATCGCTGTGTTGATTGAGTAACACTTTGGCCTCTTTTCCGCTATGCGCACTTAAAAACTCAATGCCCATATCCATAAAGCGAAAATCGCTTAAGGCTAATTTGGTGACAACATGAATTTCTGGCTCATCATCAACGATTAACAC
Source organism: Paraneptunicella sp. (assembly GCA_964228975.1). GTDB lineage: Bacteria > Pseudomonadota > Gammaproteobacteria > Enterobacterales > Alteromonadaceae > Paraneptunicella. Next base: position 1,553 of record CAXRCC010000207.1, on the reverse strand, counting down.
CTTCCAAGTATTGGAGGGCGTATTGGCTTCATCTTCAATATCATCAACAAATAACAATTCTTCAGACATGAGTATCATTTCCGCGAAAAGAGGTTCACTTTTGTAAAAGTCGACTAAACGTACTCTTTTAGATCTCGTTATGCAACCGTCTTTTGAGCATAGCAAATCCGCGGCAAGCCAGAATAGTCGTTTTCTCCGTTAACTTGATTGTAGTCATGTTTTGTTAAAAGTTTTTGAATCGAATCACTTTGTAAATGCCCGTGTTCAATCAGTAGCCAACCGTTTGGATTTAGCCATGAATAGGCCTGCTGAATAATCAAACGGATGTCATCCAACCCATCTTGCCCAGAGGTCAGCGCGCTATCGGGTTCAAAACGCACATCCCCTTGAGATAACCAATCAGAATCGGACTCTACGTAAGGTGGATTGGTAACGATAAAATCAAATGTTTGGGTTGGAATTGCCTCGAACCACGTACTTTTCAGTACTTGAACGTGTTCTAGATTGTGCTTTTGAGCATTATGCTGTGCTAACAACACTGCTTCATCCACCACATCCACAGCAACGACTTGGCTTTTGGGTAGCTCCGACGCTAACGCCAATGCAATCGCGCCTGTGCCCGTGCCTAAATCTAAAATACGCGGCGACGCTAATGTGTTGAGCGCCAATACTCGCTCGACCAGCAATTCGGTTTCAGGGCGTGGAATGAGTGTGGACTCATTCACTTCTAAGGTTAAGCTCCAAAAGTCTTGATTCCCCGTTAGATAGGACACAGGGTGACCCGCTTTGCGCTTTTCAACCAATTGCGAAAAATGAGTAATTTGCTCAGGGGTTAACGCCTGCTCAGGGTAGGTCATTAGCTTTGTTGGTGAACAGGACAACACGTGACATAACAACACTCGCGCATCAATAACAGGAGATTCACCAAGGGATAATTGAGATGTTGCCCAAGCCTGCGCCTGGGCAATAGTAGAAAACGACATAAAAACTTAGTCGTCTGATAAAGAGGCAAGCATGTCCGCTTGGTATTCTTGACGAATCGGCTCAAGTAGCAAATCAACAGAGCCTTCGATGAACTCATCTAAACGATATAACGTGATATTGATACGATGATCCGTTACGCGTCCTTGTGGATAGTTGTACGTACGAATGCGCTCAGAGCGATCGCCACTTCCCACTAATAATTTACGTGCAGACGCTTCTTCTTCTTGGCGCTTTTCTTGTTCCATGTTGTTCAAACGTGCTTGCAGAACAGACATCGCTTTGGCACGGTTCTTATGCTGTGAACGCTCATCCTGACACTCAACCACAATGCCGGTTGGTAAGTGCGTTAAGCGGATTGCCGAATCGGTTTTGTTAACGTGCTGACCACCTGCACCACTGGCACGGAAGGTATCCACGCGTAAATCCGCAGGGTTAACTTCAATCGCTTCAGATTCAGGAATTTCGGGTAATACCGCAACCGTACACGCCGAGGTATGAATGCGGCCTTGTGATTCGGTTTCAGGAACACGTTGTACACGGTGGCCACCCGACTCAAACTTTAAGAACCC
>CAXRCC010000206.1:0-7138 GCA_964228975.1 Paraneptunicella sp. | reverse complement strand
TTTGCGTTGGTAGGGTAGTGCTCCCATAAAACGGTGAGCACTTCGAATTCTGCTTGGCTGATATCTGTCATGAATTACACCTGTAATCTTTTGTCTTTTTAAAAATTACATTTGTAATCAATGCTGTCAAGTGAAAGATTGATACCCAGGAAATACAATGTGAAATCACATCAAGATGGCGTTCATAATCTTGCGAAGAGAAGATATGAGAAACGCTGAGAAGAAATCAGGGGAGATGAAGAAATAAAGGGAAATAAGGAAAGATGATGAGAGAAACAATGGGAAGAAATGAAAAAGGGCGTAAACAAGGGAGTGTGTTTTGGGATGGTCGAAAAAAAGGCCTAGGCAACTATTGGGCGGCTACCTAGGCTAATATCATTTCAGACAATGATTTTCGAACGATTGCACGTACGCCCTAAAGCGCGTTGCACAGAATAGAACGTACGTGATCGAGATTAAGATCACCGGTTTCAGATAAAGCGGTTAAACCCATGTTCTTCATGTTCTGGATTAAGGTGTCGATGCCAGCCTCATCAATATCGTAATGGCTTAATCGGGTAACGATGTCCAGCTCGTTAAAGAAGGCTTCGGTTTTGTTGATGGCTTGATCGATTTTTTCTTCGTCAGTACCTTGTGTAATCCCCCAAACGCGTTCTGCGAATTGCAATAATTTAGCGTGCTTCTGCGTTTTGCGTTCGCGCATTAAATAAGGCAATACAATGGCTAAGGTTCGACCGTGGGCAATGCCGTACATGGAGGTGAGTTCGTGTCCAATCATGTGCGTTGACCAATCTTGAGGTACGCCACAACCAATAACGCCGTTAAGAGCAGACGTTGCCGCCCACATAAAGTTTTTACGTGCGTCGATATCGTCGTTGTTGCGATAAGTCACCGGGCCGATGTCAATTAAGGTTTTTAGCACACCTTCGGAGAAGCGATCTTGCACCATCGCATTAACCGGGTAAGTAAGGTATTGCTCAATAACATGCACAAAGGCATCTGCGACACCATTGGCAATTTGTTCTTTAGGCAGCGTTAGGGTGAAGTCGGGGTCGAGAAATGAAAAAACCGGGAAGGTCAGTGGCGACATCACAGGGTATTTTTGATTTTTGTAGGTGACGACGGAGGTCATGTTCATTTCTGAGCCCGTTGCTGGCAACGTTGCCACGCAGCCAAGAGGTAAAGCTTCTTTTACCGGAGGCGGGGCAAAACCGTGTTTCAGTAATTCAGCGGCGTCACCTTCGTGTTTTGCGGCAAGGGCAATGAACTTGGTGCCGTCCATTACAGAACCACCGCCAACAGCAAGTAAGTAGGTTACGCCTTCTGCGCGAATGACGTCTACGGCCTTCATTAAGGTGTCGAATTCAGGGTTAGGTTCTATGCCTTGAAACTCAACAAGACTTCTTTTGCCAAGGCCTGCGATTACTTTTTCCAACGCGCCATTACGCTTAACACTGCCGCCGCCGTAAAGCACCATCACTTTGGCATCTTCTGGGATAAGCGTGTTTAATTCTGCTAAACGGTCTTGTCCGAAAACGATATGAGTCGGATTGTAAAAATCAAAATTTTGCATGAAGTTTCCTATTGGGTTGAGGCCGGGCTAGATTACGCTCATGAGTGAAATTAAAAATGGCTGTTCATGTCAAAATCATGCCTAAAACAGCCAAGTGTGGGATTTTTGCAAGACAAAGTGACAGGGGCTTTGTCACACTCCATCGTGCCCAATTCCATGTGAAAAGCGTCTTTGAAAGGTGTGCTATGAAAGGCGTGCCATGAAATAAGGCATGATGATTATTAACAGAGGAAGCGCTGCGATATGTCCGCATTAATTGAAAACTTAGCCGCTCTTGCGCCTGAAGAAGGCTACAACGCCACGGCGATTCCCGGTATTGGCGTGTATAAAGTGAGTGAGCCGTTTGAGCGCGTGCCTTTGTGTTATAGCCAAGGTGTGATCATCATGGCGCAAGGAAGTAAACGAATTTACTTTAACGAGAAGGTATACGACTACAACGCCGAAAAGTACTTGGTGTTGACCTTGCCGTTACCCGCCGAATGCGAAGCGGTTGTTGAGCCGGGTAAGCCGCTGCTTTCGTTAACCATCGATTTTGATATGGGCATGCTGACAGAAATGGTGCGCACGTTTGATGAACATCATCAAGTTAGGCCCAGCGATGAAACATCAGAAACAGAAAGCTTATTCGTGAGCCAATGTACGGCATCGTTGTTGGATACAGTAACGCGATTTTCTGGCTGTTTACGCAATCCGTTAGCTCGGGATTTACTCGCGCCGGGGTTGCTGCGAGAGTTGATGTTTCATATTTTATGCGGACCCCAAGCCGGCCCCATGTTTGCGTTAGTGTCACACAATACCAGCTTGGCGCGTCTTGAAAGGGTACTTAAGCATTTGCACGACAATTACCAAGCCAGTTTGAATGTGGAGCAGTTGGCGCAAATGGCCAATATGAGCATGTCATCTTTGCATCGCCATTTTCGTCAAATCACGGCATCGTCACCCATTCAATACGTGAAGAAAATTCGCTTGACCCGCGCACGTGAATTGCTGTTAGATAGAGGCTTAAAAGTGAAGCAAGTCGCGGCCCAAGTTGGGTACGAAAGCCCAACGCAATTTAGCCGAGAATATAAGCGTTACTTTGGCTGTAGTCCGCAAGCGTCAGGACGCGCATAATCGCAAGCGATGTGTAAACTCATTAGGTGGTTTGAACGAGGGTTGCGTGTGTCAGATTCTTTAGCCGTGGTTGACTCTATAAACCGTTTATGTAAACTTATTACCAGTTGCGCCAACTAGGATTTTATTGATGATCGACCCAAGACCAGAAGCTTAATTCTAAAATCAGTTCACCCAACCCTGCTTAACAGTACATTTTTTCGCGCTGTATTGTTCCTTATCGCGTTTCTATCTTTACGCTTTTATCTTTGCGATTCTATCTCAGCACTTCTGTTTTCGTACTTTCTTTCTTGCGCTTTCGTTTTCATGCTTTCCTCTGCATGCAGGCCTTACACCTTACATCTTATATAAGTTCGCTGACTTATTCTGGCATGCGGTTATCCGTACCAATCCTTTCCTGAATTATCGCTAAATTATCCTGTACTTCTTGCTGATTCCAAAAACTCTTTTTCGTGCTCTCGTAAGGCGACAGGGCGTGATAGTTTTCCACCGTCACATTTAAGAATTGATTGTCTTGGGTGATTTCATACATTTTTAATGCACTGCAGGCCAAGTTCAGCATTCTGTCCGGGCGATTATGAACGTTAGATTCTTTGGCGATTTCAAAGTTATCATAGGCTTCTTTAAAGCGCTTTTGATAGAAGTACAATACGCCTAACATCGAATGAATATGCGAGCAATTTGCTTTGGCTTCATCATCTTGTTTCATAAGCGCTAATTTCTTCAAGCATTTAAGCGCCATTTTAACGATGCGCTCGTTGGCTTGTGGATCTTCGTGAGCCCCATCATTCAGCAACTTATTGTAGTTGTCTTTGAAATCGATAAAGGCTTGCAAAAAACCCACTTCTTTAATCAAATTTTCCATTTCATCAAAGTGACCGTCTAGCTTTTCTTGTGCCTTGTTGTAGCCATCTAGAGTTTGTTCCGCATTGGATTTTGATTCATCCGCCGCCTCGGTAGCTTGCTTCGCCACATCACTGATTTTTTGCAAGCGCTTGTTTTGCACCGAGAAGAAAATGCTCAGCCCGATGGTGAATAAAGTGGCAAACAAACCGGAAAGCGCAATTAAATAAGTGATGAGGCTAGACGAGGCATTAACGTTTTGGGTCGTGCTATCTAAGGCTTTTTCACTGGCCCATTTAATGTTTTCTATCGACTTTTGATTTTGGGTATTGTTGGTGTTGATAAGGCTTCGTAATGTTTTCACTTCTTTTTGTAAACCCGGCGTGGCCGGTGATTGACCGAGCGCCGCTTCCACTTTGCTTAACCTTGCATCGAGTTCCGTTAAGGTTATCGGCGGTGGGGGAGTCGTGGTTTGTGCGAGGGCGAGGTTCACGCTAGGTATTGCCAACATGAACAAGAAAGAGACAGTAAACAAACTTCGCATTGCCGTTCCTTTTAAAGCAGAAAATAAAAACTGAAAGTAAAAACGAAAAGTCAGGAAAATGGACATTGTGCGGGTAAGAAAAAATAAACCCGCACGGCAATGCTAGCATAAAGTGCTAAGAGAAGAGAGGGTTACAAATATTGCGTCATCAACTGTTTAATGGCTGGAAGCTCTTTTTCTTCAATAACAGGTTGGCTTTGCGCTTCGTATTTTAGGCGCTCAACATCTTGCTTCATGCGCTCTTTTTTGGAAAGTTCAGCTCGCTGTTTGTGCGTCGGCATGTGTTTAATTTTATCGTAAAAAGCATGCATTTCTGGGTACATATCACGGGCTTTCTTCTCACCGTCTAATTGCATGTGATCAAGTAAAACACACAAGCGAATGCTGCCTTCTGAGTAGTCACATTGCCCTTCGAGCATGGCGGCAACAATGGTGTCGACGCTTTGGGCAATGTTCTTATTGCGATCAACGACTTTCTGTTGAGCGTCTTCTTTTTGCGCCTTTTCTGCTTCTTTTTGTTGCTTAAGTTGAAGCAGTAGTGACGTCGCATACCATGTTAGTCCAGCAATAATGGCAAAACCCAGTGCGACAAGAATCCAAAGCAGCATGTTTTTCCTCTTCAATAAAATGCGGTCATCAAACGTTGGCGTATAGTAAACGAAATTTATCGCAATTCGGATGATTTATCGTAAAGGAAGCAGGTTTATTTGTGTTGTCGTGTTAATACATGAGTGAACGGTAAATAAAAACCTATTGACGATAGGTTTTTGCATCATTAGTATACAAAACCTATCGCCAGTAGGTTTTTTGTGTTTGGAGATATTTAGTGAAACTAGGTGAGCTAGAAAAACAAGTCTTACACTATTTGTGGGAACATGACTCTGCAGATGTAAAGCGTGTGTTTGCTCATTTCGAAAAAGTACGTGGTGGCAGTTTGAATACCTATCAAAGCACATTAGATAGGTTGTTCAAAAAAGGGCTGTTGTCGCGTCACAAGGAAGGGCACGCGTTTCAATATCAAGCCAAAGTTGAACGCTACGAACTCATTGCGCAATTAATTAAATCGGTAACGGATGACTTTATTGCCGATGACGATTCCAGTTTAATTGCGGCGTTTTCATCGATGTCTGAGAATTTTGGGGAAGAGCAGTTGAACCAGCTTGAGTCGCTTATTGAACAGCAGCGCTCCAAATTGAAGCAGGCCAAATAACCCTATGATAGAAGGTGCTTTGGCCATTGTTTTGAATATTATTGCCATTGCCGCGTTATCGTTTGTGGTAACGGGCGCTGTGGTGTCTGCTTTGGTGTCTTTGTTTGGCGATCGCTTTTTGCGCATTGAAGTGACTACACGCAGAACCAGCTTATGGCTGGTGGCATCCGCACCCTGGACGGTGAGCATTCTGGTTGCTCTGTTCTTTTTAAACTCGTTTTTCATGGGGGATACCTTAAGCCCTTCTCCCGTTATTAACTCTTCTTTAGGTGATTGGCACCACTTTGAACATCGCTCCGAAAGGGAAGATTGGCACCACGCCGATGCTTTTTATTGGGCCAGTTGGCACGGGTTAACTTTATTTATGGCCCTAGCCTTTTGCTTGTGGGTGGGTGTGAAAAAAGGGCTGGAGCTGCGTCGACATCGCGCCGATATGATGCAGTTAATGCAAAAAAGCACTGCTTTTTCAGGCAACGTGACCGAGGTGAAATCGCCTCAAGCTTATGCATTTACCACGGGGTTTTGGCATAAGCGATGCTTTATTTCTCGGGGTATGTTAGACGGGGTTTCCGAGCCGGAATTGAACGTGATTTTGCTGCATGAACAAGCCCATTGGAACAAGAATGACCCGCTGAAAAAGTGGTTGTTTAGCATTTTAACGGCGTTTTTTATTCCTACTTTGGCGCAACGTTTGCGTTTATTGATGACGCTTACCATGGAGCAAGCGGCGGATAATGCCGTGATTAAGCAAGGAGTAGAGCCGACATTGGTGGCACGTACATTGGTTAAAGTCGCCCGTTTGAACGCACAAGACACGCCCATGCACCACAATGATATGGTGGCCAGTTTCGGGGCAGATGTATTGGAACAGCGTGTGTATTTCTTGCTTGGGAAGTTGAAGCTTAAGCCCATTAGCAAGTGGTGCGCGTGGCTATTTTTAGGCGTCATGTTAGGTATTGCATTACCTTCTGTTGACGGCATTTTACATGTAATGGAAACCCTTTTTAGCCATTAATATTGATTGTGCTAAGAAGGGCTTTTTTATCAGAATAAAACCGATTGTTGGTCGGTTCTTGAAGCACATAATCCATCTTTGAAGTAAGGAGAGGCAATCATGCCTATCACATATTCTGGGCCTAAAAAACCGAGTGTAAGTCGGTTTCGAGGGGTGTTAAAAGTGATGCTGTTCAGTGCTGCGTTAGTGCCCCTTTCGGCGTTTTCTCAGCAGAGCATGACGTTGCAACAAGCCATAGGAAAAACCTTGGCGCAGCATCCTGAATTGAAGGCGTATCGTTTTATGGATGATGCCGCCCAAGGCTACATTCAGCAGGCGGGAGTTGGTACACCGCTTAAGGTGACGTTAGGCGTTGAAGATGCATTGGGAACCGGTGATGCATCGGGAATTTCGGGTATGGAAACTACTTTAGGCTTGACTTGGTTATTGGAGCGAAAACAGCTTGATAGCCGAGTTGGGGTAGAAACTCAAAAAGCGAAACTCACCGCGATAGAACAGCAAGCGAAAGCACTCGATTTAGCCGCTGAAACCGCCAATATTTTCATTCGATTACTCACACAAAAAGAGCAGCTACAACTGGCGAAACTGGCGCAATACCAAGCGCAAAAATCCCTAGAAGAAATCACTCAACGTGTGGCGGTGGGGAAGGTAAATGTCATCGACCAGCTTCGTGCAAAAGCGGATTTATCGAAAAAAGCGCTGGTGGTTGAAGATTTGCTTCACGAGATTGAAGCCAGCTATGCCCAACTCGCCGCACAATGGGGGCAGCAACTGGGCGAAGGGCACCAAGAACAAGCGCCTCATGCACAAGAGCAACACTTGCAAGCTTCGCATATTCAT
>CAXRCC010000205.1:0-8874 GCA_964228975.1 Paraneptunicella sp. | reverse complement strand
TTGTCAGTATGGTGAAGTCATCTATTCAGCCACTAAGCCACACAGGGATTTACCGATAGTCAGCGAAGATACTCTAAGAAAAATAGGGCAAGAGCTAAAATTCGACTCGGATGCTTTTAACCTCATCAAGCGTGCATTTCTATACAAATCGATTGAGTGGGGTTACGAGGAAGAAGTCAGGGTCGTTAAAAATATATCCGCGATACCTTTTGGTTATCACAGAAACGAAGGTCGTCATAACGAATGGACTAAAATAAGTGTTTCTGGCAGGCCTCTATATTGTTTTGATATACCAGAAGCATCAATTAAAGAGATCTATCTTGGCCGCCATATATGTAAAAATGTGACCAAGAAAAAAGCATTAACAGACCAAGAGCTAAAAAATGTATTAAAGTCATGGGGAACAAAAGATGTTGTGCTTATGCAATGCAATCCCGATATTCATAGTTGGGAACTAAAGTCTGAGCTAGTATAACTAAAGGAGTTTACTCTCAACCCAACCTACGCAAGCTCATAATAAAGCCCCCCAAACACTACACCACAACGGCATTCACTTGCGCTTCTTCTGCTATCCCTGCGTTTGAATCCAGCGCTTTCGCTTGATGTCGTTTGCTTAGCATTCGCATTAATATCAACGCGTTTTCTGAATCTTCAACAAAGTGTTTAATAAACAGCGCTTTGCTCATTGCCATCACCTGCACGTCGGTTTTCGCAAGTACATCGGCGCTGCGTTTTTCTTCCGTTAAAATCGCGTATTCCCCAAACAAATCACCGGGCCCCAACGTGGCTAATAACCTGCCCTCATTCGGGGTGTTAACCTCTACTTCTCCTTCAATAATAATAAAGGCTTCATTGCCTTCATCCCCTGCAGAAACAATGGTTTCGCCCGCGCGATAAAACCAGCGTTGGTAATCCACGATAAAATCATGCAGTTGATTTGCTTTCACAAAATCCACAAAGAAATCTTTGAGCTCATTCACATCCAGCAACAGCGGAATAACGTCTGTTTCAATATGATTGTCGTAAAATACCTCGCCTACTTTTTTAAAGCCAATACGCCTCAGCAGCATGGCTAACGGCGGGTGAATCGGGGCAACAACATGGGTGATTGAATTTGAAATGCCGTAATACGACGCCATGAGTATTAAGCCTTGCGCAATCTTATCGCCCCTAAAGTCTTGATGAACACAAAACATTCCCACGTGCATCACCTTAGCGTCGTCGGGGAGTAACGGACGGTAATCGAACATGCCATCAGCGGGTAAACCGCACACATCGTCAATGGAAAAGCGCACAGCGCCAATGGTTTCCCCGTTTTGTTGAGCAATCATTTGCACGGTGGAAGGAAACGCATCAAAACGGTCGTACAAGCGTTTTTCAGGATTCTCTTTCAAGATGTTTCCCTGCTCAACGAACACCAAATGTCGCAGCTTAAACACACTGTCAATTTCGTTCGTAGAACTGGCTAAACAAAAATTAACTGGCATCACTCACCCTCTAATTCTTGTTTCGACACCGCTAATCCCGCGTATTCTCCTCGGTGCAATGGCCCTGAGTATTCGGGCACAAACTGCGCTCTTAATGCCTCACTGTTCGCCGTTTCTTTAAGCGAAAATGCAGACGGCTCAATAAACGCCTTTAACTGAGCTTCTTCACACAACCAATTCAACGGTTCGCCCTTTATTTTTAAATACAATTTCAGTAATGGTCCGTACGATTCTGGATGATGATGAGGAGGGGCCACCGCAGTAAACACAACGTGGCTAGGCTGCGGATGAAGCGCTTGGTGCAAGTCGTTAAACAGTTGGTAAATCTGATCGGTGGTTAGGTACATCAGTACGCCTTCAACAATGCACACTGTGGGGCTATCACTCGAAAAGCAGGACGATTTAGACAGTTCTTCCACCAGCGATTGATAAGTAAAATCCACTGGCAAAAAGTGTAAATTAGCACGTTGCGTATCTGGCGTTGTTAGCGCGTCTTTTTTCACTTTATGTGTAGTAGGGTGATCAATCTCGATGCAGTTTAAATGCGGGTTTTCCTCAGCTAATCGATACAACAGGGTATCGAACCCCGCCCCTAAATTAATCACTTGCGTTGCACCATCTTCTATCGCTTGTCGTACTTTCGACTCGATATAAGCCTTGCGCAAAGCGTAATGAATACTGATATTGGGCAACAACAACCTTTCCATCAGCGTTAACACTCGCTTACCTAATGTAGAGTTAATTTGCTTTAACCGCTTACGTCCTTGCGCTGAGCTGTTCATTATTATTTGGCCAATTTCTTGGTTACGCGGAGTAACAAGATGCTGGAATTGCGCGTTTCTAGCCACATGCAATAAACCTTGCAAAACGGTATAGGCAGTTGAGCTGGCTTGGTTATTTTTCATCTTCGTCCCTTACTTCTTACGCCATAGCGGTTAAATTATGACGGAACTCACTCCCTTATTGAAAGATAAATTTTAATGGCGCATTAACGATGACATTTGAAATAGCCTCTTATGTCCTTGCGCTTATTACAAATTGCACACCCATTACAAATCGTTGAAATTTCATACCCTTCAATGCTTTACAAATTGACCTAATTACCTATAGTGGAACGTCGTTGTTCGATATTTTCCCTGAAAATCTATGCACTTCTATTTCACCCAATATCGCATTAAAAAAACGAAGCCGACATTTAGGCAAGCTTCGTTAATTCCTTTCATGCTTCTCGCATTTTCAGCCTTTTTGTCGCCATCGGCTTTCTCACAACAAACTAACGACAATGCCCTGGCTATCGTAAATGAAACCAATGAAGCCATAGCAAATTCACAGCAACACATTAATCAGCTCAGCCAAGCCACAGCCAAAATGCTGCAAGAGTATCGGGAAATAGTGCAACGAAAGGACTACCAGCAGTACTACAACTTTCAACTCAAACAACAAAAACAAGCGCAAGAACAGGAAATCGCCCTTTTACAAAATCAGCTTCAAGAGCTTGATTACATTGAAGTGGCCATCATGCCGTTAATGCAAAGTATGCTGGCTGCACTCGAAGAATTTATTGCGTTAGACATGCCATTTCACCACCAAACGCGCCTATCTGGTGTGCAAACATTGCGTCATCGGATTCATTCGGGAAGCTTATCGCTTCCTGATAAATACCGGCTTTTAATGGAAGGCTGGCAAATTGAACACAACTACGGCAACAGTATTGAAACATGGCGAGACAAACTCAGTGCTTCCACAGGCCAAGCATCAGATAGCGACCTTGCTGTTAATTATCTTCGCATTGGTAGAGCCGCCTTTTATTATCTCACCCTAGATGAAAGCCACGCGGCAATATGGGATAAAACATCGCGAACATGGGTAAACCTACCCTCGCCATTCATACCTGACTTACTGCGTTCCATTCACGTTGCTTCGGAGCAAATTGCACCTGAGCTCATGCCGCTGCCACTGCGCACAAAGGAGTGGCAATAATGAAGCACTTTTTATACTGCTTTGGCTTTTTCTGTTTGTTTGCTTCATCCGCTCTGGCTTATGCTCAAACCACACCAAAAGCCCACACACCACAAGACCATCAAGCGCTACTGCAAACCGTAAAAAATACGCGTGAAAAAGAGCGCCAGCACAACGCACAACGAGAAGAGAAGTTCTTATCAGAAAAGCAAAATCAGGCCAAGATTCTGGCGCAAGCTAAAGCTGAATTTGAGCGCTATCAACGCGAAAATAATCCGCTCAAACAACAAACCGAAGCGAATATAAAAACCATTGAGTCGCTAAAGGCGCAAATCCAAAAACGTAAAAGCGAAATTGGGGATTTTGAAAGTGTATTAAACCAAATGTCTCGTGACTTTGCCGACGCCTTAACTCGCTCTCCCACCAGCATGCAACTGCCCAATCGAGCAAATCAGTTAGCCGAACTCTCCAATACTCAAAGTGGGCTTAACCTCAACCGTATTGAATCGCTCTGGTTAGCGGTGCAAGAAGACATGACTCTCGCAGGACAATATTCACAATTTAGCGCCCCTGTTATTGCTTCTGATGGCACAGTAAAAGAGCAAAAGGTTCAGCAATTTGGCGGGTTCTCTAGCTATCATCAAGGTGCATTTTTACGTTACGTGCCAGAAACTCAAGAACTACTAACTGTGGTAAAAAGCAACCAAGAAAGTCAGTCAAATCAGGCCTTTTTTAATAGCACCATGGAATTTGCGACCTTGTATGTCGATCCAAGCAGCGGCAGCTTGCTAGGCATCTTGGATTGGTCTCCCAGTTGGCGCGATCGTTTAGAACAAGGCAGCATTATTGGCAAAATGATACTGGCACTTGGCGCAATCGGTGTTCTTATTATACTTTGGCGCATCGGGGTACTTGGCTGGCAGAGCCATCTTCTAAAGCGTCAGTTAAACGTGTTACACCAGCCAAAACCGAATAACCCGTTAGGCCGCATTTTGCTTAAAGTTGAATCACATATATCGTCTTTATCGAGCACGACATCCCACACCGAACACAAGCAAATACAGAACGTGCAATTGCAAATGGATGAGGCCGTTTTAAACGAAATCGGCGGGCTTGAACGCGGGCAAAACCTGTTAAAGCTATTCGCAGCCACCGCACCATTACTTGGTTTGCTAGGCACAGTAACAGGCATGATCATCACGTTTCAAAGCATCAGCTTTTTCGGCAGTGGCGACCCTAAATTAATGGCAGGCGGTATATCTCAAGCGCTAATTACCACGGTCTTGGGGCTGATTGTCGCCATTCCACTCTTATTCGGACATAGCTTCATCAGCTCATTATCAGACAACATCATCCGTCGTTTAGAAGAACAAAGCGCAGGGCTATTAGCGCAACTTGTGGAAAAGCAAATCCTTGCCAGTGCAGCCGAAACGAGAGGCGATACCCGTGAACACGCTGCTTAGCCCGATTCATGCTTTAACGCAATTTATACACCAAGGTGGTTGGGTACTTTGGCTGGTGTTCTTTACCTGCCTTTTGTTGTGGCTATGCATTTTAGAGCGCCTGTGGTTTTTCCAATTCGAATACCCCAAATTAAAAAAGCACATCATTCACTACTGGCACAAACGCAGCGATAAAAGCAGCTGGCTTGCCACATCGGTGCGTCAATTATTGGTGTCGGAGGCGACTATCCAGCTCGAAGGCCGAATTAAGCTTATTCAAACACTCATTCTTGTTTGCCCACTCATGGGGCTATTAGGCACAGTCACCGGCATGATCAACCTCTTCGATGTTATTTCCATCAACGGAAACAGCGATGTAAAAGCCATGTCGGCAGGCATTTATCGCGCCATATTGCCCACACTCGCCGGGCTTTTGGTGGGACTGTCCGGTTATTACTTTGCATTGCGTTTTGGGCAAAAAGCAGAGCGGCTGTTGCAAGCGTTAACCGAACACCTAGCGCTTACGCCTTCATCCACGCGCTAACATAAAGAAAATCGATATGAGCCTAATCAAGCGACACAGAAAATCTCAACAAGCTGAAATTGATATGACGCCTATGCTTGATATCGTTTTTATCATGTTGATCTTTTTTATTGTCACAACCTCGTTCGTAAAAGAATCCGGCATTGAGGTTAACCCACCTCAAGCACAAAGCCGCCAACAACAAGATAACGCAACCATTTTTGTTGCCATCAGTGCAACAGGCGAAGTATGGATTGATAACCGACTGATCGATATCCGCTCTGTGAGAACGGTCATCGCTAGACTACATGCAGAAAACCCAGAAGGCGCTGTGGTGATTCAGTCCGATGAGAATGCCCGAACCCGAGAGCTTGTGAGTGTGATGGATCAAATTCGCATGGCGGGCATCGAAAAAGTCGCAATTGCAGCGCGCTCAGCGGAATAAATTGCGTATGAACCATCAAGCTTTTGCTACCACCCGACTCACACATTCATTCACCAAGTTCGTTATTTGTTTTTTTGTGGCGACGGGAATGAGCCTCTTGCTCTTTTTATTTATGCAAAAGCTGATTAACCAACCTATTCCAACGCTGCCCAACGTGGCGTTTTCTGGCTTTGTTGAGCTTTTTCAACCGCCACCTGAACGCCCCGTAGAGCAACCGCCCGAGCCTATACCCGACATTGCCGAACCCGAACCGCAACAGCATTCTCTAAACGCGCTGCAACAAAGCAATAACAACAGCGATATGCACCTGCCCGACAACTTTGAATTCAATTCCGATAACTTGTTTCCCGGTATATCGACTGGAACAGGTGCTGGCAACATTGCCGTTGCGCAAGAGCTGTTATCTACCTTCGGAGAAGATACACAGCAAGGTTTTATTGAGGTTACGCCGTTTGCAACCCGCCAACCCAATATCCCTGAAATCGCCTATCAGAACCAATTAAACGGCTGGGTCTTGGTCATATTCAAGGTCTCTAAGGCTGGCAAGCCACACAGTATTAAAGTGCTCGATGCCAGCCCCAAAGGCATTTTTGAAGAAGACGTGATTAACGCAATTAAGCAGTGGCGTTACGACGTTAGAGCCGCAGCAAGTCAGCAGCAAGACATTGTGATGACGCAAAAAATTGAGCTGAATTGGCAGCACTACCCTCAAAATTCACCTTACAATCACTAGCAAGCAAGGGGGCAAGGTTGAACAAACAACAGTTGATAGCCATATGCTTATTTTGCTTACTCTTTAGCCAAGGCGGGTACGCACAATACAAAAGCCGGATGTTTGAAAACACCCATCAAACGCTCCTAGATTCTGAAGAGCACAGTGTTGAGGCATTAGCCCAAGCGTTTCAACAAGCATTAAAAAGCGAGGACAAAAGCAATAACAACGACTATCAAATTGCCACTACAGGGCAATATCTCGCCAGAAAAATGGTCGCCGCAAAAGACTATGAAAAGGCCGCCGAATACTATGCCACAACACTGCAAACTCAAGTGCTCGACGAGCTAATTCAAAATCAACTCACGCACGAATATGCACAAGTTTTGCTTGAATTGGCGCGTTACGCTGAAGTCGTCGCCTTATTAGATAAAGCACCAACATCAGATTCCGCCGGGCTTTCTGCCTTATCTGTACAAACGCGTTTATTACTTGCAAGGGCGGATATTGGCTTGCAGCAATATCATCGCGTCGTTGAACGTCTTTCGCCCCTCAATAATCAACTGAGTACTTTGCCAGATTCTGCAATAAAGCACGCCGCCGGGCTTTACTTTCAAGCCCAAGCGACACAACTCGCCGCCAATATGATGGCTGAAATAGTGAAGCGCAATCCCAACGATATTAACGTCGCGCGGCAGTTAACGGGCTTATATATTCAACTTAAAGACGACACCCGCGCTTTAAATTTATGGACGTTAACCTTCTCCAAATCCCTCTTTACAGAAGAGCAAGATTGGTTACTTTTAGCCAACTTATATCACCGCCAAGGCAGCCCAGAAAAGGCTGCGAGATTAATGACAGCCGGCATGGAAAACGGGGTAATTAGCCAAACGCCTAAACACTACTACACGCTATTCGAATACTGGTTTCGAGGAAAGGAAACACGCTCTGCACAAGAGGCATTATGGAACAGCGTTCGTAGTTCACATAATGTAGAACACACCTTAATACTGGCCGAAATGCTGCAAAAAGAGGAAAAGTGGCAAAGGCTACAGCAACTCATTGAATGGCGTTGTCAATCTGTTCTTCCCGACCCACACGTAGGTCGTATTAATTTAATGCTGGGCATTGCACTGCATAAACAAAACAAGGATGTTCCCGCCCGGCGTGCCTTTATTAATGCTTCACTCGTAAGCGGCGTAAAAAATAGCGCCAGAGAGTGGCTCGCATTCATGAATGCCGCCCCCGCAACGCGAGAAGAGTCAGCAAAGCTTTGGGGAGATTGCCTGCCTCACGACGCTTCAATTGCACTGCCAAAACAGTTTTCAACACAACCGAGTGCCCCCTCCTCGCCAACTCCTGCTACAGCATCATCCGAGGCTACATCAGAATTCACAACAAAAGAACACAACACGCTTCATGTTGTTACCCTCCCTGCGACGCGCTTTTACGGCACTAAACTCCACACCACCGCGCAAAAAATGACGCAAGATATCACCCGCAAAACCTTTAACTTAATTAAAAACCTGATCCGCTCTGGCGGCAAAGTAAAAGGCAAAATGCATCTGCTATTTGACGAAGTGGCAACACAAGAAGGGATTCACCTTACGATCGCCTTCCCCTATTCCGGCACACCAAAAAACCGTGCGGGCAATAGCGTTATTCGAAAGCAACAGCAACTTGCGGTTTCCCTAAACTACCAAGGGCCAGCCACCCAAATACCGCAGCAGTGGCAAACGTTAAGTGCCCTAGCCATCAAGCAAGGCTTGACGCCAACAGGGCAAGCAAGAATGATTTTTTTAAATGATTCAACTAACGCGGATGCTGCTGACAACGCACATATTGACGTGACTTTGCAGCTAATGATTCAAAAGTAAATTGGGCACCTTAGCTTTAACAGCTGCACGCCTTATTCAAACCCGTCATGCACCTGTGCGCTACTCTTTAGCCTATTTACACAGTAAGATAATCAACACGCAGTTACTTTACGTTATGTAAAACACCATGATGAATCAAACCCGCTTCGCTTTTCTCTGTGCCTTGCTTATCAGCCACACCGCGCTTGCAGGCACCGCCTCAACACGGAACAGTGTCGTTCAATACAGCGCGAATCAAAGCGCCCAAATAAGTTCAACATCCACGGCTTCGCCAGCTGGCTATGAAGTTGTGTTTTCCAACCTCGCCTTGGATTGCATCCATAAAGAATACAGCAACAAAATTGCCCACTTCATCAATAGCGACGACGACATAAAGCCCCCGCGTGAACTTTATCCCGCGTTTTATGGCTGCTTTGATTGGCACTCATC
>CAXRCC010000204.1:0-7818 GCA_964228975.1 Paraneptunicella sp. | reverse complement strand
CTATCTCGGTAGACTTTATCTACGCGTTGCAGCAGCTTGTATGCTTGTCTTTGGGTGAGGTCCCGAAACCAATTATAGCTTTCCGTAAATTCCAACTTTTTAAACGTCAGCAACAAGCTCATGATGGAATCCATCGACTTTTCAAAATTGGCAACAGACGCCGCCAAGTCCGCTTCCAGTTGATTAATAGGGCGCAAATGCTCAGGGTGATAATCAATCGGGGTTTGTGTTTGCGCATGCACAATATGATGGAACATGGCGTTTTGCAGCTGTTTTAACGCAATGCCCTGCGCAAAGTACTTGCCAGGCTCGGTGTGCGATGCCTTTTCGGGAAGCCATAAACGGTTGTACTGCTTGAGCGCGAAAGTTTCGTATTCTTCCTCTAAAGCCAAGGCGCGATTTAGCCTTTCTGTCGACCAATAAAAGTCGCCCGTTGCCAAATCTTGCTTTTTGTTCAGCGGCATCGTCATAAAGTCCAACGTATTTAGCGCTTGAATTTCTTTAAATCGATTCTGCGCATCACCTGAAAAACTAAAAGGATATTGCTTTGTTTCATACAAGGTAAACGGCGCTAATGTGTCGTCGTGTACAAGGGTTTGAGACACATTATTCACACACATATCAAAAAAGTGATTTAAGTACTTTCTGCCTTCATTCAATCCGGCTTGCACTAAGTGCGTCAGTTCCGTGCGGATGTATTCACATTCATTAACTTGCGGATGGTCTAGCAGCCAATAGTGATTCAAATTCGATAACCACTGATTAAAGTGGCTTAACTCTTTTGCAAAAGCGGGGGTTTTGTAACCCCAATTAATGCCCGCAGGTAAACTCTGCATTTGTTGGCTTAATTTAAAGAAGGCTTGAGGCGCCGTGACACGTTGAGACATTTTCGCCATTTCACCTTCAATACTGTCTTTCACCTTGTGCCATGTTTCTTCTTTGCTCACGGGGTTTTTAGCACAGTCATAGGGCGGTACCGTCGTGGGTTTAGCAATGGCTTTAGCGTACAAATCGGTGTTTTTATAGAAGCTTTTTGGCAGCTCTTTTCCCCATAAATATTGATAAAACTCGCCAAAACGATCAATCACCATGCCTTTATCGAGCGGGCGCTCAATGTATTCATGCAAGGCTTTTTCTTGTTCTACATTATTGGTGAGAGCAGCAAGCCACTGCTTATAGTTCATCGCATCCAAAGGCTGCGTGTTTTGGCTTAACCGCTCTTGCAGTTGCGACTGCATACGGCACTGCATGGCGGGAAACAGAATATTATCGAACGCTTTCGTGTCGAAATAAGTCACAAGTTTATCGTTAAACGGGGTATGCCATGAAAAAGGCATAGTGGGATAATTGATTTTACCCGCATCCATTTTCGCTAGATGTTCCACGACTTGATTAACGTAATCTAGCTGTGCTGGGCCAACATAAGGCTTTTGCGGAAACTCACGAATGGAGAAGTCTAAATTATCTGCCTGTCGGCTTAAATCCACGGCATCGCGAATAAGCAACAAACTGAGCAAAGTGAACACGGTAACGGTGGCGTATTGATAGCGCCTTAACGTTTGATTGCTGGAAATAAAGCGGTTTCGCGGCGCATAACCCAGCTCACTTTCTGGGTAAACCACACGCTCTAACCACTCTTTAACAAACAAATGGCGGGGTGGTTGATGCCCGTGCATTGGGGCTTTTACGCCACTAAAATGAATGCCTCGCAAGATAAGCGGCGTTTGAAAAATCGTATGGCGAAAGAGCTCTGCACAAAAGCGCGTTAAGTTGCCTGATAAAGTTTCCACTTCCTCAGGGAATAGCAGGGCATTGGCTGTTTCTGCGTAAGTTTTATTGCCGTTTTCCGACATAATGCCAATTTGAATATTGCGCAAATAACGCGACAATTCGCCCACCGCTTCTTCAATCCATGCGGCTTGGAAAATATGAGACGAGCTATGGCAATTCACCCAGCCAAACGGTTCGCTTAAGCGCTCAGCCAAAGCAGGCTGATCCCAATAGGCTGCAAAGCTTGGCAGCGTTTCTGTTTCTGTGAGCAACAAATAAATCGGTAGCACAAATCCGGTTTGCTTCTGCGTTTCCCAAATTTGCTTAAAGATTTGATTGGCCCAATCAAGGATGTCGTCCGACAACCGCGTTTGCATCAGCTTTTTCACAGAAAGCGTGACAATCATGCCATCTAACGGTCTTTCCGGGCGATACTGCTGCGCTTGCGTGATGGCTTGTGCCACGTTTTGCGCCAGAATCAACGTACCGTCATCAAAGTGATACCAATTATCGGCGGTTTGCCCCAAACCTTTGCTCACTTTAATCACCTTGTTGGCCAGCATCGGCTTTAAGTGGTTCAACATGGCTTGGTTGTATTGGCTTTCTTCGTGACTCAACACCAAATAGGTTGGCTGACCATATCGCTTTTCGTTTGCGCCAACCAACAAACGCCACAATGAATTTGTCCGATCAGATTGAGTGGCATTCACTTCTGGCGTGTCTTGCAAGCGCTGCTGATAGGCTAACGCTTCCTTCGACACTGAGTTCGATGCTTGATTCGCCTCTAGGCTGCCACCTTGCATCTCACCCGGATTTTCACTGAGTTGTGCATCTCCTTTGCGCTTGAATTTTTCTAACGCTTTGGGGTCGAGGGTGACTTTGTTCATAAAACGAGGAAGAAAGGGTACCCGAAAGCTCAGTTTGTTCCCTTTAGACAAATACCAAATTAACAAACCAACAATAAAAATAACGAACAACCAGCCTAAGCCGTACACGTTCGCTTTTTCAAAATAATGCAAAAAGTAGGACTTGAATTGACCAAAACTCATTGAATGTCCTCCTTGTTTTCTGTTGATTGCACGCGCGAATGAGAAAGCGGGCTGTTAACCTGATTCTTAACCGGGCTTTTAGCCGAGTTATTAACCGAGTTCTTAACTGGTTGTGGGCTGGCAGTAACAGAGCGAAAAGAATGTGTTTTTAGGGTTTGTTCAAGGTGATAAGTTAACCCGTACCACAAGCCGGTACTGATGAGGAGCAACGCCGCAAACCCAAACAAGACCACGCGGTGCCATCGGGCAATCGGGGCTAATCGCTCTCCGCCCAACTCTTTTCCAGGCTGAGGTTTTAGCGTGCAGGTGCCAAAAGCCTGCGTGATCAATGGCGTGTTTTTGTCTTTGATATCGAGGGCGCGATACTCACATAACGCAATTAACGCGAGTTTAATGTCCTGAAGTTTTTGTTTTTGCGAGTCGCGGAACAATTTGCCACGAAAGCCTTGCCATATCAGGCTCAAATACACATAAGCCAACATGCTATCGTCCTTGCTTGGCACTTTGACTTCACGATTAGTTGCAATTAAACGCTCCATGCTTTCAATCACACTCGTGCCTGCTTTTGCCGAGCCAAACACCGCGCGTTCAATTAAAAAGTCATGCCAGATGGAGGCATGATTGTTGGGCTCTTTCAGTAAATTCAATTCATGATTTAACAGTTGGTCGTCAATTAACGCCACAACCGCGTACACCATTTGGCAATAATGCGACTGCGCTTGAGTGTGGCACGGCTCGCCCATGACTTTTTGTTGCTGTGTGATAAAGGCATTAATTTCTTTGAACAAATATTTAGGCACATCGGCAACGAGGGTGCCGTCTTCGTGTTTGAGCGTTTTCTCATCATCTTGTAAATCGGCTTTTAAATGGCACCAAAACGTCAATGCCGCTTCAAATGCTTGAAGCAAGCTCATGCCGTTTTTGTGAAGTGTCGGTGCCGTTGCCATCGTCGTTATTCGCCTCTTTTATCCATAATGAGCTTGATGCGTTGTGGACGATGCATTTCCATGCGTTTTTCCACGCCGCGAATAAACAGTGCTTGGTTTGGCTGAATGTCGCCGCTGTCACTGCTTAACACGTAAAACACCTCGTTTTCAGACGCGGTTAAATTCATCTCGGGTAGGGCATATAACGCTGTTCTGTTCGCACCTTGTATGCGTTTATCTATCACTTCATCCCACGTATCGAGCGAGGCAATGCTGGCCGATTCCATCCATTGGGTCAGCGCTTCTATCGACGAGTTTTCGGCCACTTTACACGCAATATAAACACTGCCTTGGCTGTTAAGGTGCTGCACAGTACTTTGATAAGTGTGGTTATCCTCATTAAAGGTGAATTGCTCATCGGAAAAGTTGAAGTGAATGCTATGACAAACGCCGTTAATGTAATCTAGCACTGGGGTGAAGTTATCGATGGGCTTATCGTGACGGTACGCATTAAAGCTAGGCGGAATCAGGCTATTGGTTAACGGTGCCATGTGCCCGGCCACATTCAGCAAGGATTGAAACAGCGCAAACGGCGAGACATTTTCGCTCTTATACACGGCCATCAGCGCAGGAATTTGCGCAGTCAGATGGTAAACGCGCTGACGCTGCAAACTTGCGCTGTGCTCGTCGGTTTTGCGATCAGTAAAATAGTTACAAATCATGCTCGCTTTTTCGCTGATTAAACTCAAGGTTTCATCAATCATGGTCACCAGCGATTTGGCAAAGCCGTGAGCATCTTCTTTTAGCACTAAAATGGCAGGAACAAAGGGCAAAAGCTTAAAGTTGCCCGCGTCGTCTTTTTCCAATTTGGCTAAACGAAAACCGCTGTAGCTCTTGGCGCCAAACTGATTAGCTGGAATAAGCTGAATTTTGGGCCGTAACCGATCAATATCCATCTGGTTTTTAATGTCGTTTTGATCGGTAATACTCGCGACTTTAATGCTGTCGTAGCGTTTCATATCGGTTTCGTGATCGCTCGCGCAGGCTTTGGTTAAGTGCGGCAATCCCAAATACACATAAAAAGGCGAATTTGGGCGAATGTCCTTAAGTTGGGTCAAATCTAAACTCAGTCCACCAGCATCTTCCTGATATTGCTCCGACAGCACCGTTTCATTCGGGTACATACCGCGCGTTCCAGCCCGCGCAACAGTACCATCTGGCAAAATAGCAATGAGCTGCGTCACTTCCAAAATCCCGCGATTTATCGAGGCTTTGTCAATTTCTAAGTGAAATACGCCCCAGCTATACGGATTATTTAGCTGAGCGCGGTACGACATCAAACGTTCAAAGTACAGGTTGTTTTGCTGAAAATGCAGGGCAGAAAGCAACATGCCTTCATACCAATGAACAGGATCGTAAAGTGTTTGAATGGAATTCATCTTAGTTTCTCCCTGCTAAATTCGGAGCCGCGCTGAGCACACTCATATTTTGCGCGTCGAATAACAACCACGGCGTGGCAATGGCGGATAAATTGGCTTTGGCCTTGGGGTTCATTGGGTAAAACGCAAACGCGAATACCGCCTTGGCGTTATCGTGATCGTCGGGCAATTCATCAATAAATTCGTTGTATCCCGGCACAATTTCACGGTGAATAACCTCCATTTGCGCGCCATAACTGGCTAAATACCCAGCGCGCTCTTGAAACCACTGGCCCGCATCGGCAGCGGTAAGTAAGGCGATTAAGCTTTCGTCGTAAGCAAACACAATATCCACGGAAATAGCGTGTTGCAGTTGCGCATCAAAGCTCACTTGTAACCCCACACTTTGCACTTCATTACCCGCAAACCACGGCATACTTTCATTGATGTTTTGCAGCGTAGAACAAGCCGACAGCGAACAACACGCCAAAGCGGCGAGGGCGCATCTCCATTGACGATAATTCAATTTCATTAGCTTAATACCAACATTTTAATTTGACTCGGCGTCAGCGTGAGCCCCGGCACATTACTCACCATGCCGTTATGCAGCGTCATATCCAGCATGCGGGTTGAAGGCATACAGCTGAAAAATGTTTTGAAACTGCCTAATGCATTGCGCTCCGGACCAATAAACAGGTTAGACACCACGCCACCGCCGCCCGGCGCAGAGGCTTCATCGCCTGTGCTAATCGCCGTTGTGGTGGCCAAGTTATGCACCGGCATTGCCGAAATGAAAAAGTTAAAGATATTGGGGATTGCCAACGTCGAAAATGCGAAATTAGGCAAGGGGAGCGGTGTGGGCGCAGGAATCGGCACCTTACACACATCAGGAAAACCAAAAGACAGCGAGAACATTTGTGTTTTACAAAACATTGCCATTTACCCCATATTAATGCGCTGTGCATCCACTTTAACGTCTTTCTCAGCCGTCATCAGTTGATGTTGCGCATGTGTTTTTAATACTTTTTCTGCTTCTTGATCGATATATTCAGCGCGGTTTAACCAGTGTTTTGCCATGGAAATACACGAGGTTTGAATACTCTGAACCAAAGACTTAGCAGAAACGGAAAGCTGGCCCATCACAGCCGTTAAGCGAAGGTGTTTGCCTGAAAATAACTGAATGCTTTCTTGTGCATTTACCGTGAACGACGCCGCAGAAATCGATAAGGCCTGATTGTTAGGGAGGGACATATTTCTAACTATACACTCATTTAATTCGATACCGTTTTGACCCTCACTTTCAGCATGACTAATGACATTATTCACCTGCTGAGCATGCGCATTTCCCGCTTTAATAATCGCCGTTATCCAATAATATTCGCCTTCACAAAACACAATAACGATGTCGCCAAGTTGCGGATTAATTAAACAACTTAGTGCTTTTTCAGCCTGGTATTTATCATCAATAATAAAAAATCTATCGTTCAATTGCGTAATGGTGCCCGTTTTGAATTGACCACCTGAATGAGCGTCATCATCCGGCTGAGTCGGCAATGTGGTGATTTTGTTTTCTAAAATGACGTCTTTTCGACAGGAAGTCATTATCATTACCTCTTTACATTATTGGCCTTGAAGCGGGTTTTGCGTATTTTTACGCCATACCGATACGGCCCAGTTATGAGTGACGCATTCCGCTGCTTCTTGCACCTTATCGGTTACGCGTAACGATTTTTCATTATTCTTACGCCATGTTCCGCCCGTTTTTTGTACTTTGTGAACATTGGCAAAGGTGAAATCACAAAATTGCACATCACACTGCAAAAACTGACCATGAGAAAAGTCACTCATCGAAAAATCACAGTGATCAAATTGGCATTCGCTGATAACAGAATCTTGTGCGAGCACTTTATCCGCTCGAACTTTTTCAAAGCGACATAATACTAGCTCTGATTGATTAAAATTAGCCGCAGGTAATAATGTGTCTAGCCATCGGCACTGCTGCGCACTTGCTTCAATAAACAAAGTTTGGGTCAGGTCGCATTGCTGGAATACGCAGTTTGAAAGTGCGCATTTTGAAAAGTTACAGTGTTTTAAATCGGCACCTTTGAACTCACATTCCATCAATTGACTTTGGGTTAACGTGCAAAACTGCCAAGATTCATCGGCAAAAACGAACTTCGACCACACGCATTGCAGCATCATGACTTGCGATAATCGGTTGCCATGCCAAAGCAAGGTTGAAAAGTCGATTTCATTTAACGCCATATTTTCGAACACGCATTGTTCAACGGCGGATGCTTTTAACTGGCAAGACAAAAAAGCCCCGTCTTTGAACTGGCTTTGCTGCCACTGGGTTTGTGGCATTTGACATTGGGTTAACACCAAACCTTGAGCAATAAGTTGAGTGAAGTGAGCTTCGGTAAAGTCGCACTCAGTGACGCTGCACTGGTTTATCTGGCTATGTTTCCACTGAGTTTGCGCCATTTTGCAGCCAACAAAAGTGCAGTTAATAAACTCGCACTCAACAAAAGAGGATTGGCTGAAATCACACGCGCTAAACGTGACTTGCTCAAAGCGCATTTGATGGAATTGTGTGCCATTTAGTGTGACTTCATTAAATACCGCAGCGCGCAAAGCCGCCTGCTGCCACGTTAT
>CAXRCC010000203.1:0-9862 GCA_964228975.1 Paraneptunicella sp. | reverse complement strand
ACATTCTGTCACCTCGCCTCCTAATATTTTAGAAGTAAATGGCGTAGATGCGCGCGCAATGAGTAAGTTTAAGCGCGGGCTTGCATAGGCATCGGTGGCACGGTTAAGTGTGATTCCGCTGACATCCAATGACGTAGGGTTTAGCGTTGAGTTTATCGCTGGATTTGGCGTTGGATTTATCGTTGCTAAGGCCGCAGAAGACGTGACATTCGTGGTTATTTTTGCCACAGGGATGTTCTCCCCTGCTGCAATAACCTGTTGAGAATGAAACACAGACACCGCCCAAAAACCAAACAGAATAAGCAATGTACAAAGTATAGAAGGAAATAAACGCATACAAACACACCTCTAGCAATAAGATGTGTGCAGAATACGGATTTAACAGTTAATTGTCAACATGACAATTAACTGTAATTTTTTAATTTAGGCGAGAATGGAGCACGCCAGTTTTGTTGCATTCTTAATTTTGTAAATCTCATCAAACAGTTTGAGCGGATAAAGCGACTCGCTCATTAAGTAATTGGAGTAAACGGTATAGGCAACTAAATCGATTTTGTCTTCTTGTGCATCGGGAAACTGCTGTTTTAATTCCCGAGTAAAGTGGTCGATAAACTCTTTCATGGCCGAAAGCTGATGGGCTTTAACCGCTTCTAATCGTTTGGCTTCTGAGAAAATGGCTTCGCCAATGGTGATCGCATCCAATTCTTCTTGTGTTCTTACGGTAAATAGCGAATCAACGAGCGCATCCACTCTGTTTTCTTGTGGTAACCAGTTCAGGCTATCTTCCCATTGTTTGGTGTAGTGCCCTACCCAGCGATCGCTCAAGGCAATGATAATGTCGTCACGGTTCCCGATGTAATGGCGTAAAATGGTGCGTTTAACTTGGGCCTTTTCCGCGATATTTTCCAAAGAAACCGCTTGTATTCCTGTTTCTAAAATGCACAGCTCAAAGGCGTCTAAAATCTCTTCGCGACGTTGCGCCGCCACACTCGGTCTGGCCATGGGATGTTCCTATCTTTGTCATTTTGCGGGTCGGATATAGGGCGTTATTCTATGCATAATTTAATCACAATGAAAATCAATTGAGGCAGATTCCTCGTTTCCCCCGAATATCTGCTGCAATATTCTATCTTTCCACGATGCTTCAAGTATAATGCGCGCCTATTTTGAAACAGAGCATGGTTGTTGGGGTTATGTCGGTCACGCAGCAAAAAGAAAAGTACAACGAAAACAAGCTACACAAGCGCCTTCGCGGTAAGGTGGGTAAAGCCATTGCCGATTACACTATGATTGAAGAAGGTGATGTAGTGATGGCAGCCATCAGCGGTGGAAAAGATTCTTTCGCCATGTTGGATATTTTGTTGAGCTTACAAAAGTCTGCGCCAGTAAACTTCGACGTGATTGCGGTTAACCTCGACCAAAAACAACCCGGCTTTCCCGAACACATTCTTCCTGACTATTTTGAGTCGCTCAATATTCCTTATTACATCATCGATAAAGATACTTATTCAGTGGTTAAGGCAAAAGTGCCGGAAGGTAAAACGACGTGTGGGCTATGTTCTCGGTTACGTCGAGGCACGTTATACGCCTTCGCGGAAAAAATTGGCGCGACCAAAATTGCATTAGGGCACCACATGGATGACATTGTGGAAACGATGTTCTTAAATATGTTCTACGGCTCAAAAATGAAGGCCATGCCACCCAAACTGCGTTCTGATGACAAACGCAACGTGGTCATTCGCCCTCTGACCTATTGCCGTGAAAAGGATTTGATTAAGTTTGCTGAGTTGCGTGAATATCCGATTATTCCGTGCAACTTATGCGGCTCTCAGGAAAATTTACAGCGCCAAAATATAAAAGCGATGTTAATGCAATGGGACCAGCAAACGCCGGGACGTGTAGAAAACATTTTTAAGTCGATTCAAAACGTAAGCCCTAGCCAATTAGCCGATACTGAACTGTTCGACTTTGCAAACTTACCCATCGATCGCACTGCGCCAAAAGCGGAGTATGAATATACCGATGAAGTGATTTCATCGAGCAACATCAATAATCAAGCCATTGACGATTCACTGATTATTGATGTGACCCATGTTTAGCCTGTGTTGAAGTAGGCAAACCAGCCTACTTCACCCAAGCTGTAATATGAGAAAAAGTGTTTAAAGGCAATGCGTGCTGGTTTTGCTGGATCCATTCGTCACTTAATTTAATCGTGTCGCCAGCTTGCTGAATGTGAGATGGCCCCCCTACAGGTTTTGCCTTTGCGTTTACCACTTCAATGCCATGTTTAGTCGCAAAAACCTTGCTCTTTAGCATTGATGCGGCATCGCTGTTATTCAGATGCAGTTTTATGCCTTTCGTTTCTGGCATCATAAAACTGAATAAGCCACCGCCCATGGAATCAAAAAACGTTTTAAAGTGCGCGTTAAGCTGTTGAAGCCTTTGTGCGTCAACGGCCGTTTTTGCGATTGCTGGCGTTTCGGGCTCCTGAATATTAAGCTTTGCTTTTTCTTCATCCGTTAATTCCACACCGGGAATCCCTGTGATTTCGATAGGCAATTCTGCTAACCACAGCGGGTTTGCTTGCAATAAAACCGACAATTGACACGCCGCTTGATGGGGCTGTGTAAAGTGAATTGTCACCTCTGCATCCGCCAGCTTTAACGCACGTTCTTTTGGCAAGCTAAAGCGATTCATGGCGTTGAGTTCAAGAGGAATATCGACTTTTTGAGTATGAATCAGCGCCTTGTCAATTTCACAGGACTGTTTCGTTTGTTCGTGTAAAAAGCCAAAAGCAAATTGTAAGCTGGGCGTATCTTCAATATCGATTTTACGCAAATGACTGTAAAAGGTTTTGTATTCGATAGTTAACTGACGTGAATCGTGAGTTTGATTTTCTGCTTGCGCAGAGGTAACAAATGTCAATGGCAGCATTGCCGCTACCACTGATAATGCAAATTTGTTGAGCACTACATGTATTTCCTGTTGACGCGGATCATGGCATGCAATTCTTCAATGTATGCTTGCCCCCGCTCTGAGTAACTGAGCAGCCCCTCAATGAGAGCGCTGGCGGTGATGGATTGTTGGTTATTGCGAAGGACACTGCGGATCACACGCAGTTCTTCATAGGCGGCATGTCGGTTCAAATTGTTGAGGTATTTGCTTACCCCTTCCGACAAACTGCCAAATTTTGCGACTTCGTGGTTCGTGCCTTCATCGCGTCGGCGAGGCACAAAACCACAGCCTTTTTTAAAGCACCATAAGCCAAAAAAGTTATAACCTTGGCGAGCAAATCGTGACGTTCCCCACGCAGATTCATTAGCGGCTTGCACTAATACCAGTTCAACCGGAATGATGTCGACTTTCTGCAATAGTTGCTGGAATACGCTATCGGATAAGTTGCCACACTTTACAGCGTATATTTTACACAGGTTATTGAGGCTTAAACGCTCTGTGGCATTGATGTCACGACCATTATTAATACGCGCTCTTAGCATCACCAGCAAGCTACGTTGAATTAAAATTTGGCGGTTTTGTTTTTCCACTTCCGGCTTCAAATAGTTGAAGAAGGCTTTTTTCTTATCAATAACACGCTTATGTTGAGAAAAATCGGGAACGGGAGACGATGGCTCGTACACGGCTTCTTCGGGGATATAAGTGATATCCGGCGGGATAACAAACGGATAAAAGAAAGCGACGATAGCGATAAAGCTAACAACGCCAACCCATAAGCGTGTACGTATTGATTTATGCATGGAATATATTGTCTGACTTCAACTTCTGATTATCAAGCGGCACCACTTTAACTTGAATACCACACACTTCCCGATACAACACGCCTTTAACATTGTAATAAAACGGCAGTGTCCAAATTAACGCGATACCAAATGTTATAGCAGTTAACATACCTAAAAGCCCAAAAAATCCAAACACTTTTAGAAACTCAAGCCAACGTCGGTTCACAATTTTTATGGAGGTAGACATCGCTTGAAACGGGTTCATCCCTTTGTCCAAAATTAAGGGAATGGTGAAGCTTGTGGCAATGAGCAAATATAAGCCTGGTACGATAAATAAGGCTAAACCAAATTGCACAACCGCACCGACTAAAACGGATGCAGCGCTTAAAATGAGCGTTTTCGGTACAAAGTGAAAAATAAATGACGGTTTAGATAAAGCGCGAATGCTGTTGCTAATCCCTGTCATTTCTAACGCCGCTAAAAACGGTGCCAGTAAGACGGTAAGCGACACATCGATGAGTACGCGTGTCATTGGCGGTAATTCGATAGGGTTTTCAAAATCAACGAATTGAGAAACAAAAATAAAAAAGCCAACACAAATCCATACGATTAGCATAGTGCCTAACAATAAGACGGATTTTCCGTTTTTGGTGATCTCCCACCCTTCTTTTAAAACGGATTCAGCATCAAATGTAGATTCGCCTTTTAAGGCTGAATCTAAGTTGCCGCCAATCGTAAATTTCTTTTCTTCCACTCGCGTTTAAACCTTTTAACCAAAACCAGCGACTATTATCCTGAAATACAGAAACAATCGCTACTCATCCGTCCATTTCATTGCTAAGAAATTGGTCTGATGTTGAATTTAAGTACATTGTTAGTTGATATCACCAATAATTCGTTATTTTTATTACATAATGGTTATTTGCCGATAACAACCAAGCAAAAAATCCAGTGACTAAATATATTTTTCTGATATTTCAATAGGTTACGAGTTGGCACTGTACTTGCCAACTCTGAGCAACAATACGAATTTAAATTACATGGAACCTTGAGTTAACCCGTTTGTGATTACCACTCAATGTTTGCCTTTATCTATCAGGAGAATTTCAATGAATAAAATGAGAACAGTCGGTACAACTGCACTTGCCACTCTAATTGCTTTAGGACTTAGCACCCCTGCTCTAGCGAAAGGCGATATTACATTAAACGACACTTTCCCACTTGCCAACAACGGCACGCTTCACCTTGATATTCCCGTAGGTGAAATTGAATTAACCACTCATGACAGTAACGAAATTAGCGTAGAAGTCCGTGTTAAACCACAAAATACCGGTTGGTTTAGCGATGAAGATGTTTCCGAAGCGAAGTTCAAGCACCGCCAAGAAGATGGCCATGTTTATTTAGAAATTGATCAAGAAAAATCCGTTCAAGAATGGATTATTGCCATCCCTAAAAATGCCAGCATCGACTTAGATGTGGGTGTTGGCGAAGTGAACCTTGATGATGTTAATGCCAATGTTTTTGTTGATGTGGGCGTCGGTGAAGTTGATGTGGAATTAACCGATAACAATTACGCCATGATCCACCTAGACACAGGTGTAGGCGACGTTGATTTAGACGGCTTTAAAAACGCCAAGTGGGATAAAGGCATGGTCAGCGGCTCGGTTCGTTGGAATGGCGACGGTGAACACAAAATCAACATTGATGTTGGCGTGGGCGAAATCGAAGTTGACCACTAATTCGCGCTAAGCCCCTTTCCTACTTAACTATTTAATTACTTAACTATTTTGAGTTGATAAAGCACAGTGAAATTTATTGACTCACCCGTTTTGTTTATCTCGTCTGCAAGACGTTCCCATTTGCCCACTCTTTGAGTGGGCCTTTTTCATTTATTCGCCGCTAATTACCCGTTCATTCCCGACGTAACCAGCTTGAGCGCTAATAAAATCAGTACAAACCCCATAATACGATCGAACCAATGTGCTTGTTGTTGTATGAATTGACGCACTTTTTGCGTGCTCAAAAAATACGACAGGGTGCAAAACCAGATACCTGTAGCAACGGCTAAATACACGCCGTACACCAAACGCACACTGTTCGGTGTTTGCGTTGATATGATTACGGCAAATAAGCTTAAAAAGAACAGCGTCGCTTTTGGGTTTAATCCATTCGTTAAAAAGCCTACCCAAAATGCTTTTTTATCTGACATTTCAGCAGACGGCGTTTGTACGCTTTGCGCCTCATCTTGATTTACTTCCCCACGACTTAATTCTGCTTGCGCATTCTGTGTAGATGCAGAGTGCGCAGGCTGACTGCGAAGCGCGCCATAACCCAAATAAACCAAATAAGCTGCAGCAGCATAACTAAATGCAGTGAATAACCACGGTGTGGTTTGAATTAAAATGCCAATGCCTAAAAGAGAATATGCAACGTGAACGAGAATGGCGACTCCCACCCCAATACTGGTGATAATGGCCGTGCGACGACCATAAGAAATACTGTGCTTCAGCACGACCGCAAAATCTGGCCCAGGGCTGGCAACGGCCAACAAGTGTACTGTTGCGATGGTTAAAAACTCTAACCAGTAATGTTGAAATCCTGACATCCTACTTAAACTCGCTTTTTACGTTCTTAAATTACATTTCATTAATCAGTGATTCGACAAAACGTGGTACCACTTCACTGGCTTTACCGTATTCTGCTTCTTTGAATTCTGTGTCGTTTTCACTGGGTTCTAAATTAAGCTCGATGGTCCGCGCGCCGTAATAGTTCGCCTCTCGAACGAATCCGGCTGCGGGATAAACATTGCCCGATGTGCCAATTGAAATAAAGATATCAGCTTGTTGAATGGCATCGGCAATTTGCGTCATGTGGTATGGCATTTCTCCAAACCAAACAATGTCGGGGCGAATACGTTGCGCCGGATCGCAACATTCGCACCGAGAATGCGCGTCGATATCGCCTGTGATCACAAAGCGCTTTTTCGAGCGACAACACAATGCGCTGAGCAATTCACCGTGCATATGCACTACGCGACTAGACCCTGCTCTTTCGTGCAAATTATCGACGTTTTGGGTAACCAGTAAGAAGTTTTCACCCAACGCATTTTCGAGTTTGGCAAGCGCTTCATGCGCGAGATTAGGCTGAATGCCGGAGAAAAGCTGCTGTCGTCTTTCGTTATAAAATCGATAAACTAAGTCAGGATCTCGCTGAAACGCTTCTGGTGTGGCAACATCTTCTACGCGATGTTTTTCCCACAACCCGTCGTTATCACGAAATGTACCCAGCCCAGACTCCGCGGAAATACCCGCTCCCGTCAATACCACTACTTTTTTCTGTGACATGAAGAATTCTGCTTTTGGAATGAGAAAAACCGGATTGTACATGATGTGAAATATGATTAGCTAGCGCAGTGAATCGCCGTTTTTACATGGGCAGCGTGTGGTGCAAAGCGATGGCCGCGTAGCCAAATTTGCGAAACGTTTTGGCAACCTTGGCACGAAAAAGTAAGTTTTCTATTAGCACCAAGGATGTTGCCCCGTCTCCCACTTTTCATTGTCCTATCTCATGGATTGAGAAAGACTGGCATTAGCGTATTCCTCGTAAAGAGTCATTCCGCTCGCTCTGTGTATTTTCCCCTTTCACAGCCATCAGCGTGCATTGATATTTGTTCTCATTTTAGCGTTATATGCTTGTTTTTATGTTGAAAATAACCAGAGAGTTTTGCGCTTTTTCCTCTGTCTGTGGAATAATCCTTTCGACTTTGGGTTTAACACTGAGCAACGTATTATGATCAACGACTTGATTCCTATCCTATTGGCATTAATTGCCGCGGGTACATTTGCGGGTATTCTCGCAGGGTTGCTAGGTGTTGGCGGCGGAATAATTATTGTTCCTGTCCTGTTCTTCATTTTTCAACACATGGGAGTATCACCAGACAGTGCTATGGTGATTGCAACTGCCACCTCTTTGGCGACAATTGTTCCGACTTCTTTAAGCTCCATTCGTTCGCATCATCAAAGAGGCAATGTCGACTTTGCCCTTTTTTGGCGCTGGGCACCAGCGGTAACACTCGGTGTGCTCATGGGCAGTTGGATGATTACCAGTATATCGGGACGATGGTTCACTCTGTTGTTTGGTGTGCTAGCGGTTTATTCATCGCTCTCCATGTTTTTCAAGCGTCAGCAAGCCGTTGTACGGGAAAATTTGCCCGGCAATTGGGCGCAGCGAATGATTGCAGTGATTGTTGGCTTTTTTGCTTCTATGGTGGGCATTGGCGGTGGCACGATTTCCATCCCCGTGCTGACGGCGTGTAATTACAGCGCGCAACGGGCGGTTGGCACCGCTGCTGCCATTGGACTTTCTGTTGCCTTACCGGGCGCCATTACTCTGTTGTTTTTAGGCAATACACCAAATGATGCTCCACCTGGCACTTATGGGTTAGTTAACTTTATTGCGATTGCGTGTATTGTGCCGTTAACAGTTTTCTTCGCGCCGCAAGGGGCAAAGTTGGCAAGTAAGTTAAATAGCGATAAGCTTAAACGGATTTTCGCGGTCTTGTTATTCATTACAGGCCTAAGAATGCTTTCCCAATTTTTCCTGTAGTCCATTCATGACTCATAATAAATGCCGTTTTACAAAAGCGGCATCTACCTAACTTGTTAACGAGGTTTTTTCATGTCCGATATTCGACGTTTAGCGCAATCAGTGTTCGACCAATGCGAAGCACTGGCTCAATTTAGCCAAAACGAAGACAATATGGACAGGCGCTTTCTCACCAAGGAGCATCAGCAAGCTAACGCGCAAACGGCGATTTGGATGCAAGAAGCGGGCATGACAACATGGCAGGATGAAGCGGGAAATCAATGTGGACGCTATGCTTGCGATAATGAAAACGCCCCCACGCTTTTGTTCGGTAGCCACTTAGATACCGTGCCCAATGGCGGCAAATACGATGGTATTTTGGGTGTGCTTACCCCTATTGCTTTGGTCAAACACCTCAATGAATCGAATATCGCATTGCCATTTCATATTGAAGTGGTTGGTTTTGGCGATGAAGAAGGGACGCGTTTTGGCACCACATTGATTGGCAGCCGTGCAATATCGGGAAATTGGGGAGACCATTGGCATACTCTTACTGATGCTGACGATGTGAGCCTGCCTCAGGCGATGTCTGAATTCGGATTGGACTATGACAAAGCAATACTCGCCAGCCGAGCCAACGATAACTTACTGGCCTTTATCGAGATCCACATTGAGCAAGGCCCCGTTTTAGAACAAGAAAACCTGCCCGTTGGCATTGTTTCATCCATTGCTGGTGCAAAACGTTTCCAAATTACGCTGCAAGGCAAAGCGGGTCATGCTGGTACTGTGCCAATGCATTTACGTCAAGACGCCATTGTAGCCTTTAGTCACATGTCGATTGCCATCAATGAGATAGCGAAGAAGCACGGCATTGTTGCCACTGTCGGTTTTGTTGAAAATGCCCCCAATGCCGTTAACGTTATTCCATCTCGCACGCAATTCTCACTGGATATTCGCGCTGAACAAGATGCGACAAGAGACGCTGCACTTGCTGAGATTGAAGCCACACTGGATGAATTAGCCAAAAACCATCGCGTATCACTGCAATGGCACCAAACGCATTCTGCACCTGCGGTTGCCTGCGATGACAAGTTACAAGCTCTGCTTTCTCAAGCTGTGGAAGAATCAGGCATCAAACCCTTAACGTTATTTTCTGGTGCGGGTCATGATGCGATGGAAATCGCAAACATCTGCCCAATGGCGATGCTGTTTGTGCGCTGTAAGGAAGGAATAAGCCACCATCCTGATGAGGCCATTCAAGTTGGCGATGTTGCTGAAAGTTTAGCGGTATTAGAGAAGTTTATCGGGAAGCTGATTTAGCTTCCCTTTTTACTTTAAATGCGATTTAGGATTAGCAGAAAACTCAAAGCGGATGCGTTTCTAGCCAATGTTTCGCAATATTTTCTCGCGTGGTGATCCACACGCCTTCGTGCTGTTGAATGTACTCAATAAAGCGCTTAAGCCCGGCAAATCGGCCCGGGCGACCAATAATGCGGTTATGAAGTCCTATCGATAACATTTTAGGGCTGCTATCCCCTTCT
>CAXRCC010000202.1:0-16796 GCA_964228975.1 Paraneptunicella sp. | reverse complement strand
ACAAATTAAAGCTCGTTTGTCCACCTGTCATCATCAGGTAAACATCCGCTAGAATCTCGGCATCCAGCAAAGCGCCGTGAAGATCACGCGCTGAGTTATCAACACCATAACGCTTACACAACGCATCAAGGTTGTTCTTTTGCCCGGGGTGCATTTGTCTTGCTAATACAAGCGTATCAAGCACCGTACAAATTTGGTCGGTTGTTTTAACTGAGCTAACACGGCTATGAGCAAATTCATGATCCATAAAGCCCACATCGAACGGCGCGTTATGAATGACTAATTGCGCACCGCTGATAAAATCAATAAACCCTTCAACCACGTCATCAAACAGTGGCTTGTCAGCCAAAAACTCGTTAGTGATACCGTGAACTTCGATGGCTTCTTGCTCTACCATTCTTTGCGGATTGATATACTGATGGAAATGATTTCCTGTCAGCTTTCTGTTAATCACTTCCACACACCCAATTTCAATGATTCGGTGTCCGTGTTTGGGATCAATACCCGTTGTTTCTGTATCCAGAACAATCTGTCTCACAGTCTTTGTCTCCAGCTCAACTGATCTAAAATAGGAGGAATGGTGGGAAGCATAATAGTAGCCCGAATCTATTTTCAACTTTTGCGTTTAAAAATACGAAAGTTTCTTTGTTGGTCGTTTCACAAAATACGTTATCATAGACGTTTGACAAGCGATCTTAGTTACCTACTTTGAAAACAATTCACATTTATACAGACGGCTCATGCCTTGGCAACCCAGGCCCTGGCGGATACGGCGCAACACTGCTTTATAAACAACATCGCAAAGAAATTTCAGGTGGTTTTAAACACACCACCAATAATCGCATGGAATTACTCGCCGCAATTAAAGCACTGGAATCGTTAAAAGAGCCATGCCAAGTGGAACTTACCACTGATAGCCAATACGTAAAAAATGGCATAAATCAGTGGATTGCCAATTGGAAACGCCGAGGTTGGAAAACGGCAGATAAGAAACCTGTTAAAAACCAAGATCTCTGGCAAGCGCTTGATAAAGCTGTTTCCACTCACACGGTCAATTGGCACTGGGTAAAAGGACATTCTGGTCACGAAGAAAATGAGCGCTGTGACGACTTAGCACGAGAAGCGGCATCGCAATCCAACCTACCAGAAGATACCGGCTTCTCGGAATAGATTACCTAGCCCTTCTCGCGAAAAGAAAAGCGCATCACCAAGTAACAACAAATTTTCCAATACTGTTATTTTGTTGTAATCGTTGATGCGCCATTTCGATTTGCTCTGCCGGAAACACCGTATCGATACTCAATTCCAGCTCACCTTGGGCAATCTGCGTTAAATGTTGCGCAGTGAAATCCGCGACTAATTTTGCTTTGTATTTGTCGGATCGATTACGTAGCGTTGTTCCAATCAAAGAGGCGCGTTTTCCCAGTAATAGCGCGGTATCAAATTGCTCAACAAAACGCCCACCCAGTATCGCTAAATCGACGATTTTCCCATCTAAGTTAAGCAATTTTAGATTTTTATTGGTGTAATGCGCTGACACCATATCAACCACTACATCTACCCCGCCCCACTGTTCTTTTAACACGTCGTAAAAATCTTGCTCTTGATATGCAATGGCAACATCAGCGCCTTTAGCTAAGCAAGATTGTGCCTTTTCAGGGCTCGATACCGTCACAGCAACATTAGCCCCTTTCTTTTTCGCCAATTGAATAGCGGCTAACCCTACACCGCTTGCGCCGGCATGAATCAGAACGTTTTGTTGCGATTGCACATCCGCAATCCAATCCAACACCTGAAAAGCAGTAAGATACACCTCAGGAAACGCGGCGCCTTGTTCAAAACTCAACGCATCGGGTAACGCCATAACCTGATTCGCTTTAATTACAGCCTCATTGGCATAGCCACCGCCAGAGAGCATGGCACACACACGATCGCCAACCCGCCACTGAGATACATTGTCGCCGCGTTGTTTAATCACACCAGACACTTCTAAGCCCAAGATGGGGCTTGCGCCTTTAGGCGGCGGGTACTTTCCTTGTTTTTGCAATAAATCGGCTCTGTTGATACCGAATGCTTTAACATCGATTAATACTTCATCGCTATTCACAACGGGCGGCGCTTGTTCGCGCAAGCTCAACCCGCCATGTTCATCATGGTGAATGTATTTCATTATTGGGGAAAACGTTCCTAGTTCATGTGTATGATTTCTACGCCTAGAATGTGACTGTTGTCATCTTGTTCGATACAGCGCACAACCTTAACTTCGGCAGACAAAGATGCGATTTGTGGGTTATTGGATTCGATGGCGATGGACACCTCAGCGCCAAGCTCAACGGCTTCTTCAACCTCAAAGGACATACCAACCGCACTGATATCTTTGCATACCGCCGACACCGTTGGTCGGTTATCTTGCCCTTTAATTTTGAGTTCGCATGGCGAATTCATGATCATTCTGAAATAAGCTCGCTTATCGTCGTATCCCAGCATCTTTGACCCCTTTTACTAATAACTACTTCTAACTGCTACTTGCTTGCTACGTCGCAAGGCTTCTGTGTCAACTATAGTTGATCTAAATAGTTTTCTATACGTTTGACAGAAATTGGTACTTTTGTGCCAAGCTGCTGCGCATAAAGCGAGACTCTCAGCTCTTCTAACATCCAACGCACTTCATCCAGTTGTGGATTTTGCTTGCCCTTCGGCTGTGATTTTTTCAGTGCCTGATAACGGCTATTTACTTTTTCAATGTTCAATTGGTGGCTTCTATCTTTCGTCGGATCAACAGGCAGCTTTTCTAAACGCTTTGCCAACCCTTGGATATAACGACGCCAATCCTTCAACCGGTTTACACCAAAGTCGGTAATAAACCCGGGATACACCAACACAGATAAATGGGCTTTTAAATCATTAAATGCCGATACCATGTCGAAGGTTACTTTTCCCTTCAGCTTTTTACTGATGCCATGTGCATCCGTTAAGCCTGCTTCAACTTGCTTGGCAACCTCAAGCACTAACTCGTTCAACTCACCAGCTAAGGTTTTCACCACTGCATCAAACTGTGTTTTTTCTCGAATATCCAATGCATTACGTTGAATATAGTCGTCAATCACCGCTTCGATACAATCATCAATCAGCATTTTAATTTGCCCAAAGGGATTAAAGTACAATCCCAACTTGGCTTTATTCGGTAACTTCGCCTGCAAGTAACTGATGGGCGACGGCAGTTGCTTCATAATCAACGCCCTAACACCTCGCACATGCTCAAGTGCGGCTTCGTCTTTGTTGGAATAAAGACGCACATTCACCTTTTTACCATCGCGCGATAACGCAGGGTAACTGACCAACTCAAACCCGGCAGTTTTGCTTGTCCACTCTTTTGGTAGCGAGTCTACATCCCACTGACTCAAATCGTCTTGTTCAATGGTTTGTGGTGTTGTCGCATCAATTTGCGCTTTAAATTTATCTTTAAGGGTAGTCTGCAATTCGTGTAAGTCACGACTTTGCTTAATTAATTTATTGTCGCCATCAACAACCTTAAAATTAAAGCGAAAATGCTCAGGCAAATTTGCTTCTAGCCATAAGTCGCTGTCTACCTCAATGCCTGTCATTCTGAATAGTTTACGAGACAACACTGAAATGAAGTCTCCTTCATCGGGAGAAATATCATTGAGTACTGCCGTTGCATAATCAGGCGCTGGCACAAAGTTACGGCGGTATTGCTTAGGTAACGATTTAATCAGTGTAACAATCAATTCATGACGCAAACCAGGCACAAGCCAATCGAAACCTTCTTCGTGAATTTGATTCAAGATAGGCAGAGGAATGAGCAAGTTAACCCCGTCATCCACCGCACCGGGGTTAAACTGGTAATCTAAGGCTAAACTGATATTACCTTGTGACCAAAAATCAGGATATTGGGTTGCTGTGGCATTCGACGCACCCGATTTTTTCAGCGATTCGGGGTCAAACTTCCACGCCTTTTCATCCGCTTTTGCTAAGTTGCGCCAAAACTTTTTGAATTGCGCCTCGGTGCATACCGTTTGCGGCACTAACCCATCGTAAAAAGATTCTAACTCTTCTTCATCAACGAGAATGTCTTTACGGCGGACTTTGTCTTCCATTTTTTCGATGTCGGCAACCAAATCATGATTGTGACTCAAAAACGGCAAATCAAGTTTGGTTTCCCCCTGGATAAGCGCTTCTCGAATAAATAATTCTCGACTGATAACAGGGTCAATATCGGAATACACAACATGACGGTTAGCAACAATCGGCAAACCAAATAGTGAAATGGAACACAGTGCTTTTGCAGCTCCTGCTTTTTTACTCCAATAAGGCTCCATGTATTGCGATTTGCTTAAATGCGCCCCCGGCTTTTCCAGCCAGCCGGGTTGTATAACAGCAACAACGCGAGCAAACAGCTTGCTGGTTTCGACTAACTCAGCCGCCATGATCCATTTTGAAGTCCGTTTAGAGAGGCCTGAGCCCGGAAAAATAGCGAACTTAATATTGCGCGCGCCCGTGTATTCCTTGTCTTTATTTAGATGCCCGATGTGAGACAACAAACCGGGAATTAATGATTGGTGAATATTATCGTAATCTGCCGGCTCGCTATTTAAACGCATTTCCATTTCAGCCGCCGAGCGACGAAGCTGGCTAAATACATCTTGCCACTCACGAACGCGTAAATAGTTTAAGAAATGCTGCTGACACCATTTGCGAAATTGATTGTTCGACAAGGCTTTTTGCTGTGCTTTTACATCGTTCCATAAATTAACAAACGCAAGAAAATCAGAATCTTTGTCTTTCCATTCTTGATGCGCCTCGTCTGCTTGTTGTTGCTTTTCTCGTGGGCGCTCTTTGGGATCTTGAATACTCAAGGCAGAAACAATCACCATAGTTTCTTGCAAACAATCTTTTTCAGCACCAGCAATCACCATACGCGCATAACGTGGATCAATGGGTAATCTCACCATTTTTCGCCCGTAGGGAGTTAATCGCCATTGCCCTTTTTGCTTGGTAATTGCCTGCAATTCTTGCAGTAACTTAATACCGTCGTTTACGTTTCTTGCATCTGGCGCTTGCACAAAAGGAAACTGGCTGATGTCGCCTAAACCTAATGACATCATTTGCAATACCACCGATGCCAAGTTCGTTCTTAATATTTCAGGATCGGTAAATTCGTCTCGATTAAGGAAGTCGTCTTCATCGTACAAACGAATACAAATACCGTCCGATAAACGCCCACATCGCCCTGCTCTTTGGTTGGCGCTGGCTTGAGAAACAGATTCAATGGGCAAGCGCTGCACTTTGCTCCGAACACTATAGCGAGACAAACGCGCTGTTCCCGGATCGATAACATAACGAATACCCGGAACGGTTAACGAGGTTTCTGCAACGTTAGTCGCTAATACGATTCTGCGAGCGGAATGCCCTTGGAAAATTTTATTTTGCTCAGCCGCAGACAAGCGGGCATAAAGCGGCAGAATCTCCGTGTGTTTTAATTGCGCGCGCTTTAAAAACTCCGCCGTGTCTCTGATTTCTCGCTCACCGCTTAAGAAAACCAGAATATCACCGCGCGCTTCACCGTCGAGTTCATGTACCGCTTTTAAAATGCCTTGAACTTGGTCGAGTACTTCCCCGTCTTCTTGCAGTAAAGGGCGATAACGAACTTCAACTGGATACGTTCGCCCACTCACCTGAACAATAGGGGCATCACTGAAATGATTGGAAAAGCGTTCTGGATCAATCGTTGCCGAAGTAATAATCACTTTTAAATCTTTACGCTTTGGCAATAACTGTTTTAAATAACCTAAGATGAAATCGATGTTTAGGCTTCGTTCGTGCGCTTCATCAATAATGAGCGTATCGTATTTGCTTAAAAAGCGATCTTCTTGGATCTCCGCAAGCAAAATACCGTCAGTCATTAGCTTCACTAAAGAATCACTTTGGCTTTGATCGCTAAAGCGCACTTTAAAGCCAACCTCATTTCCAAGCGGCACTTCTAATTCTTCCGCGATACGTGTTGCAACGCTACGCGCGGCTAGTCGTCTAGGCTGTGTATGACCGATTACACCGGCAATACCTTGGCCTGCTTC
Source organism: Paraneptunicella sp. (assembly GCA_964228975.1). Taxonomy (GTDB): domain Bacteria; phylum Pseudomonadota; class Gammaproteobacteria; order Enterobacterales; family Alteromonadaceae; genus Paraneptunicella. Next base: position 10,701 of record CAXRCC010000202.1, on the reverse strand, counting down.
TAAGCAAATTTTAGGTAGCTGCGTGGTTTTTCCTGATCCGGTTTCCCCCGCAATAATGACGACTTGGTTGTTGCGGATCAGCTCCACAAGTTCATCTTTCATGTCCGAAACAGGTAGCTCCGGATACTTAATGTGGGGAATAGATGCTTTTCTTTGCTGATAAGCCGATGTGGAAGCCTCATAAAGCTGAATTAACTTTTCTGCATGCGCTTGTTGCTGTGCGGTAGCATCTGCTTTCCCCTGTTTCGCATTGCGTTGCTGAGATTGACGCGCCCCCGATTTTGACGTGGGTTTAGCCAATTGACGTGTTAACTGACGCAAACGATGGCGGTCTTGCGTTAAGCAACGAGAAAGGTCAATGCTACGCTCCGAAATCTCAATGGAGCTCGGAGCGTTGTTTGGGATATGAGGTGTATTCAAGAATTCTGTTCGCTAACTGACAAATAGTGGCGACAGATCCTATTTAATTTTAGCGGTTCGGTAAAGCCAGCAAATGCAAAGACTAGCCGTGAACACGATATCCATCGTGTAATTGGACATCAATTGCCTGCAAAACCTGCGTTCGATTGATCACGCCGACTAAAACGCCATCGTCATCAATCACAGGAAACACAAGAATGTAGTCTTTTAAAATGCGTTGGGCGACCTCAAGCACAGAATCATACGGTTTCACCGCGACAACGTCTTTTTGCATGATGTCACCGACCGTGGCAACTTGCTGTCGATAATAACTGGATTCAATCATTCGATTTAAACAGTCTTGTTCCGACAAAAAACCAATGACTTTCTTTCGCTCATCAACCACCGCGCCGCCAGTCTGTCGGTGGTGAATGAGCATTTCTACGGCTTCGGCGACGGGAATATCGGTATGAAATAGCACGGGGTGGTGTTGCATGTACTCTTGTACTTTTAACGATTCCATCCATCTTCTCCTCAAATAGTTAAATTCGCGTGTCTAAGTTCCCTCTAAAACAAATTGTTTGTTTTTTATACCCTTCATATCAAAAGATAAACGCTACTTGCGTCCCTGCCCAGTCAAAAGCCACAACTATTTTTATTTTTTATAGATGGAGATGTTTTTGTTCCCAGTTGCATCAATGCTCGCACGATACATACCCTGAGTGTTAAAGGGTAAAGCAACATTCCCTGAAGTATCGACAACAATCACGCCGCCGCTACCGCCAGCGTGTTTTAACACCCCGTTAATCACGGTATCGGACGCTTTTGAGATATCAATACCTTGATATTTTACTCGAGCACAAATATCAGCCGCCACGTTATAGCGAATAAAGTATTCACCGTGACCTGTAGCGCTCACGGCACAGCTGTCGTTATCAGCGAAAGTCCCTGCGCCAATAATGGGAGAATCCCCTACACGGCCAAAGCGTTTCAATGTCATTCCACCTGTTGAAGTACCCGCCGCTAAGTTACCTTGTTTATCTAACGCAACCGCTCCAACTGTGCCGTATTTATAGTCGGGCCATTGTGTATTAAATGCTTGCTTGTCGGTTTCAAAACGGTACTTCGCTTTTTTCCATGCTTCATAACGAAATTGGGTATCAAACAGCGCATTATCGGTGTATTTAATGCCTCTAGATTGTGCGAAAGATTCCGCGCCCTCACCCGTTAACATAACGTGTTTAGAATGTTGCATAACCTGAGCGGCTAATTGAATCGGGTTTTTAATGTGCTTAACGCCTGCCACTGCGCCCGCTTGTTTGGTTTTACCATCCATGATAGAAGCGTCTAGCTCATGTTCGCCTTTAAAGGTATATACCGCACCAATACCGGCATTAAAAAGCGGTGAGTTTTCAAGAATCGTAATCGCGCTTTGAATCGCTTCAATGCTGGATTTTCCATTACTTAATTGCGTATAGCCTGCAACAAGCGCCTCATCTAACTTCGCGCGGATTTGCTGTTCTTTCTCCTGGCTTAAATTCGCTTTTGTGATAGTGCCTGCGCCACCGTGAATCGCGATTGCAATGGGCGCTTTGTCGGACATTGCGAATGTTTGTGTGGAAACGAAAAGAACACTGGCCGCAATCAAGCTGAATCGACGTAACATAACCTATCACCTCTGTGAAAATTTTATTAATGCAAAACGGCATCTTACGAATGATTGAAAGAAAAGGTAAGTGCTGGAAGGTAATGATGAGATGAATCGTCGATTTTATAAAATAAAAGGCCCCTAAACGGGGCTGAAAGAGGTAACACAATTAACACCGTCAGTTTTTGACTGCTTCTTGTTCTCGAATTAAGTTTCTTGAACTCTAACGGTCTTACGGCAAACCATTGCCATCCGCATGAGGGAGCGCATAGCATATACTGAATTGACGAAATTATAAACATCTATTAGAGATTAATTATACAACTTTTGACATCTGCCATTAGCTGACGAAATACCCTACCGCAAAGCGAATAAACAGACTCACTATCAGCCCCTTGCTTTACCCTGCATTGCTTTTAATTTAGTATGCGGCATCACTCAATAGGCCCACTTTTAGCGAAGCAACAGAAATTGCTATTTCACGTACACACGGAAGACACATTTTTCACTTAAATTCAGTCGTAAATAGCACTAAAAAACAGCATCAATTAAAGAAGTCATTCTTTATAGCCCAACAATACGCGGCCTACAGAACGAAAAGAAACAGATAGTGACAGATAATAACCAACAAACAATTTTATGGTACGACTTCGAAACATGGGGAGCGAACCCTAAGAAAGATCACCCCAGTCAGTTCGCCGCCATTAGAACGGATCTTGACCTGAATGAAATAGGCACCCCGTTCAATTGGTATTGCCAAATACCAAACGATTACCTGCCCCACCCAATGGCTTGTCTAATCACCGGCATTACGCCTCAACAATCACTTAGAGATGGCCTGTTGGAGTTTGATTTTTGTCAAAAAGTGCTTAGTGCGATGAGCCAACCGGGTACGTGTTCTGCGGGTTACAATACCGTTCGATTCGATGATGAAGTAACACGATTCATGGCCTACCGCCACTTTCATGATCCTTACGCGAGAGAATGGCAAAATGGCAATAGCCGTTGGGACATCATCGATTTAGTCAGGGCTGCTTATGCGCTGCGTCCAGAAGGGATTAATTGGGTTTATAAAGAAGATGGCAGCCCGAGCTTTAAGCTTGAGCAGTTGAGTGTTGCCAACAATATCACGCATGCCGATGCCCACGATGCCCTTTCAGATGTGAGAGCCACAATTGGTTTAGCCAAGCTGATTAAAACAGCACAACCTAAACTTTATGACTTTGCGTATTCATTGCGTAAAAAGGCAGCTGTTAATGCGCAAATAGATTGCTTTAATATGAAACCTCTTGTGCATATATCATCGAAAATATCTGCGCAAAATGGATGTTGTACGTGGATTGTGCCAATTGCACAACACCCGGTGAACAGTAACGCCACCATTTGCGTTAATTTAGCGATGGCACCGGATACGCTCTTTGAACTCAGCGCCGACGAGATCAGAGAGCGTATGTATACGCCTGCCAGCGAACTCGACAGCCCGGACGAACGTATCCCGCTCAAACTGATTCACAGCAATAAATGCCCGATTATCGCACCTGCGAAAACGCTTACGCCTGAAAATGCCGAACGTTTAGGTATCGACCGAGAAGCCTGTCACAAAAACCTAAAAGCGATTCAAAACCACAAAGGTATTCAACAAAAATTAATTGAGGTGTTTGAGAAAGAAAGCCAATTTGAAGCAGAAGATGCCGACTTTGCACTGTATTCTGGTGGCTTTTTCAGCCCGAGCGACAAAGCACAAATCGACACCGTTAGACACACATCATCGGATAAACTTTCGCAACTAAAGGGTACTTTTTCTGACCCTAGACTAGAGCAACTTTTGTTTTACTATCGCGGTAGAAATTTTCCGGATAGTTTTACTCACGAAGAAATGCAAAAATGGCAATTGCATAGAAAAAGTCGCTTAACCGATGCAGACTCCGGTTCTACTATTCAAATTGAACAATATATGTTCGAGTTAGAAACACTTATTAACGAATATCAGCAGGATTCAGCGAAGTTAAGAATAATAAAAGACTTGTATCGGTATGCTGAGCAACTATAAACTGTCCGAAAGGTCTTTATTTTACCGAACGGTAGCCGATAAAAACATAATTGAATAAACGGTGCTCGATATGGATGGCGTTTCTTTTAAACTAGAAAATGAAAATAAAGATGTATTGATGACGGTAAGCTCGTCTGCTTTTAAGACAAAAGCGGATGCAGATGTCATTTATAATCTCGTTAAAGAAAGTGATTTTGGTAACTTCGCCATCATTGATGAAGCAATCGCTAATGTCACCGCGCAACTGAAGGTTGCCCAGCAAACCAACAAATCGACTGAGATCACAGACAAAGTTGCCGTTCGTAAAGACGCCGAAGTCAAATTTTCATTAGACACCGATGAAATGACCGCAACCTTATCCATCACCTCTCCCCTTGGTGGAGAACACCTCAGCTTAGGCGAAGTGCAAACGCAGGCCAAACAAGCCAGTATAGTTCGCGGGCTCAGTCGCAAACGCATCCGCTCATTGCTACAAGAAGCAAAGCAAGCCGCTCCCGGTGAAACGGTTGAAGGTACCGTCGCAAAAGGTTTACCCGTTAAACAAGGTAAAAATTCCCGCATCATTCCCCTTGTTCCCAATGCCTTAGAACGAATATTACGCCCGCAAACCTCTGGAACTGAAAAAGTCGATATGCGTAACTTAGGTGAAATCATCTGCGTTAAGGCCGAAACCCCTATTGCACGCAGACTTCCACCAACTTCCGGACGAAATGGTTATACGGTAACAGGCACGCCGCTTGAATGTACGCCGGGAGAATGGGTGTCGTTCAAACCCGGTGCAGGCACAAAGATTAGTGCGAGTGACGATAATTTACTCGTTGCTGAAATCAACGGTATGCCCAAATTTAAAAACGAACAAATGTGGGTTGATGACACCTTTATTTGTAAAGGCTGTAACGTTGGAACGGGTAACATCAATTACGATGGCGCGGTACTGGTTAACGGTGATGTAACCGAAAAGATGAAGATCATTGCCACAGGCGATGTCACAATTAACGGATTTGTTGATTCGGCTTCCATTCAAGCAGGTGGCGACATCATCATTACTGAAGGAGCCATGGGCAAAGTCAACGAGGCTCACACGGAGTTTGGAACTTCGCTTGTTGCTCAAGGCAGCGTGCATGTTCAGCACGGCCAAGGCCTTGATATCATGTGCAACGGTAATGTGACTGTAGGTAGGCAGCTCGCTTACAGCCGTATTGTTTGTCGCGGTAGCGTTATTGTTGGCCCCATTGAGCAACCTAATGGCAACTTGTTTGCCTGCGATATCCAAAGTCAAGATGCGGTGCGAGCAGGCACGCTTGGGGCCGTATCAGGCAGCGCTTTAACTATCGATTTTAGCAGCGGCTTTAACCTTCTTTCAGAGAAGAAAGAACAAATCGACGAAATGGTGATGCAGATTCAACGTAATTTCCGTCGTCACGAAGATAAAATTGCATTTATCAAAAGTAAAAAAATTCCTGCTGAACTTTCAGAAAAAGTGCTTGAAGCGGTTGAGCTTTATAAAAATGAGAAGCACTTAATGGAATGGCTAGAAGCTAAAGCACACAAAATAAAAGAAGCAAAGGAAGCTTATACCGATTTCATTGGTCTTTTTGCCAGCCAAAGGCTTTATCCCGGCGTAGTGGTTAAATTGAATAACCGAACATGGAAAGCCGAACGAGAATATCCAAAAGCCAAAATACATTTTTCAGAGCACCAATGGCAATACGAACCACTCTATTAAGAGTGGTTTTTTAAATGTGGAACCCGCCTTCCAAATACATAAAAAAGTGTCACACTTTGTATATGATTAAGGTAGGGTGTAGGTAATTTTTCAAACCAAAAGACGCAACGCCCATGTCAGAAATATTTTCATTCGATCTTATTAATAATCAAGGAGAAGAGTCTTCACTCTCTGCCTATGAAGGCAAAGTGCTCCTTATCGTGAACACAGCCAGTAAGTGCGGTTTTACACCTCAATATGATGGGCTACAGTCTTTGTATGAGAAATACAAGGAACAAGGACTTGAAGTCCTTGCCTTCCCTTGTGATCAATTTGGTCACCAAGAGCCCGGCTCTGATGCTGAAATTCAAAATTTTTGTACAACTAAATTCAGTGTCAGTTTCCCGCTTTTCCAAAAAACAGAAGTGAACGGTGATAACGCTCACCCTCTGTTTAAATACCTGAAAAAGCAAGCTCCCGGCATTTTTGGTAGCGAAATGATTAAATGGAATTTCACCAAATTCTTAGTCAGCAAAAATGGCAAAGTGATGTCTCGCTATGCCCCCAAAACCACACCGGAAAACATTGAAGAAGATATTAAAGCGGCTTTATCGCTTTAAAGCCTGATTCGTAGCAAAAGGTAACCTGTAATGAAAGCCCGTGTCGCCGTATTCAGTAGTAAGCCCTATGATGAAACGTATTTATCTACAAAAGGCAAAGAGCACGCCATTTCGTTTCATTTTTTCGAAACCCGGCTAAATGAAGAAACGGCTTCACTTTGTGCTTCATTCGATACGGTTTGCGTATTTGTTAATGACATCGTTGACAAAACCGTATTGGAAAAGCTCAAATCAGTTGGCGTAAAGCACATTGCACTTCGCTGTGCGGGCTTTAACAATGTTGACTTGGATGTTGCAAAAGCGCTGGGGGTTAAGGTTTCTCGCGTTCCTGCTTATTCACCAGAAGCCGTTGCTGAGCACACGGTTGCACTTATCTTAGGGCTAAACAGGAAGCTACACAAAGCCTATAACCGGGTAAAAGAAGATAACTTTTCTTTAGTAGGATTACTCGGCTTTAACCTAAGCGGGAAAACGGTGGGCGTTATTGGCACGGGTAAAATCGGCGCATGTGTTTGTAAAATATTGCAAGGATTTGGCTGTCGTGTGCTCGGTTATGATGTGACACCGGATAAAACGTTAACCGCATTAGGTGTTGAATACACATCGTTAGACAATCTTATTCAATCATCCGATATTATCAGTTTGCACTGCCCGTTAAATAAAGCCACTACACATTTAATTGACGCCAATGCTATTTCGCAGATGAAAGACAGCGTCATGCTGATCAACACCTCTCGCGGTGGATTAGTGGATACCGATGCGGTTATTCAAGGGTTAAAATCTAAAAAGATTGGGCACCTTGGCCTAGATGTTTATGAAATGGAATCGGAGCTATTTTTTGAAGATTTATCCGATGAAATCATTTTAGATGATGAGTTTCAAAGGCTGCTGACATTCCCCAACGTTTTAATAACCGGGCACCAAGGTTTTTTCACCCAAGAAGCTCTCACACAAATTGCCACTACTACCGTTAGCAACATACTCAGCGCCGAAAAAGGTGAGACCGATACCGATAACTTTTTGTGTTAAAAAGCGTCCCTGCTCTCCAACATTATTCGAACAACGCCTGGTGTAGTGACGACACGACGGGTTCTGCATTTTCTTCGTTGATTAAAAAGCACAAATTATGCTGGCTCGCACCATGGCAGATCATGCGTAGGTTGTAGCGGTCAATACACGTAAGTACCTGGCTACTCACGCCTGTTTGCGCTTGCATCTGATTACCAATCACAGCAACCAGTGCCAATCCATCCTCCACCCTGACTTCACACATTTGTGCTAGCTCATCCAACAAAGATTGACTCAACGCCTGCGCGTTACTGTTGCTCGGGTTATCAATCGTTAACGCCACACTGATTTCCGATGTAGTGATGAGATCAACGCTAACTTTGTGCCTTGCCAAAGTTGCAAAAACATTGGCTAAAAAACCGCTAGCATGGAGCATATCGGGGCTTTTCAACGTGACTAGCGTTTGTTCACGGCGCAAAGCAATCGCACGGTAAGCCGGTCGCTCATCAGGCGACTTTAGCACCCAGGTTCCACCTTTTTCCGGCTCTCTGCTTGAACCTACAAACACGCGTGTACCAGAGCGAATAGCCGGAATGAGTGTGGAGGGATGCAGGATTTTTGCGCCAAATGTGGCCATTTCAGCGGCTTCATCAAAGCTAATTTCAGGAATGGCTCTGGCGTTAGATGCTAAACGGGGATCCGTTGTAAAAATACCGGAAACATCAGTCCAAATATGCAGCTCACCCGCATTGAGCGCTTCTGCCAAAATCGCAGCAGAGTAGTCACTGCCACCACGCCCAAGCGTTGTCGTGTTGTTCTCATCATCAGCACCAATAAAGCCTTGTGTTACCACCACGGATGAAGAAACATGAGGTGCAAGATACGCTTCCACATTGGCTTTAACTTGCAATAAATTAGGTTGAGCATTAGAAAATCGATTGTCGGTTTTCATCACCTCTTTAACATCAAAGTATGAAGCATTTACGCCTGCTTCAATCAACACTTGCGTAAAAATCACCGACGACATTCTCTCCCCGTAAGAAAGCAATTCGTCTTTTAACATCGGATTAGTGTTTAATGAAGGCGTTGAAACAAGTTCATTTAGCGCCTGTAACAACTGAGTCATTCGCGTTTTCACTGCTTGCGGGTTAACCAAGCTCTCCACCAAGCCCATTTCGATGTTGTGAATTTTGTCCAAGTGGCTGAGTTTTTCAGCTTCGTCCAAATTTCCCTTCGATAGCGCAACCAAGGAATTGGTTACGCCAGCCGATGCACTAACAACCACAAGACGTGTCTTAGGATGATTTATCACAACACTCGCACAGCGTTGCATAGCAGAATGATCGGCCAAGCTTGTGCCGCCGAATTTAGCCACTGTTAGGCTGTTCATAGATAGATATTTCCTGTTTAAAACGGATTAGGAAATGGAGAATGGGTAGCTAGATACTTGCCACAAATAAAGGACGTGAATATCAATACCGAAGCACCCCACCCCGCCACCAAATAAAATATTCAGTGCCACGAAGCGACAGTTACAGAGTTTCACCTCAAATAACCGAGTGAGAAAGTTCCAACACTTTTCCACTCTCGGCATTAGTCCCCATAAGTCACAATCTTGTATTAAAGATTGATACGTATTGGATTTCAACTTGCTTGAACGATGGTTGGCCATCTCCAATACACTCGCCTGGCTAATGCTCCTCTTCAGACAACTGTTGCATTAAAAGCAAATTTAAACAGGTTTGCAAGTGCTTTATTCAATCGATGTTTAAGCCACCATTTTCCTTACGCATATATCGTCAAAACGGGGAGTTTTCACTCCTAGGACCAATGACCTAGTTCGATTTTTGAACAACAACTTTATAATCGCCGAACCTAAATCAATAAATGTAGAGATTTCTGACTTTTTGTCGTCACAAGATGTTCTATAGTTTGCTTTGTACGCTTTTCATACATAACTGAGTTTGACATCCATGCTGTAAAACGAGATCTATTTTTTGCCAAACAATGAGGCTTAACTTATGAAAAAGACCTATATCGCCGGATTATGCAGTACCGCATTTATAGTGCTTTTACTCCTTTCAGTCGTCGTGTCTTCAAGCGAATTAATGGCCGTGTTTGGAGGACTTGTTTCATTGGCTCTTTTGAGCGTGACTCGAAAAATACACGCCCTCAATAATGAAGAAATTACTCAGTCTTCGCCTAAAACGAAAAGCGATGAACTCCTTTACAATATTGGAGAAGGCACAAGTAAAGTGGCGATAGAAAGCGCAAATGTGTCTCATTTTTTAACTAACCTTGCAACATCGTTAACCAAGCAAGTGGGTCATGCAAAACACATCGCGGACAGCATTACTTCTGTCGCACAAAATAATGCTCAGCTTCTTGATGAAGCGCATTTTGCACAAGCAAAAATCGACCAAGCAAATGAAGATACGCAAATTAGCCGAGATTTGCTGCATGATGTCGGCAGTAAACAAACGATGTTAACTGAGCAAATGGCGCAAACAAATGAGCTGTTATTAAAGCTAAAATCACAAGCGGATTCCATTACGCAAATCATCGATACTATCAATAACCTTGCCGATCAAACGAACATGTTAGCGCTCAATGCAGCAATTGAAGCCTCCCGAGCAGGCGACCAAGGACGGGGATTTGCTGTGGTTGCCGACGAAGTGCGACACCTTGCTCACAAAACGGCTGACGCAACGAAAAGTATTGAATCCGTTTTAAATGAAATTAACAAAGACAGCGCCGCAACCGTAACCGCCATGAACTCTGTTTCTCAAGCGGGAGAAGAAGTGACAAGCATTGTGGACAAAGCACAGTCGTTTATATTGAAATCATCCGAGCTAACGGAAGAAGCTAAGGTATGCATGCAAGCAATGGGCGACTCCGTAAAAGAAAACGAACAAGCTAATCGGGAAATATCAAAAAGTACCCATGAGCTACATGAATCGATAAATCGAGTAGATAAAGAGTTGTCAGACTCCAGCGAAAAAGTCACCCAATTAACACACCAAACAGAAGATATCTTCCGTTATCTACATCAATTTGATTTAGACGATGTTCACGCCACCGTTAAAAACGTTGCCATGACAACAGCAAATACCATCACTCATACCTTTGAAGCAGCAATCAAAGCGGGTGCAATTAGCCAAGCCGATTTATTCGATTTTCATTACCAAGAAGTCGCTAACACCCACCCACAAAAATACAATACGTCATTTGATGCGTTCACAGATAAAGTGCTTCCTGCCATTCAAGAGCC
>CAXRCC010000201.1:0-13334 GCA_964228975.1 Paraneptunicella sp. | reverse complement strand
ATTTTAAGCCACCAGCTCTTGTGCTTTTTGCAGATCAAAAACTTGCGCATCGACTTTTAAATACACCGTACTTTCTTGCTCATCGATTGAAAAGTCAGTCACACCGGGAAAAGCCGAAAAGACGCTTTGTAATTCGTTGGTGCTCTTTTGTTCTGGAGAATACGCAATGGCGTAACGTTTTAAATGCTCCATGCCTTTAAAGCCAGAAAGTAATCCCAGCCACACTAAACACAGTGCCGCAGCAGTAGCAAACACGGCTTCAGCGGAGAAAAACTGTGTGACAGCACCAGACACCACACCACCTAGAAAGGCACCAAAGAATTGAAAACTCGCATACACGCCCATTGCCGAGCCTTTTTGCCCAGCCGGAGCGATACTAGACACCAACGCAGGAAAGTTAGCTTCAAGATAGTTAAAGCCCACAAAGAACAACCACACGCCAACAACCAGCCATGTAGCATCTGCGCCTAATCCAAATAGCAGTGCACAGGCAACGCCCATAAAGATGATGCTCGCTCGCATTAGCGCCGCACCTGCAAGGCGTCGCTTTAAGCCCATCAATAACGCCATGCCAACAATAGATGCCAGTAAAATCGGCAAGTACAAGGACCAATGCTCATCCAGCACCCAGCCTTGCGCTTCAAACAACACTGGTACTTGTACAAATATCAGGGTAATGAGCATGTGCAGTATCATCACACTTAAATTCAAGCGCCACAGTGCCGTATCTTTCATTAAACTTTTGATATTTTCGAGGGCGGGAAGTGTGTCGCCTTTTGGCGCTAGGCCTTGGCTTTTAGGGACACCGAATAACACCAAGGGAATGCCTAATAACGCAAGTACTGCAGTAAGCGTAAAGATGCCAGAAAGGCCTGAGTCGCTAGCAATAATGGGCCCTAGGATCATGGCTAAATAGAACGAAAAGCCAATGGCGATACCAATAATTGCCATGACCTTAGCACGCTGATTTTCCCGGCTCACATCACCTGCCAACGCCATAACAGCGCCAGCAATCGCCCCTGCACCTTGTAAAATACGGCCAATAACCACCATCATCATGGAATCTGCCGATGCCGCGACTGCGCTTCCTACAGCGAATAGCACAAGCCCCAGCACAATAACGGGCTTACGGCCTATTTTGTCAGACCACATGCCCATTGGAATTTGCATCACGGCTTGCGTTAAACCATATCCGCCAATGGCTAAGCCTACAAGTAACGGCGAGTAATCTGGGTATTGAGGCGCTAATACAGCAATAACTGGCATGATCATGAACAAGCCCAGCATTCTCATCAGATAGATGCTGGCAAGCGAAAATGCACTACGTAATTCAGTTTGGTTCACGAGCGTATCTTTTAGTTAATTACAGGCGTTAAATGGCCCAAAAGTTTACCACAGGAGCAAAAATCACTAATAGTAAAAATTCAACGAACGGGTTAATTATTTACTCTGCGATACCTTTGTCGGTATCGATAGAAGCCATTTTTGATTTTTCATATTGATCGAAGAAAGAAACCCAGAAATCGGCACCAATTTGATTGATAACATTCGATTCTGCGTTCATAAGAATCGCAAAGCCAGTGCCCGTTTCAGGGCTAAAGGCCACTTCTGCTCGATAGCCTTTTACCCAACCACTGTGATAGTTGAGCTTGTGTCCATCAAAGTCATAAACGCGCCAACCATAACCGTAATGGGCATCTTGAATGTGACCTCGCCACCCTCGACGGCGCATTTCACGTTTTGTTCTGACTCTTGGCGTGGTGATGTCTTCCACTAATGCATCGCTGATCACCTCAGGATGCTCGCCTAGCATGGCTTTTAACCAAATTCCCATGTCTTTCGCGTTTGTGTTTATGCCCGCAGCAGGCGCGAATCGATAATAACTGTTAGAAACGCGTGTTTTTGCCCACGTTTTATTTCGCGTTAGTACATGGGGCTTTGCCCAAGTACCAGAAGATTCCAGCGGCGATTTCCCAACTGAGGTATATTGCATATTCAGCGGCTTCAATAATTCTTCTTCAAGCAACTTGCTATAGGACACATTATTCAATCGGAAATGATGTTCAAGCACACCAAACAACGCATTTTGATAGGTGTAACACTCTCCAGGTTTACACAAAGGTTGTAAATCGGCGAGTTCATTTAGAATGCGATTAAAGGAATAATTGGCTTCGATAAGGTTATCGTAGGCATTTGGCACAAGGCCACTGCTTTGAGAGAGTACATGCTCTAACGTGATATTGGCCTTACCTGCTTGGTCCCAGCCAAATTCAGGCGCCAACTTTGAAATAGAGGTTTTCCAATCTAGCTTACCTTGCTCAACCAATTTTGCGGTTAAGCCACCTGTGAAGGTTTTGGAAACAGAAGCCAAGCGAAATAATGTTAACTCATCAACGGGTTTTCCACGCTTTTCTGTTAAACCGTAACTAAAATATTGCGGATCTTCACCTGCTTCCACCAATACCATGCTGTAGCCGGGCACTTTCGCTTTTGATACGCGTTCTTGTGTTTTTTTCAAGAATTGGTTTAACCAAGCTTCCGACTGAGCGTACGCAGAACCTGCGCTCAAGGTGGCGAAAGCGGAAAAGAAGCTAATTATGATGGAGAATCTAAACATTATTTCTTTATGTGATCGACACGGTATTTGGACAAAATTCAGCTGACTATTATCTAATGTGGCTGACAGATACGCAATATTCTCTGCACTTTAGTATTGCCTATGTGCTTCATTTCGGAAACTTTTGTGTTTTCTCGCCATGAATTTTCAACAATCAGTGCCGTTTTTATCGCATGTTTTATTTTGTTAGTGGCATTATTGCCTCACGTTCATTATCCCATACAACTTGCTATTCTTTAGCGATAAATAGAGGACAATGAGCACGACAGTGTTCGTGATCATAAAACGCCATGCAACAGTTCAGCAAAGCGCAATATCAAAGTGCCAGACAAAGCCGGGATCCTCGATTTGACGGACGATTCTTTGTGGGTGTGAAAACCACCGGCATTTTTTGTCGAAATGTGTGCCCAGTCAAACTGCCAAAAGAAGAAAACGTCGCCTATTTTGACCTCGCGGCACAAGCGCTACAGGCTGGATTTCGCCCCTGCCTGCGATGCCGTCCCGATAGCGCGCCAGGCTCTTATGCATGGCAAGGTGTAGAAACCACCTTGTATCGCGCGATGCGTTTATTAAAGCAAACACCGCATATGTCACTCGACCCGCTCAGCGAGCGTCTTGGCATTACCAGCCGCTATCTGCGCAAACTTTTTCAAGCGCGACTGGGCATCAGCCCCAAGCAATTTCAAATTACCGAGCAACTGCTCTTTGCAAAACGATTGCTGCACGAAACCCAATTATCCATAGAAGATATTGCTCATAGTTGCGGTTTTAATAGCGCGCGTCGCTTACAAGCCCATATGAAAGCGCATTTTAGATTAACACCAACCGAAGTTCGTAAAATGAATAAAACGCCCCACGATTCACACCGTGTCACTATACAGTGCCAAGCGCCCTATAATTGGCCTCAAGTTAGAGATTTTTTAGCCGTACGGGCTGTTGATGGCATGGAGTGGGTGGACGAAAACAGCTACGCCCGTCACTTCACGCTCACAGATAACGCACAAACCACATACGGTAAATTACACGCAACATTCGATGCAAAAGCCTGTTGTTTTAAGGTAGACATCACCCTGGATAACCCGAGTTTACTTGGCGCAGTTTTGCGTAATTTACGCAGAATGCTAGACACAGACACCGATAGCCAACTCATTGCCAAACAGCTTGTGGAAGCTGGCGTGCCACAACAGGATATTGTGCCGGGCTTGCGTCTTCCCGGTGTGTGGGATGTATTTGAAGCAGGTGCTCGTGCAATTTTGGGACAACAAGTTTCGGTAAAAGCGGCGGTGAATCAAACCATTAATTTAGTGCAAAGTTGTCGTCATATGCATCATGAGCAGCTGCATTTTCCAAGGCCAGAACACGTATTGGCCGATCCGTTGGATTGCCTAAAAATGCCAGCAGCACGCAAGCAAACACTGCATCGATTAGCCGAATATGTATTGCATCACCCTGCCGAATCCAACTTAGATTTATGGCTACCTTTGAAAGGGATTGGGCCTTGGACGGTCTCTTACGCCAAGATGCGTGGGCAATCTGATCCAGATGTGTGGTTAAGTACCGACCTCATCATCAAAAAACAACGTGAAAAGCACCCTATTAACGATGAAATTGTCGCTCCGTGGCGCAGTTATCTTACGTTTCAACTATGGAGCATGGCATGAGCAAGAACACCAACAACCCTGTAACTTATCAGGTAAAAAGCGGCGAATACGTGTCGTTTTACCATTCTAGTGTCGGCTGGTTTCGATTAGTCGCAACAGCGCATGCACTACGCAGAATCGATCACGTTCAGCCCCCTGAAGATTGGCAAAGTCACCTCTCGCCCAAACTGGCGATTTTCGAAGAAACAGAAAAGCAACTCAATGAATACTTTGCGAATAAACGCACCGAATTTGATTTGCCCTTAGATCCTCAAGGCACACCATTCCAAAAGCAAGTGTGGGATGTGCTCATTACCATTCCCTTTGGCAAAACCGTCAGCTATAAAGATATCGCCGTTAAGATTGATAAACCCAAAGGCAGCCAGGCTGTAGGCCAAGCAAACGGAAAAAACCCCATTTCTGTGGTTATTCCATGCCATCGAGTCATTGGTAAAAACGGCAGTTTAACGGGTTACGCTGGCGGGTTAGACAGAAAATCGAAACTCTTGGCACTGGAGCTGGCCGAAACGCCCCATTAATTTATCATTTGGCGAAATTTTAGTTTGGTTTTGAGTCAGTTTGATTTAAGCTCTGCGCCGCGTACTGCCTAGCACTCAGCACCTCGCTCGCTTCGCTAGGCATCTTGAGTAGTTTCTTTTTCATATAGGTAGTCCAATGCAGGTAAAATGGCTTATCGAACTCTTTGTGCTTGCCGCAATTTGGGGCGCATCATTTATATTCATGCGGATATCTGTGCCTGAAATGGGCACGTTTGGATTAACCTTTACCCGTACCACGATTGCCACGGTGTTTTTGGCAGCCATTTTGTATTTTTCCAACCGCGCAAATATCCGTAAGATTTTTCGGTACTGGAGCACCTTGTGCTTAATTGCCCTATGTGGAACCGCCGTACCATTCAGCTTATGGGGGATCGTTAGTCATTCGCTGGAATCTGGGCCGATGGCAGTACTCAACGCCACCACGCCATTATTTGGTTCTTTAATTGCGTACTTATGGTTAAAAGAATCGTTAAGCCGCAATACGATCATTGGCTTAGCGCTCGGGTTCATCGGCGTTTGCGTTATGATGTTGGTGCCTCAAGAAGGCATTAAGTTCGATACGCTCGCGTTATCTTTAGGGCTTTTAGCCAGTGCTGGCTATGGCTTGACCGCTAACATTACCCGAGCCAAAGCTGTGGGACTTTCCCCCATGACAGTCGCAACAGGTAGCCAATTCTACGCCAGTTTATTTTTAGCACCTTTCGCCGTTTACTTTATGCCTGAGCAAATGCCAAGCCTAGATGCATGGCTAAGTGCTTCAGTGTTAGGAGTGTTGTGTACCGGCTATGCCCTATATAAGTATTTCCAAATGATTGCAGAACAAGGCATCAGTAAAACCCTTTCCGTGACGTATTTAATTCCGCTGTTTGCAATGCTTTGGGGCGCGCTGTTTTTAGGTGAGCCAATTGAATCGAGAACCTTGTTTGGCGGGGCTTTCATTCTATTGGGAGTAGCCTGCACCACAGGGTATATAAAGTTTCGTCGCAAGAAGTAAGTAACTGACCTCAAATACAGTTTTTGAATACAGAAAAAAAGCGTTTAATAGCGCCAAATTCTAAATTCGCCTAGTTTTCACTTTGGCTTTATTGGACGGATAGAACATGCAGTTTAAGTGGGTCATTGAATTATTGGTATTGTCCGCCGTGTGGGGCTCATCCTTCATGTTTATGCGCTTAGCATCACCTGAAATTGGGCCAACACCTCTGACTTTTATTCGCTGTATTATTGCCACAGGCATACTAGGTGCCATTGTTTATTTCTCTTATAAACAAGAACTCAAACACATTCTTACCCATTGGTGGCCGCTCACCTTATTGGCGGTAACCAACACAGCCCTGCCTTTCAGTTTATGGGGCTATGTTAGCCTATTCATGGAATCTGGGCCGATGGGTGTTATCAATGCAACTGCGCCAATGTTTAGCTCATTAATTGCTTTTGTTTGGTTAAAAGAAAAACTTTCCGGCAGCGCAATGTTCGGTATGGCGCTCGGTTTTACGGGTGTAACAGTCCTACTCATTTCGCCTGGCGATGACGTTAGCATTGCTTTTATTCCTGCGCTTTTGGGGTTATTTGCCTGTGCCAACTACGGCGTTGCGGCCTGTATTAGTAAAGCAAAAGCATCTGGCCTCAAGCCAATGACAGTCGCCGCTGGCAGCCAGTTTTATTCTGCCCTTGTATTATTGCCCTTTGCGGCGTTCACTTGGCCTGAATCCATGCCAAGCACGACAGCAATTTCCAGTACTTTATTCCTAGGAGTAGCGTGCTCTGGGTACGCTTTTTATCTTTACTACAAGCTCATTGCTGAACAAGGTATCGCCCGCACAATGACTAACATGTACCTTCTTCCATTATTCGCCATTTTATGGGGCGGTTTATTCTTGGGTGAAGAACTGGCCATGCGCACAGCTATTGGTGGTGCCATTATTCTAATTGGAGTGGCTTTCACAACTGGATATTTGCGCTTAGGTCGAAAACGCGCCGAAGCTTAAGACCGTTAACGGCAGCCGATGGTAAATAACCAAAAAAGGGAGCAACAAAGCTGCTCCCAAATTAGTTTCTCAAAGGAACGAAACTAAATCTTTAAAATGGTTTGCCACCGTTAATTTCGAATGTTCTCAAACCAAATTCATTCGTTGGTCCACCGGTTCTAATATAGTGCGCACCATCAATCAATAAGGCGGGTTTTGTGATGCACTTATCAGCCTGCCAGCTTAATACGCCGCTAAAATAGCTAGATGAATTGTTATCGATTTTAATTTGCCCCACATTGAATGAACTTAAAATAGCACTATTCGTGCCGCCAATTTGGCGAAGAGGGGTATTGCTTGAAGAGAAATTAGCGTCGTAAGTGACACCAGATGTGGAATCATAAGGGTTACCGTTCTCATCGAAGAGTTTTAAGGTAACGTTTACGGTGTCACCACCTACATTGGCGACAGCATATTGAACCCACCAACTGCCACTTGTTGTAAACGGGGGAATGTACACTTCACTCCTTGAGCCCAGTCCATTTTCCCCATGAGCGAGTGGATAACACTCGATACCATTTGCTGCTGCAAGCTCGGTATCGGTTGGGGTAGTTGCCATTGCGCCCGAGGCGAAAACAGTGGCTGCGATTAATCCTAAAGTACGCTTATACATACGTTTTTTCTCCAATAAAACGTTCAATCCATTACCGATGCAAAAGCCTCCCTTCTGCACCTGTGAAAATACTATTGAGGATGTTTTTTAATCGCAACCACGCTATTTATAAAGTGTTATATATTTGGATAACCAATTTGGCACAGCACGAAAGAAAGGGAGATTCCCAGCCCTGCTGCCGGAGAAATATCTGCGCAATTTGAAGCAGAGCAAAATTGGTATAAATAATTACGAATAAAGCGCTTTATCAATGGGCCTTTCCCCCTTTATAATCGAGCACTTTTAAGACACATAGTAACTTAAGGTATTCACATGAGTTTAAACGCTGTGCCAGCTGGCAAAAACCTACCTGATGAAGTTAACGTTATCATCGAAATCCCGGCTCACGCTGATCCGGTAAAATACGAAGTCGATAAAGATTCAGGCGCGATTTTTGTAGACCGTTTCATGGGTACACCAATGCACTACCCAGTAAACTACGGTTACGTTCCTCACACGCTTTCTGGCGACGGCGATCCTGCTGACGTATTGGTTATCACACCTTTCCCACTTCTACCTGGTTGTGTCATTGCTTGCCGTCCTATCGGTGTTTTGAACATGACGGATGAGTCAGGCAACGATGCAAAAGTGCTTGCGGTTCCAGTGGACAAACTTTCCGTTCTATACCGCGATGTAAAAGAGCTTTCTGATGTACCAGAGTCTACATTGAAGCAAATCGAGCACTTCTTCGCACACTACAAAGATTTAGAGCCTAACAAATGGGTGAAAATCGAAGGCTGGGAAGGCGTTGAAGCAGCGAAAAAAGAAATCTCTGAAAGTGTTGAGCGTTACAACAACACAGAAGATAAGCCTGCATTCTAAGCCGACTTGGCGGCATGCATTGTGCCAATGCCAATCAGCTTAAAAAGGCCAAATAAAGGGCTCTTCCAAAGGAGATAGCCTCATTATTTAGGCCCGGCAAATCACAAAAGCCAGTCGCTCATCACGCCGCTGGCTTTTTTGTTTCTTCCTTGTGAGCTAGGTTCCCCTGCATTCATAAACAATCACGCCCACTCGAACAAAAAATACCGATTGTATGGTAAAGTAACGCTCTTCTTCGCATTACCACCTAAACAGAGAAAGCTTGCTGTATGAACCAATTTGCTCATATTCGGAACAATCCTCAGTATTTGCTTTTAGCGATGGCGTTTGTCATGCCGCTTACCCATTCTGTTTGGCATGCATTGTTAAATAACTTCGTTGTTGAAAAAGCCAACTTTACGGGTGCCGAAATCGGCATTTTACAAAGCTTACGCGAAGTCCCCGGCTTTTTAGCCTTCACCGCAGTGTTTGTGCTGCTTGCGATAAAAGAACAAACCTTTGCCTTACTGTCTTTAGCCATACTTTCCGTTGGCGTCGCTATTACTGGCTTATTTCCCTTCGAGCTTGGCTTGTACGCCACCACGGTCATTATGTCGATCGGCTTTCATTACTACGAAACCATCAATCAATCATTAACTCTGCAATGGCTCCCCAAAGACCAAAGTGCCCATTTTATGGGACAGCAACTAGCGGTTAAATCATTTGCATCGCTCTTTGCTTATGCCTCTATCTGGCTGTTAATGGAATGGCTCGGCATGAGCTATAACACGACTTATATGCTGGCTGGCGGTATCGGTTTTGTCGTTGTAGTACTGCTTTGGATCACTTTCCCTCAATTCAAACAAGCCTCGGCACAGCACAAACACATGGTGCTGCGTAAGCGTTATTGGCTGTATTACGCACTGGTTTTTTTTAGCGGTGCAAGGCGTCAAATCTTCGTAGTATTTGCCGCGTTTATGATGGTGGAAAAATTCGGTTTTTCTGTGGGCGATATCAGCTTACTGTTTATCATTAATTATGTTTTTAATTTGCTCTTTGCCGCCAAAATCGGCAAATGGATCCACAAAGTAGGCGAACGTAAAGCGTTGATAGTTGAGTATGTGGGCTTGATTGTGTTGTTTGTGAGCTATGGATTAGTCGACAACAGCACCATCGCGGGTACCCTTTATGTCATTGATCACCTACTGTTTGCCATGGCGATTGCCATCAAAACTTACTTCCAAAAAATTGCAGACCACAAAGATATTGCATCGACCGCTGGTGTTAGCTTTACGATTAACCACATTGCCGCCGTCGTTATTCCTGCCATACTAGGCGTGGTTTGGCTCACCTCTCCGAGCGCCGTATTTTTTGTAGGAGCGGCGTTTGCCGTTTGCTCATTGATTTTATCTTTGAACATTCCACTGCAACCCGATTCAGGCAACGAAGTTGTTAAAAACCCACTCGGCTGGGCCAACTTAACCCCCAAAACTCAAGCTGGAGACTAAAGTTCATGCGTCGTTTTATCGTTACTCTTTCCTTGATCATGGCCTGCTCATTATCTTGGGCCAAACCTCAAGAGCTATATTGGGAAGACATGGCGCCGAAAGACTTTGTTCTGCCGGATGTCCCTGAGCTAGATCACAATAAATCCATGGCGCAGCAAAACCCGAATGCGCCAGTGATTCCTGAACTGGACGGCAAAGAGGTGAAAATACCGGGATTTGTTGTGCCACTTGAAGGCGATGACGAAACCTTAACGGAGTTTTTATTGGTGCCGTATTTTGGCGCTTGTATTCATGTTCCTCCGCCTCCTTCAAACCAAATCGTATATGTGAAATTTGAAAACGGGGTTCCGGTAGAAAGCCTATACGACGCGGTTTGGGTACACGGCATACTATCGACTAAAGCGTGGGAAGGTGAAATTGCCAGTGTGGGGTATCGACTTAAAGGCATTGGTGTTACCCCCTTCGAATAGCCCTGCTTTTT
The DNA here is from genome assembly GCA_964228975.1 of Paraneptunicella sp. Taxonomy (GTDB): domain Bacteria; phylum Pseudomonadota; class Gammaproteobacteria; order Enterobacterales; family Alteromonadaceae; genus Paraneptunicella. The sequence goes on along the minus strand of CAXRCC010000201.1, from coordinate 3,048 downwards.
GGTTCCTTTCGATAAAACGCTAACAGCACGAAAGGAACCTTAGGCCTTAGCTTAGTAACGCTTTAGCCCGCAGCCTGCTCGGCTAAGGGCATCGCACTTTCTTTCCAAGCAATCATACCGCCTGCCACCGACTTAACACGTGAAAACCCCATCTCCAACAGCGACTTCGCCGCAAGTGCTGAGCGCCCTCCCGTACGACAAATCAAATATATATCTTGTTGTGATAATGCATCTAATGCGACGCGCGTTTCACAGTGATGGCTGACTTTAGGGTGCTCTTGCAACTTCATTTCAAGCACCCCTCTTGGAAAGTTAACCGCGCTTTGAATATGCCCGGTGACAAACTCTTCGTGCTCTCTTACATCAATGAGGACGACCTCTTCCTTTAGCATACCTTGTTTTAAAGCTTCCACCGACACCTCAGTAATCTGGTGGCGGATCTCTGCTACATATTCTTGTGATGTTTTCATTTCTAACCTCGTGAGTATTCAATGAACCGCTCGTTACCTTGCAGCAACCTCGACTCAGATCGACTACTAACCAACAACATACAACCACGAACTAGCACGTTGTTAATCAATCTTAAACATCACCCTCAGCAACCTATATGCCACATCAAAGTAGGCTGCGCTGAATGTTTGCTCCCAAACAAAACAAACTCGTTTTATTGAATAAAAACAATATGATAAGTAAGGATGAAAAGGATGGTTTGCTTATGAAGCGTGGTCAAGAAGCTTGATTTGAAAGCCCAGTGCTCTAGGAAGTATTGTGAAGAGGAATGAGTCCACGACAGATATGACTAAGACCTTGTCATATCTGTCGTAAAATGCAGAGGCTCGACTAATCGAGTGAGAAGAAGGCGACATCGCTTTTGAGCTTACCAGACAAGAAATTAAGCGATTTCGTTGCCTCGTTATTATTTTGCAAAGAGCAAATTGAATTCTGAGACATGTGATTAATGTCTTCCATTACCTTGCTAATTTCTTCTAGTGAGTGAATTTGTTCAGCCATAGATGAAGTCACTAATTTTGCGTTTTTCAGCGAGTTAGAAGCCTGCTGTTCAATGCTTTCTAGCAAATCATTGGTTTTACGCGTCAACACTCTGCCGTTTTCTACAAGCGGTTGTGTTTTTTCCATTGCACTTACGGATGCAGCCGTCTCTTTTTGCACTTCCAATATCATGGTTTCGATTTGACTTGTGGCATCACCAGTACGTTTCGCGAGCTCTCTGACTTCATCCGCAACTACCGCAAACCCTCTGCCCGACTCACCTGCACGCGCAGCCTCAATAGCCGCATTAAGTGCAAGTAAGTTTGTTTGCTCTGAAATGTCGCTGATAACATTGGTAATGCTACCGATTTTGCTAGAGGTATCTGATAACTTACGAATTTGATTAACCGTATGTTCAACCGTTTGCGCAATTCGCTCGATTTCCTGTGCACTCAGCTCGATAGAGTTCTTACTTTCAAGCGTATAGTCTGTGGTAGAAGAAGAGTTGTCTTCCGTTTGCTGTGCCACATCAGAAACCTGCCCTAAGCCTTCTCGAATACGCGCTAGACGCTGCGTCGCGCTTTCTGTCATTTCTGCCTGCTGCTTGGCGGCATCAAACACCTGAGAAGAACCAGCCACAACAGTATGCGTTTGCTCTGAAAGTTCGTCTGATGCATGTACGATGTCCCGTACAATACTGCCTAGCTTTTCTTTCATCGTTGCCAATGAGGCCAGTAAACTTTCTTTGGTACTGGATTGAATTTCAACGGCCAAATTACCGTTCGCCATTTCCGATAGCGATTCAGCCGCTTCATAAGGTTCGCCACCAATTGAACAAATAATACTGCGTTCAATTACTTTCGCGACAATGATGCCAATGACAATGGCTATTGCACTTAAAATCATCATTAACGATTGGAATCCGTCCGCAACTTCCCGTGCTTTTGGCGTTGCTTCTTTGTTTACCGCCTCTTGATAGTCGATAAACTCATTGATAGCGCCAAGCCAGTCAATAAAAGCAGGCCTTGCCTCTGTCATTAAGCGATTTCTGGCTTGTTCGTGATTGCTTTGGCGAGATAGCGATATAATTTGCTCGATCATAGGCAGGGTACGCGCTTGAATATCGTTAATACGATCGAGGATTTTTAATTCTTTTGGCGTAAAACTAAAACCGCCAGATATCATTTGATTGAGCTGTACTTCGGACTTTTTATAGAAGCCATCTAGGTCTTCTATTTCTTCCACAAATCCTTCTAACGACGTGGAATTATCAGCCAACACAACGTCGCGAATGGCTATGGCTCTGTCATGCACGCTACCACGAAAGTTAATCGCATGCCTTTGTTTCACAGAGTTTATATCAGTAATTTCAGTTAGCGTATCGTTGATGAAGTTTACTTTGTTAATTCCTAGAACAGTTAGAATAACCATTAAAAAAAGGATAAATCCAAACCCAATAGTTAAACGTCTTTGCACTGGCATACTTTCAATATGAAGTAGCATTGAGTGTCCTCGAATAGTGATATCGTTCTTATTTTTTAAGCTAAATCTTTGTCAGTAAAACATAAAACTTCGACGCAATCGCTATTGCTTTAATGACTTGAAGAAACAAGGTATTTCTTAATCGAATATATGGGTACATTCGAAACCATTGATAGAAATTTTATGGCCTAAATAGGCAAAATCAGGCCTTTCCCGCCAAATTGTAGCACCCTTTATTCTAAAAGGTCGCTTTTTAATCCCGACTAATTTAACTCATCGCCCTACCTTTTGTGATCTATTTCACAGTATAAAAATTTCTATCGGTAAAATAACAACCCTGAACAAAGGCTTAATCGGTTAATATACTATCCTATATGACTTTTAGCCCTATTTCCCTGCGCACCTTTTCTTCAATAAAGTCGACAAACCGTGCCACTTTGCTTGAAGAAGCCAGGGGTTTTGGGTACACCGCGTGCACCGATTGATACTGCTGATGGGTAGACGATTTAAAAAGCGGCACAAGACGACCAGCCTGAATATCTTTTGCTGTCATAAAATCAGCCAAACAGGCAATGC
>CAXRCC010000200.1:0-24597 GCA_964228975.1 Paraneptunicella sp. | reverse complement strand
CCCGTGGCGCACATTGTCACCATCTAACAGATAGGTGAAGTGTGCATTTTCTTTAAGCTTTTGCTCTAGTAAATTCGCCAAGGTTGATTTACCTGAGCCACTTAGGCCAGTAAACCAAATAACAAAGGGTTTTTGCTTCATATGCTGGGCACGAGCGGCTTTGTCTACCTTGTGCTGGTGCCAAACAACATTATTGTCAGCCATTAGAAATACCCTTCCATTTTTTTCTTCTCCATGGAGCCAGAAGAGTCATGGTCAATAACGCGGCCTTGTCGTTCAGATGTTTTCGTTAATAACATTTCTTGAATCACTTCCGGCAGCGTACTCGCCGTCGATTCTACTGCGCCCGTTAATGGGTAACAGCCCAATGTTCTAAAACGCACCGACTTCATTTCAGGTTTTTCACCTTCAAGTAGCGGCATACGCTCGTCGTCTAGCATGATTTGAACGCCATCACGTTCAACAACCGGACGCTCTTTTGCTAAATAAAGCGAAGGAATTTCGATATTTTCCGAATAGATGTACTGCCAGATATCAAGCTCAGTCCAGTTTGACATGGGGAATACGCGGATGCTTTCACCTTTGTTGACTTGGGAGTTGTAGATGCTCCAAAGTTCTGGACGTTGGTTTTTAGGATCCCAGCGATGGTGCTCGTCACGGAAAGAATACACACGCTCTTTAGCACGAGACTTCTCTTCATCGCGTCTTGCTCCGCCAAATGCGGCATCGAATTGGTATTTGTCTAAGGCTTGTTTAAGCGCTTGTGTTTTCATGATGTCAGTGTATTTGCTGCTACCATGAGTGAACGGTGTGATTTTATCGCCAGCCCCTTCAGGGTTAGTATAAACCAAGAGTTCAAAACCATATTCTTTGGCCATACGATCTCTGAACTCAATCATTTCCCTAAATTTCCATGTTGTATCAACGTGAAGCAATGGAAAAGGAATTTTGGCTGGATAAAATGCTTTTCGCGCGAGGTGCAGCAAGACTGAGGAGTCTTTACCTACGGAGTAAAGCATGACGGGATTTTCGAATTCTGCAGCGACTTCACGGAAAATATGAATACTTTCGGCTTCTAACTGCTTTAAGTGCGTGGTATTTGGTATTTTGCTAGACATCTTGATTCTAAGTAAGAACTTTTATACTAAAGAATTATATTCTTAGAACCTTAGCACAAAAAAAATGCTTCGGTTATGTCTATTGGCTATATCAAATTAGTTTTAATCGCTAAAGTTAATTCTGTCGATAGCCCACTTCACCGCTTCTAAATAACACTCTGCTGTTTGATCAAAGTCTGCCGCAATCTGGTCCGCTAGCAAGCCTGCATTGGCCCAGTTTGCGGCTTCGAATGCATGACAAAGGTGAAGGTAGCTGGCTAACTTGCCTTCATCGTTGCACAGCGGTGCTTTTATGGTTTCTGCAAGTGGCAGCTTTTCGAGTAACTCAACTAGGTCGGTATCGAGCATGGCATCAAGCAAGGACAGCAAGCCAACGAGAAAAGCGCTGGCGGGCTCTTCTTTTTGACTAGGTAACTTAGCGACGGATTCGCAAAAGCGCGCACGCACTAATGACATGGTTGTCAGTTCTGCAGGTTTACCCGAGGAAAATTGCGCGGTAAATAGGAGTGACACAAAGCGACGCAACTCTTGCTGACCAATGGCAACAATGGCTTGTTTGATATTGGTTATTTCGTTGCGGCGTTTAAAAATAGGGCTTTGGCTGTAGCGAAGCAGTTTGAAAGAAAGGTTTACGTCACTTTCAAAGGCATGAACAATCATGTTGATATCGGGTTCAACTTCTGCCATTTCGGCCATCAGTTCTGCCAACGCCATTTGAGAAGATAGTAAGGAGCGGCTTTGCATGACTTCAGGTTTACTGAAAAAATACCCTTGAAAATAAGCAAAGCCCAAAGATTTGGCTAACTCAAACTCTTCGTGGGTTTCTACTTTTTCGGCCAGTAACTTAATTTTAGGGAAGTCTTTGATATCTTCGATAATCTGTTTAATGGTGTCGATGGATGACGCGCGCCAATCGATTTTGATGATATCTGTATAGGGATAGAAATGACGCCAAACGGGGGCATGTTCGTAGTCATCAAGCGCAATAGTATAGCCTTCTCTTTTTAGCTCTTGCACTGCGCATAGCATGCGTTTTCCGGGCGTGACGTCTTCAAGCACTTCGACCACAACTTGCTCTTTAGGGAGCATATGTGGAAAACCTTCAAGAAGCGTTTCTTCTGTGAAATTAATAAAGGCTTGTTTGTTTTGAGTGAGCGTGTCTAATCCGAGATTGAGTTGTAATCCTTCAACCATTTTAAGCGTTGCTTCATTCCCACCAACATCGGGGAACACATTTTTTAGGCTATCCCTGAACAGTAATTCATATGCAATGACTTCTTTATTTACATCCAGTATCGGTTGTCTTGCGGTAAAAAATGCCATCTATATTCTTCCTTAGCACAGCGTGTTTTAACTCACTGCTTTTATCTCGTACTCATTACAGCGTATTAACTATGGCCTCATTTAACTGACTGAGGGAGAGACCAAACCACAATACTACCAATTTATATTGTGGTCTGACATCTGAAAATGTTGGAGTATGATTTAAGTGTAGTTAAAGCTTGAGAATTCCCTGCTACTTAACGCAATTTATTTTCAACTTTTTCATGTCGAGAGAGAATCTCGTTGCTCGGAGGGGGCGTTATTTTGCTCACGAGCAGTACGACTATTGTTGCCACGATAAAACCGGGCACCATTTCGTACATGAGCGAGCTAAGAGGCTTGCCGTCGACTTCAATAGGCAGGTATATCCACAGTAACACCGTTGCAGCGCCGGCAATCATGCCCGAGATTGCACCTAAGCGGGTCATGCCTTTCCAATATAAAGAAAGCAAAATAATGGGACCAAAAGCTGCACCAAATCCTGCCCATGCATTACTAACGAGGCTCAGTATTGAACTGCTTCTGTCGTGGGCGAGGGCGATGGCTACTGCGGCGACGAGAGCAACGCATAATCGACTGACACCGAGAATTTCACCTTGACTCGCGCCTCTTCGTAAGAAGCGGTGATATAAGTCTCCTGCTAAAGAACTGGAAGTGACAAGCAACTGGGAAGAAATGGTACTCATGATGGCAGCAAGGATGGCAGCCAGTAAAAAACCAGTGATAAGGGGATGGAATAAGACTTGGCTAAAAAAGATGAAGATAGTTTCTGGGTCGCCTAATTGCATCTTGTTCATGCTGATATAAGCCGCACCAGTCAAACCTACGGCAAGCGCGCCAATAATGGAAACAATCATCCATGTCATGCCGATACGTCTTGCTGTAGGGAGGTCTTTTTCTGAACGAATTGCCATAAAACGCACAATAATATGTGGTTGTCCGAAGTAGCCTAGCCCCCAAGACATGCTTGAGATAACTGCAACAAGGCTAAAGCCAGTAAACAAATTAAGCATATCGGCATTGATGGATTCAATTTCCGTCAGCATGGGAGAAACACCGCCCATGTCAAATATCGCCACAACGGGAACCAGAATGAGAGCGATGAACATGATGCAGCCTTGAACAAAGTCGGTCATGCTCACGGCCATGAAGCCGCCAAATAAAGTATAAGCAACCACCACGCCCGTGGTTACGTATAGGCCCGTGTAGTAGCTCATGCCAAAGGCGCTTTCAAACAGTTTGCCACCAGCTACTACGCCGGAAGAGGTGTACAAGGTAAAGAACAGCACGATAACAATAGAAGAAATGATGCGAAGCGTATGAGAGTGATCGTGAAACCGATGCTCAAAGTAGTCGGGGATGGTTAACGAATCAGATTCTTCAGTGTAAACGCGGAGTCTTGGGGCGACGAGCAAATAATTAAAGAATGCACCGATGACAAGGCCAATGGCGATCCAAGTGCTAGGCATACCTGAGACATACATAGCGCCGGGTAAGCCCATTAACATCCAGCCGCTCATGTCGGAAGCGCCAGCTGACAATGCGGTTACTTTGGGGCTAACTTTTCTGCCTGCTAATAAAAAACCTGCTACATCGGCTTCTGATTGTTTAAATGAATATAAGCCAATTGCGAGCATGGCGATGAAATAGATGCCAAGTGAAATGAGGGTGTAAGTATCCATATTTGCTTATTTTTATTTTTCTGAGGAGGGACTAGAGTCTATCCGGCATAGTAAGGGATGGCAAAGAAAAAAGAGTAATCAGAATATTAGGGGAGAATTCATGGGCCCAAAGGGGATGGGCCCGATGTGGAATAGCGAATTAAATAGAGAAAAGTAGCTTGTCTCTGACACTGTCCATGCTTTTCTCGTATTTACGCGCTTTCTCTGAAATGACAACTAAATTAACTTCATCAGTTTGCCATGCACGACCAATATAGTGGTCATCTTCAAAGTAAGGTTCGAAGTTTTCTTGCTCATCTCGAGGTGTGATAAACACGGTGTATTTATCATCTCCATCACCAAGAACGAGGTGTAAGCTCTTTTGTTTTTCAAATAAGCAGTAATTTGCAAAATAGATGCGAGAAAACTGCTCTTTGATCTGACCTCCAAAAGACGCTAACTTTGCGTTAACTTCTGGAAGTGAAACCTCTCCATTTGCTCTTTCTGCATAATCGGCTTCATGATGAACATGACCTAAAGCGATAGAGGCAAAGTTGCTCATTTCGGGTTCTTGGTTATTCATCATCGTTAATGTTAAACCAGCAACAAATGCTACGGATGCCGCAAGTGCGATATGGAATCGACCTCGACGACGTTGTTGGTTATGGGTTTCAATAGACTGTCTGTAAATTAACTTGTGCGCTAAACCATCAGGGACAGGCACAGCGTGAACAGTAGATTGAAGTTTGTTATCTAAATGCTTCAGTTCATTGATAAACTGTTGCTTAGATGGATCATTGGCCGCTGCGTTTAACACTGATTCATCGTTGGTATGGGGATCAGCATACACGTTACGACGAAATTCCAAATCATCCATTCGCTTGCTCCACGGTATTAGATTGTTGTTCGATTGCGTCTTTCAACTGGTTTCTCGCCCTAAACAGCCTGGTCATGACGGTATTTTTATTGAGCCCTAGTTGCTCGGATATTTCCTCACCACTAAAACCAAAGATAACCTGTAACATCAAAGGCTCTCTGTACTCCTCGCTTAACGAAGCTATATGTCGTCGTAATTCGCGTTGCTCAATTTTGCCTTCATGAGAGATATCATCATCGGCTAGTGTTACGTCATCCATGTCGACAAGATCGAACTGCTTTCTTTCAAAGCGACGTGCGTTTTCTCGTCTTAAGATGGTAATTAACCAAGATTTTGCTGCTTTCTCGTCATTTAGGGAATCCAGCGACTTCCAAGCTCGTAAGAAGGTTTCTTGCACGATATCTTCGGCTACGTGTTTATCTTTAACTAACCAAAATGCATATCTATAGATATCTGCATGAAGCGCGTGTACAAGAGCTTCATACCGTTTTTGCTTGTCTGCCATGTTCTCTGAGACCGATGCAGATGAATTTTGCTTTCGTAAAATCATAATATTGTGTGATCCAGCAAGCCGTGAGCGTTAATTGTACCCCCCTTTTTTACCTCGGCAACCCTTGATTTGGTTGTTTGCTTTTCCTTTTGCAGATAATTTACTAAAAAGTGCTCACAATTGTATTAAATGTGAGCACTTCAGCTCATTTGTCGTTAGGCGGTTTTCAGTTTTTCTGCCCAAGCGTTTAATTTTTCTTCTAAAACGTTCATTGGAACAGGGCCATCTTTAAGAATCTCATCGTGGAAGCCTCGAATGTCGAATTTATCTCCCAATTCATTTTTCAATCTTTCACGAATCTCAACAATCTTTAATTTACCAATCATGTAAGCGGTTGCTTGTCCCGGCATGGCGATATATCTTTCAATCGCTTTACGCGAATCTTCCGCAGGATTTGGGGTGTTGTCAATCAAGTATTGAATTGCTTTTTCTCTGCTCCATTTCTTCGCATGCACGCCGGTATCAACAACTAAACGACAAGCGCGCCATAGCTCCATTGCTAAGCGACCAAAGTCAGAGTAGGGGTCTTTATAAAAGCCCATTTCTTTAGCAAGCTGCTCGGTATACAAACCCCAGCCTTCGATATAAGCCGTGAAGCTAACGAATTTTTGGAATTGTGGCACACCTTCAAGCTCTTGCGCGATGGCAATTTGCATGTGGTGACCTGGAATGCCTTCATGATACGCCAATGCTTCCATTTGGTACGTTGGCATAGAGTTCATATCATACAGATTGGCATAGTAAATACCTGGGCGCGAACCATCTGGTGTTGGGCGTTGGTAGAAGGCTTTACCCGCAGACTTCTCGCGGAAGGCTTCAACACGCTTCACGACCATATCCGCTTTAGGTGCTAAACCAAAGTACTCAGGAATTTTGTTACGCATTTCATTAATCATCGCTGTGGCTTCAGCCATGTAGCGCTCTCTGCCTTCATCCGTGTTGTCGTAATAGAACTGCTTGTCATTACGCATGAATTCGAAAAACTCATTCAAAGAGCCTTTAAACTCAACCTGCTTCATGATGGCGCGCATTTCGTCATGTATACGATTAACTTGTTCAAGGCCAATATTATGAACTTGGTCAGCGGTCAAATCCGTTGTTGTGAACCATTCAAGGCGGTTTTGATACCACTTGTCACCGTCGGGCAAACGCCATACACCATCACCCGCTGGGGTAATTTGTGCGTGTTTATCCAGTTCTTGAATCATCTTTTGATATGCAGGCTGCACTGAATCTAGAAGCGCCTTTTTGGCATCGGCAAGTAGCTGGTCTTTAGCAGATTGTTCGATAGAAATCTTTTCAACTTTGCCTTTGAAATCCGCCCAAATGGTAGAGTCTTCGCCAGTGTCGCTAAAAGGTTGTCCTGTCACAACGTTTTTAGACGCCTGTATCATTTGCTCGTAGGACCATTTTGGTGGGAACACGCCGAGCTTTTCTCTAATTCGAAGCTGTTCAATGACTTGGTCGAAAAGGGGGCTTACCCCATTCAACCTAGATACGTAAGCTTCTGCATCGGATTGATCAGATACGCGATGAATATTGATTAGGAAACTTGGCACCATCGTGTGGAATGCTCGGAACTGGTGCATAATGTAAGTGTGGTGACGGAACGCATCGTTGCTGAGTTGACGCTTACCATCAATCTCAAAAATTAACTTACTGAGCTTTTCTTGATCGCTGAGTTGAGCGTCATCAAATTTTGACAGCGTGTCCAGCTCGCTTTTAAGGCGTGCAATGAACTTATCTTCAGAGGCGTCTGTTTCGTCATCCCATGAGCCGTAATCCCATTTAATACCAAGGTACGATTGATATACAGGTGACTCTTTTAGTGTTGTTTGGAAAGAGTCTTCGAAAAACGTTGCGAGTTGTTCAGAAGCACTAGCTTGAGATTGTTCTTGGGCCGGCGGTTGCGTTGATGTGTTTGATTCTGGGACACTTTTCTGGCAACTAGCCAGCCAAAGCGTTGATGCAACTGCGATCACGACAGGTTTTAACTTCATCATTCTTTCGTACCTTTTATTATGCATTCGGATATAGAGGGCTCAATTTTGTCCCTTTTGTTTTTGGATGTTGCTTGTATTGTTTCCTCACCGCTTTGACGGCGTCCATCATTGGTTCAAGCGATTTGGTGCCTTCCTGAGCACCGAATTTACCATTGAAATACAGGGTTATTTGTTCTTTGAGCTGCTTATTTTGTAGCTGCTCAACACTGTGAACTAGGGATTGTTGTGGATTTCCACACAATACTGCAAGCCAGTGCTGTAAATAATTTGTAAGATTTTTCTCGTCCTTGTTCTTTATGGCTTGTGCTAGCGCTTTCCATGCGGCGGGCTCTTCATCTATTGGTGATTGCGGTGTCTTCTCTATAGACACCGTTTTATTCCTACTTGAGATAAACCACATTAACAGCGTGAGTAGCCAAAGTGCTAATAATACCCAGCTGCTGATAGACCAAATAGCGTTTGACTCAACGATCTGAAGTGATGCGGCATCCGTTGGTAAGTCGCTGGGTTGTCGCGGTTCTGGTACGTTTTGTTGGGGTAAAGCAGGTGCAGGAGAGTGAGTCTTTGCCAGCGCACCGATGGTTATCTTTTTCTCAGGAATAGTGGCGAACTGAGTTTTACCGGTTTTAGTGTTAAACCAAGGAACGCTTACCTCAGGTAAAGTCACCGTTCCATCAGCGTTTGGAATCAGTGCCACACTTTCTTTGCGCTGAGAAACAAAGGTACCGTTATGTTGGACTGTCGCGGTTTCTGCCTGATCGGGGTATGTTTTTATTGTGTCGGGGTATTGACTATTAATCTCAGGTAGTTGCGCTTCTACAACGCCAACGGCATTAAGGGTGAGCGTGCGCGTAATGGGTTCACCCACTTTTAAGTTGTTAAGATCACCTTGCCATTCATCATGCAAATCAACAAGCTCGCTTGGTAGCCAATGGAAGTTGTAATTATCAGGTATTGGCTTAACGGTTAAAAATTGGTTTTTGCCGACGCGATTAACACTGCGAGTTCGATTGAAAAAGCCGAATGAACGGCGAGTGCTGTTGTCTAGCATTTCGCCTTCGAAGTAAGGCGCCTGAACCGTAAATGTGCCGCTTTTCTGCGGCAAAATTGAAAAAGTTCGCTCAATAATTCGGTAGCGCTTGCCATTTACGATATCACTGTATTCTTTGTCTTGCCCGACTTGCTCAATTTCGGCGTTCTCGACCACTGGAGCGGATAAACTGCCTCGTTGCAAGTCAACGGCAATGTGCAATTTAACAAGATATTTCACCTGCTGTTGAAGGTAGACTTCTTCTTGGCTCATTTCGGTGCTGATGAAGATATCTTGACCTTGGGCGCTTTTACTTTGTGAAACAGGCAACACCTCAACGGTAACAGGGTCAGTGGTTACGCCTTTTATATCAAAAGGAGGAATAGTAAAACGACCAGTTTCCCGTGGAATTAACACGGTTTGCCAGCGAGTTGTTCTCGTTGTATCGAAATTAATGATTTGGGTTTGTCTGCTGGTTGAAGTTCTTCCTACAACGAAGTCTTTAAGAAGAACAGATGGATCGAATGCATCGGCAGACACATCGTCATTCGCTGTTACTTGAAGAATGAATGACTCATCCTGCATTACCGGGTTTTTGTCTACTGTTGCAGTGACTTCTGTTACGGCTGCCCATGATTCAAGACTGGGTAAACAGAGCGTTAATGTGAACAGGAAAACTTTCAAAAGTGATGTTTGTCTCATTACCAATTCCTCTCGGTATTGCTAGGCAAACGTTGTGTTCTACGACGTTGTTTTTCTAAAAGCATTTTTCTTTGTAGTAAGTAAGCGGGATCGTCTGGGATTTTTCTTAGAAGCGTTTGCATTTGCTGCATTTTCTCTTTTTCTTCATCGGTGAGCTCAGCTTGATTTGCCTGAGCGGCTTGCGCTTCAGACTCGGATTGCTCCTGTTGCTCTTGCGATTGGTGCGAAGGGTTTTCTTGGTTTTGTTCGTCTTTGTTGTCTTCGCTTTGGTTCTGCTCAGACTCGCCAGAAGCATCATCCCGTTGGGAGTCGGAATCTTGTTCAGATGAATCTTGCTCGGACTGGTTTTGTTGATCTTGTTGCTCGCTGTCGCTTTCACTGTTTTGTTGATCTTGCTGCTGCGAGTTCTGTTGATTTTGGTTGTCTTGGTTTTGCTGGCTCTCTGAGTCTTGCTGATCTTGATTATTTTGCTCATCAGAATTGTTCTGATCTTGGCTTTGTTCCTGGTTCTGTTGCTGCTCTTGTTGCTGTTTCATTTGCTCAAGTAAGTCCTTGTTAGTTTGAGCATCAGCGTGATTCGGTTGTTTTTTCAATGCAGCTTCATAGGCTTGAATGGCCTCATCTATCTTGCTGGCTTTTGCTAAGGCATTGCCTTTGTTGTACAACCCTTCAGCCGTGTCGACCAAGGAAAATTGCTCGGCTGCGGCTTCAAAGTCACCGTTTCGATAGGCTGCGCTACCTTTCCACATTGGGTCGTTAAATTGGTTTGTGGCCTGAGCGAAGTCGTTGTTGTTGAAGGATTTCATACCTTGTTGGTCAGGGCGTTGCCATAAATCATCCCACCAATTGGCATAGGCTGGCTTGGGGAGGGCGGGTAGTAAAGCACATAGCGCAATCACAAGCATGCCTCGTCTAAACACGTAAGCGGCAAATGGCAACATTAACAAGATGAGATAAGGACCCATCTCTTTCCATTGATCACCAAAATTGTTGTCGTTTTGCTCTTCTTGCTGCTCCGCTTCCCGTTGCAGCATTGCTTGTTGCGTGAGGTATTGAATATCGTCGTCGCTGGGCTGCATTCCGATATAGCGTCCTCGTCCTTTACTGGCTAATGTTTCTAGTGGTGACGCATTAAAGCGAGGAACAACGATGGCTCCGGCGCCATCTTTTAACAGCTCATTATTGGCTAGTTTAATCGGCGCACCGTCTTCGGTACCAACGCCTAATATAGATAAGCGATAGTCGTGCTTTGAAAGCAATTGCGTAATGGGTGCAACTTGTGACAGCGCGACACCATCTGTGATCCAGAATATTTCGCCTTTTTGATAACCTGAATTACTCAGCAGCGCGATGGCTTCCTCGATGGCGTATTCTGGCTCGCTGCCCGGCGTTGGCATAATTTCCGGCGTTAAACTGGGGATCAGCGCAGTCAGGTTTTGCACATCACTGCTTAATGGGCTGATAACAAAGGCATCACCCGCATAGGCAATGAGGCCAATTTCTCCTTCACCGGCTTGTTTCACTAAATCGATGGCTTTGAACTTGGCTCTAGATAAGCGATTAGGTGTCACATCTGTTGAGCGCATTGACAGGGTCATGTCTAAGATAACCACTTTACCAGTATGTAACTGGTACACGGGCTGCGGTAGTCGCTCCCAAGTTGGCCCAGCTAGCGCCAGTGCTGCGATAATCCAGCCTATTGCGAGCAAATAAAGCGGAGGCTTGCGGTTTTGTGCGCCTTGAACGCTAATCAGCTGAGCGTAAAGGTGATTCGCAATAACACCTTGCCAGCCAGACTGTTGCCTTTGGATGTGTCTTAGGCCAAAAACAATCAGCAATAATGGAACAATCGCGAGTAGCCATAATGGGCGAATGAAGTGAAAGTCTTGTAAATCGAATGGCATTAGGCTTTTAACTTCCGGCTAAGTAATTGAACAAGAGGCGTGAGTGCCATGATCAGCGATAACATTAAGGCAAAACCCAGAGGGTAATAGAATAACGCTTGCAATGGACGCATTTGTCGGCTGTCTCTTTCAACGGGTTCAAGCTCGTCCAATGTGGCGTAAATTTCTTGAAGGGCTTCGGTATTTCGGGCTCGGAAATAGGCTCCTCCCGTGCTTTGAGCGAGGTCATTCAGCATATCTTCGTCTAGCTCTTGGGAAGGGTTTACTTGCCGAGTGCCAAACAAGCTGCGCATCAGCATCTTATCTGCGCCAACGCCAATAGTGTAAATTGTGATGTTTTCAGCCATGGCAAGTTCTTTAGCTTGTGCAGGGGTAATGTTGCCCGCGGTGTTTTGACCATCGGTAAGCAAAATCAATACGCGATTAGATTCGTCTTTTTGCTTAAAGCGCTTAACCGCAAGGCCAATAGCATCACCGATAGCCGTCTGCTCCCCAACTAACCCAATGACGGTTTCATCGAGCAGCTGCGTGACGGTTTCTCTATCGTAAGTCAACGGCGTTTGAAGATAGGCTGTGTCTGCGAATAAGATTAATCCGATTCGATCGCCAACACGGCGCTGAATGAAGTCGCGCATAACGTGTTTTATCATGGAGAGACGATGCACGGTTTGCCCATTCACCTCCATATCTTCCATTTTCATGCTGCCTGATAAGTCCACCGCCATCATCAAATCTCTGCCTTCGGCAGGAATACTGATGGGATCACCTAACCATTGTGGTCGAGCAGCCGCTGTAACAAGGGCTATCCAAGCAAGGCTTGCTAATAGAAGCTTCCCTTTTGATGTACCTGATTTTTGTGTACTCGCACTCATACCTTGTGTGAGGCTAGGCACTTTAAGCGCGGCCATCTGTTGCTGTTTTTTTGCAGGTAATAACCGTGCCAGCAGAGGTAAAGGAAGGGCGAATAAGATCCACCACCAAGCAAATTCAAACATGATGCTTTCCTCGCTGGTTGATTTTTTCACTTTTACTCAACGTGTTTATTGGTGGCTGAGTGGAGGATGGCTTAGGTTTAAAGTGTTTGATCCAGTTAGCAATTTGTTGTTGCGTCTCTTCAAATGAAAGGGGCTCAGGCTGAGCTTGATACAGGCTTTTCAGCAAGGGAGATAGCTGAGCTTGAAATGCAGCTTGATGCTTTACTGGTAGCACTTGCGTTAACAAATGTAGCCATGTGTCGCCGTATGCATCGGCGATTTTTTCAGGTGACATATAGCTTAAACATAGGCGCTTAAGTAAAGCATTACAGGCCTGGGGCCAATCAGCCTGTGATGCGTCGATTTGCTTTAATTCAAGTAAGGCGTCTTTTTTAGCTTGAAGCCAATGTTTACGCTTTTTCCAATAATGAATAGCATAACCTGAGGTAAGAAGGATTAGCGCGGTGAGAAGCCACCAGCCATAGGCAGGCGGCCACATTTCAACCGCTTGAGGTAGGTGAATATCTTGGAGTTGATCAAGGGGATTCATTCTACTACCTCATACCCGCAGTGAGCTGCTCTTCTAAAGGGGATGCAGCAGTCAGATGCAGGTGCTTGATTTGGCACTTTTTCAATGTCGCTTCCACGTATTGATTCATTTGTTGATGTGCTAATTCGTATTCTTTGGCTGTTTTTGACTCACCAAGGGTAATGGTTTGGGAGTTTACGCCATCGGTAAGGGACACGTTTTGCGGCACCGAAACACGAGGTAAGTGATGCTCAAATGGATCACTGATTTGATAAGCAACCATTTCACAATGTTTGCCAATTCTAGAAAGGTGTTGCGCGGCCTTGTCGCTAATTTGTAAGAAATCACTTAATACGAAGACGATGCTGCCAGGGCGCGCTAAACGACGTAAACGTGCGCATGCTTCACTGAAGTTATCCGCATTAGGTTGCATTGACTGCTCACCTAATGCATGGTGTAAACCTTGTTGATGCAGCGCTGTTACACCGCTAATCAAAGAGAGTACCGCTTTTTGTCGTGTGAGAGGTTTAAACTCTCGGTGTGCAACTTGGTTAAACACCAAACCGCCGACACGATCACCTCTTGCTGCCGCAGACCAAGCAATTAGCGAGGCTAAGTGGGCAATTTGTACTGATTTAAACATCAGCTGTGTGCCAAAAAATAAACTGGAGGAAAAGTCCGCCAAAATGAAGACGGGGCGCTCTCGTTCCTCTCTGTATAACTTGGTGTGAGTTTTCCCGGTACGGGCAGTGACTCGCCAATCGATCGCACGGATATCATCACCGGGTTGATAGTGCCTTGCTTCGTCAAACTCCATGCCACGTCCTTTCGTTTTTGTGACGTAGCTACCTGCCAATTTCGATTGAATGGTTTTACTGGGCGATAAGTTGAGCAGGCCCGTTTTAGCACGGTATTGAATAAGTTCTTTTATGGTAACGTTGCAGCCATCCGCAAAGTGAGACTGCAACCACGCTTGAGCTGCTTGCATGAGTGTTAAACGCTCCGAAGGCAGAGGTTAAGGTACTGGAACGAGTTGAATAATGCGGCTGAGCAATTTATCCGCCGTCATGCCTTCGGCTTCTGCTTCATAAGAACATAACACGCGGTGACGCATACAATTATGGAAAACGGCTTGGATGTCGTCGGGACCCACAAAGTCTCGACCAGATAGCCATGCATGAGCACGAGCACATTTATCTAATGCGATCGTTGCCCGTGGGCTGGCACCAAACTCAATCCATTCCGCGAGCTGGGCGTCATATTTATGGGGAAAGCGTGTCGCAATAATGAGCTCAACCAAGTAACGCTCAAGGCTTTCGGCTAAGTGAATGTTTAAAATATCTTTGCGCGCTTGGAAAATACTTTCTTGTGTGAGTTGTGTCGGTTTAGAAACTGGCTTACTCAACGCTTCCCCACGTGTAAGGCGAAGTATTTCTAGCTCAATATCGGCATCGGGGTAATCAATTTTCAAATGCATTAAGAAGCGGTCTAGCTGGGCTTCTGGTAGTGGATAAGTGCCTTCTTGTTCAATAGGATTTTGCGTTGCCATCACAAGGAACAGTTCAGGTAATTTATACGTTTTGTTACCCACTGTAATTTGCTGTTCCGCCATGGCTTCTAGTAACGCCGATTGCACTTTTGCAGGCGCACGGTTGATTTCATCGGCCAAAATTAAGTTATGGAATAGTGGCCCTTGTTGGAAGACAAATTGGCCAGTTTCTGGACGGTAAATGTCCGTACCTGTTAAGTCTGCGGGTAATAAGTCTGGCGTAAATTGAACTCGGTGAAAGTCACCTTCCAGCCCATTTGCTAACGCATTAATCGCACGGGTTTTGGCGAGTCCAGGAGGCCCTTCTACGAGTAAATGACCATCTGCCAGCAAGGCGATAAGAATGTTTTTTGTGAACTCTGGTTGCCCAATAATTTGAGAATCAAGGTATTGTTTTAGTTGATTAAATGCTTCTGCAGCCATGTTTAATTCTTATTTCCTTCAATAATGAGTCTTTATAAAACACTGATTATCGACAGTGCAGCGAGGTGAAAGTTCATTTACATTTGAGTAATACGGAATGCTGCACTTTATCACTTAACCAAAGCTTAATGTAAACCTTGTATTTGTATTAATAAGAGGAAATTGTGTCTTTTTTCATTATGATGCGATTTACTCCCTCAGTTTCGGGAATATTCTTTTATACTAAGCGCTTAGTTTCCATTTGTTTAAATAACTTTCATTGAATGTTAAACAGTTGTTTTAATTTTCTTTGGTAATAGGTACAATCGCCATTTTTGACAGGTCAGACCACTATTGGAGGTAGATGATGGCAACTCAACAAAACCTGAAGACCCATTCTGGGGATCGTATTGCAATTGTTGCCGGGCTAAGAACACCTTTTGCTAAACTTGCTACATATTTTCACGGCGTTCCCGCGGTGGATTTGGGCAAAATGGTGGTCAATGAGTTACTCGTCCGTAACGATGTAAACCCGAAAGAAGTAGACCAGGTCGTTTATGGTCAAGTGGTGCAAATGCCAGAAGCACCCAACATTGCTCGTGAAATTGTACTAGGCACGGGCATGGATATTCACACTGATGCATACAGTGTTTCCCGCGCATGTGCGACAAGTTTCCAATCAACGGTTAATGTACTTGAATCTATGATGGCAGGTACGGTTGACGTTGGTATAGCAGGTGGTGCTGACTCAGCATCCGTGTCACCCATTGGTGTATCGAAAAAGCTAGGTCGTGCGCTGGTTGACCTGCAAAAAGCAAAAACGCTAGGCCAGCGTTGGAACATCTTCAAAAAGCTAGGCATCAAAGATTTATTGCCTGTTCCTCCTGCAGTTGCAGAGTATTCAACGGGCTTATCAATGGGCCAAACAGCCGAGCAAATGGCAAAGTCTCACGGTATTACACGTGAGGAGCAAGATGCGTTTGCTCACCGCTCTCATTCTCGAGCGGCGGAAAGCTGGAACGAAGGCAAATTGGCGAATGAAGTCATGACAGCCTATGCTGAACCTTTCAAAGGCGCGTTGGAAAAAGATAACAACGTTCGCTTCGACTCCAAATTAGATAGCTACGCAAAATTGCGTCCTGTGTTTGATAAAAAGCACGGTTCTGTGACCGCAGCAAATGCAACGCCATTAACCGATGGTGCATCTGCGGTATTGATGATGACTGAAAGCAAAGCTAAAGCATTAGGTTATAAGCCGCTTGGTTATATTAAGAGTTATGCATTCACCGCAATCGATGTTTGGGAAGACATGTTAATGGGGCCTTCCTATGCAACGCCGTTAGCGCTAGATCGTGCCGGAATGACACTAAATGATTTAACGCTTATTGAAATGCACGAGGCATTCTCCGCCCAAACACTTTCCAATGTGAAGATGTTTGCTAGTGATAAGTTTGCAAAAGAAAAACTGAATCGCTCTAAAGCAACGGGCGAAATTGATATGGATAAGTTCAATGTAATGGGGAGCTCACTTGCTTACGGCCACCCCTTTGCAGCAACAGGTACGCGTATGATTACGCAGATGCTCAATGAACTTAATCGCCGTGGCGGTGGTACGGGTCTGTTGACTGCTTGTGCAGCAGGTGGTTTGGCTGCATCTATGGTCGTTGAAACGGAATAGCAAATTCTCAGGAAAAAAGTGGTTATGACAGAGACTAATCAAAGCGCATTCAAATTAGAAAAAAGCGATGATGGCATCGCAACGTTATGGATGGATGTTCCTGGCGAGTCCATGAACACATTAAAAGCCGAGTTTGGTGATGAAATTTCGGCGATGTTAGATGACATCGAATCTGACAAAAGTATTAAAGGCGTCATTCTAGCGAGTGGCAAAAAAGGCTCTTTTGTAGCAGGTGCAGATATCACCATGCTCGCAGCGTGTAAAACGGCAATGGAGGCGGAAGAGCTAAGTAAAGGCGGTCAACAAGTCTTTGATCGCATTCAAAATATGCGTGCTACGTTTGTTGCTGCCATCGATGGACCCGCATTAGGCGGTGGGTTAGAGCTTGCGTTGGCATGTCATTATCGTATCTGTACAGATTCGGGTAAAACCGTTGTTGGTTTACCTGAAGTGCAGTTAGGGCTTTTACCAGGAAGCGGTGGTACGCAGCGTTTACCTGAATTAATCGGTATGCAACAGGCCATGCAGCTTATTCTTACGGGTAAGCAAGTTCGCGCGAAACAAGCTAAGAAACTAGGCATTGTTGACGATGCCGTTCCACCTAGCATTTTGCTTGATGTTGCACGTGAGTTTGCGGCAAAGAGTAAGCCTCGTCGTTCAGGTCCTAAATTGAACTTGATGGGTAAGGCGCTTGAGCAAACGTCGTTTGGACGTAACTTCATGTTTAAGCAGGCTCGTAAGCAAACTAATAAGAAAACACGCGGGAATTACCCTGCACCTAACATGATTTTAGATGTGTTAGAGGCAAGTGAAGGCAAAGCGTGTAAGCGCGGTTATCAGTTAGAAGCTGAACTGTTCGGTAAATTGGTAATGACACCGGAATCAGAGCAGTTAAGAAACATCTTCTTCGCAACGACTGAAATGAAAAAAGAAACCGGTGTAGAGGGTGTTGAGCCAGCTAAAGTGAAAAAGGTTGGCGTGCTGGGTGGCGGGTTGATGGGCGGTGGTATCGCTTATGTGAGCGCGTCTAAAGCGGGCACACCTGCGCGAATTAAAGATGTGCGCCCAGAAGGCATCGCTAATGCGATGAAGTACAGCTTCGACATTCTAAACAAGAAAGTTAAGCGTCGTCATATGAAGAAGAGCGAAATGCAAAAGCAATTGGCACTTCTAACAGGTACATTAGATTATTCTGGTTACAAAGACACAGACATGGTAATTGAGGCTGTGTTTGAAGATTTGGACTTGAAGCAAAAAATGGTAGCGGACATCGAGTCGAACTGTAATGAGTCGACGATTTTTGCGACCAATACATCGTCTATTCCAATTCATAAAATTGCGGCAAAAGCCGCTCGTCCAGGGCAAGTTATTGGATTACATTACTTCTCCCCTGTGGACAAAATGCCACTTGCTGAAGTTATCGTAACGGACAAAACGTCTGATGAAACGATTTCAACAACGGTTGAATATGCACGTCGTCAGGGCAAAACGCCTATTGTTGTTCAAGACGGTGCAGGTTTTTATGTAAACCGTATTCTTGCGCCTTACATGAACGAAGCCGCAAATATTCTGCTTTCAGGTGAACCAGTAGAGCACGTTGATGCAGCATTGCTAGACTTCGGTTTCCCTGTTGGCCCTATGAAGTTGCTGGATGAAGTGGGGATTGATGTTGGCTCTAAGATTTCTCCTATCTTACAAGCAGACTTAGGTGACCGTTTCAAAGCGCCTGACGCGTTCGATAAGCTTTTGGCTGATGATCGTAAGGGTAAAAAGAACA
This sequence comes from Paraneptunicella sp., assembly GCA_964228975.1. GTDB lineage: Bacteria > Pseudomonadota > Gammaproteobacteria > Enterobacterales > Alteromonadaceae > Paraneptunicella. Next base: position 6,520 of record CAXRCC010000200.1, on the reverse strand, counting down.
AACGCGGTATTTACCTTTATTCAGGCAAAAAGCCGGGTAAAGAGGTGGATGAGAGCGTTTATGACCTATTGGGCATTAGCGTTAATAAGTCCCTTTCGAGAGAGCAAATCTCGGAGCGATGCGCTTTATTGATGTTAAATGAAGCGGCTATGTGTTTGGATGAAGGCTTAATTCGCTCAGCACGTGACGGTGACATCGGTGCCATCTTCGGTATTGGTTTCCCTCCATTCTTAGGCGGTCCTTTCCGTTATATGGATACCTTGGGCATTAAGCACATTGTTGCACGTTTAGAGCATTATCAAGGTCAATTCGGTGATCGTTTTGCGCCAGCAGAATCGCTAAAGCGTATGGCTGAAGAAGGCAAAACTTTCTATTAAACCTAAGTTGTTTACTGTGTTCAAAAGCCCAGCAATAAGCTGGGCTTTTTCGTTGAATTGGCGTGTAAGGCGGGGGGCTTTTACCGAAATAACCTTTTGTTAATTGGGCGACCTTGGCATGCTATCCTATATCCTATATCCTATATCCTATATCCTATATCCTATATCCTATATCCTATATCCTATTTCCTATTTCCTATTTCCTCTTGTTCTGAAAATATGCTTACATAGCGTCAAACCATAATCATTCATCAGGAAGTAAATAATGTATAAAAAAGGGTTATTGTGGCTGTTATTGGCGTTTTCTCCTTTCACGTTTGCCGATGACAAGGCACAGCTGAATCAACTACTAGAAGCGTTTCTTGCTAACACAGTGCAAGACGATTTGAAGAATCATCAGCGCTTTTGGGCCGAGGATTTAATTTATACCAGTTCAGCGGGAAAGCGCTTTGGTAAGCAATCTATCATTGATGGGATTAAGGAAGCTGAAGCTGCCAAGGCTGCTGAACAAAAAGCCAGTAGCACGAAGCCAGCATCCGATAATACGGAGCCTACATATTGGGCAGAAGAAACAGATATTCGCGTTTATGACGATATTGCCATTGTTGCTTTTAAGTTAGGCGCAAAGTGGAAAGAATCAGGTGAAACGAGAAAACAGTTTTATTTCAATACTGGCACGTTTCAAAAAAGACAAGGAATGTGGAAGGTTATTGCTTGGCAAGCCACTAAAATTCCGGCCGCTTAGGGTATTAAGCGGCGTTAATGTAGGCTAATTCATGGCCCTTGCTCGAGATAGATTCTCTGCTTTTAATAGCTTTTCAAATTTATCTGAAGATAAGGGCTTGCTAAACAAATAGCCTTGCAGCATTTCACAGCCAAATTCGCTCAGTACCATAAGCTGAGATTCTGTTTCAACACCTTCAGCAACCACTTCTAACCCCAGGTTATGGGCGATATTGATAATGGCCTCAACCATGTTTTTATCCGTACTATTTCGGTCAATATCATCGATAAACGCTTTATCAATTTTCAAAGTGGTGATGGGGAATCGCTTCAAATAAGCCAGTGACGAGTAGCCAGTACCAAAATCATCTAAAGCCAATTGCACACCTTGAGCGCGAAGCGCAAGCATCACATTGAGTGCATCATCTGGGCTGTCGATGAGGGTTCCTTCTGTGATTTCACACTCTAAGTGCTCTGGTGAGAGCCCTGTTTTTTCAAGCACGTCCTTCACTTGGATAGCAAAATCATGTTGCTTGAATTGTAAGGCCGCAATATTGATAGCGACTTTTCCAGACATCAAACCCGCGTTTACCCAACGCGCCGCATCGGAGCACGCCATATGAAGTACTCGCTCGCCAATTTCTACAATTTGACCCGTTTCTTCAGCCATGGGGATGAAGTCTTTAGGGCTAATTAGGCCATGCTTAGGGTGTTCGAATCGCACTAACGCTTCCATGCCACACAACTGCCCGGTTTTCACATTCACCTTGGGCTGGTACATCAAGCGAAACAGGTCCTTTTGCAGTCCGTGACGAATAAGGTTCTCTGTTTTTAATTGTTTAACCGCTTCTTGATTCAACTCCGTTTGGAAAAACTGGCAGCGGTTGCCCCCCATACTTTTTGCAAAATACATTGCTGTATCGGCGTTTTTAAAGATTTCCTGTGGCGTTTTGCCATCGTTTGGATAGAAGGAAAAACCCAAACTCGCCTTAACAACAAACTCTTGCCCAAACACACGATAGGGCTGGGCGAGCTTGTCGAGTACGAGCTGAGAAAAATGAGTCAGTTTATGAACGTCAGGTTTGCCTTCAATAATAATGGCAAACTCATCTCCACCAAGGCGGAACGCCATCATGCTCTTTCTAATGAGCGCTTCAATTCGGGTGACTACTTGGCGCAGCAGTTGATCTCCGGCTGAATGACCAATGGTGTCGTTAATCTTTTTGAAGTTATCTAAATCGAAACAAAGTAGCGCGTAAGGCTTGGTATTCTTAATCAAATACTCTTGGTAAGTTAAAAAGTACGAGCGATTCGGAAGCTGAGTGAGTGAATCGACATTGGCTAACTTGAGCAGCTCTTGTTGTGTCTGCTTCTTCTCTGTGATGTCGGAGAAAACCCCGACATAGTGGCTCACTTCGTTATGTTCACCAATAATGGCGTCGATACGCATCGTCACAGTAGCATTTGCGCCGCTGCCTGATACGGTTTCAAATTCACCACGCCATTGGCGTTTTTGCGTCAGGCTGCTTTTGACGTCAGTTTCAAACTGTCTTGGGTATTGATTAAATTGCAAAGGTGAATGCAAAGCTTGGTCTTTGGTTTCACCAGTAAAGCGCAAATACGCATGATTTACATAAACGATACGGTAGCCAGCATCGGCAATAAAAACACCATCAGAAGTATTGTTCATGGCCTTCTGAAGAAGATGAGTACCGTCGTTAATTTGAGACGATGCAGCTTGTCTTGCAGGCGTTAATCGCGATGGCTTTTCTTTGGTTTTGTCGGACTGGGACATGAGGCGAAATGCCAAGGTGCCTAGTAAACCAAGGGACAACCAAAAATAAGGGTGAGAAAAGTCGGTAAGTGAGCTAGAGACAGAATTATCCTGTGCAAACAGGCTACCTGAATATACGGCACTACTACTGATAAATCCTTTTAAAAATCTCCTTGATAGTTTTCTAACTGAAGGTTGGATAGATATCAAATCGGACACTTTTTTAATTATTATTGACTCGAAAACAGCTTATGGGCCAATCTCCACGTATCATATCAGATTGGACCGACCACAAACAAACAAACGAATCGATTTGCCGTTCTTTTGCTTGCTTAATGAGCTTCTCAGGCTGTTCTTTCAACGAGTACTGCGCGTTCTCGTTTCCTATCTTGTTGCTGTTGCAGGTGTTTTTACATATAAACTTTAGACTGACTTCTAAAATCTGCAATGCTGATGAGTTGGTTTTTATACGAGGCTTGGTTTATTTTCTTATCGCCGAGGCAAAGTAAGCTGATGTTTCTATTCTTGTTGTTCAATAATCTGAACAGGTAGTGGGCCACTTCCTCTAAGGAAATCGTTCTTAACTCTTTTTTAATTAAATCAAACTCATCGAAGTTTTGATTCTCGTTATCGAGCGCCGCCCATAAGCGCTGACACTTAATCGATAAGTTTTGATCATTCGCACCGAGTTGTCGCTCTAGTGCTAATAACGTTCGATGCCAGGCTTCCTCTGGTAATTGTCGAATTTTATCAGGCATAGCCTGTAAAAATGACTCGGTATCCGCGTGTAAGTGATCTGCGCTTGTGACGGGGGATTGAATGTAGAGCGCGATGCCAGGGGCTTTCATAAAGGGCAGGTAGCCACAGCCTAACTGATACCCATACTGTTTTTCGTAGCGCATGGTTTGGTAGTAATCAGGGGCGAGAAGTTGTTCAATTGCGATGCAAATGGCTTTGTCTTTTAGGGTGTTAGCTTGCCCTTGTAAATAATAAACCAATGCCGATTCTTCTTGGTGGCAATTTAATAAAACGGTTTTTTTCTGAAGCTCAGTCAGGTTTAGCACTTTATTTTCGTAATTTTCTGCGCTGGAGTTGGTGAAGATGTGGCTTAGATGGTGCCCCATCTCTAGCGCTGAAGCTTCACCCCAGTTTCCATAAGCCATTGCTTGCCAGTAGCCTTCTTTAATTAGCTGAGCAACCGATTGTGTTTGCTCAATATCCGTGTTGGCAATGACCTGAGTAAGTTCTTCCGGTAGGAAGCTATGCTCGTGCATTAAGTTGTTTAGCGTGGCAAATAGTCGGTTGATGGGCTTGTTAAAGAGGCTGTTGTTTAATGCTCTTAAACGCTGGGCTTTTGCTTGCTGAAAGTAAGGTTGAATGATTTCAGGCTTCAGTAATGCATCGATGATTTTGTGTGCGACTTTGTCATGGTGCTGTGCAAAGCCTGCTACATGTAAAGTGACGCCGCGTTTGTGCGGATAAACGTGAGAAAAAACGCCAGCGGTTGATGCATCATAAAAATGATCATTGATGTAGGCTTGTGCCGCCGATGTCCAAATACGTGTTTGTGCTGCGGCTTGCATGGTGTGATTAAGCCGCTTACACCCGAGTGAAACAAACAGCTCTTTTTTGGGCTGCTGAAATTCGTCATCTTGCCCAAACCACAATTCACCGTTGCTGTGAGAAGCTATCTTTTGAGGTACAACAAATCGAGCTTCAACAGGATAAATGGATAAATCAGTAGGAATAAACTCATTGGTTTTGGGCAGGTGAAAGTTCGCGTTTGGCTTAGGAGAGTAAAGCCGTTTGAGTAATGATTCAGGAATATCGGTAACGGAGTAGGGAGTGTGATACCACTGGCTTGTTTGATGGCATTTAACACCTTTGTAGATGTGTTTAATGCGAAGGTTATCTGGCGTAAAGAAGCTCAGTAGATGTTGCCCAAGTTCCCTGTCTGGTGTTTCAACCATATATTCCCCATAAGCGATTAACTCATCAGGGTAGTAGTGCATTTGCGCGCAAAAATGAGCGGCGAGCTTTCCTATTTTGGGCGATTCTTGATAATCAAATTCGAGTTGATTAAGTTGCTTTAATGCTTCAAAGCGCCAGGATGGTAAACCTTCATCTTTTACCAAAGCCAAATAGGAAAATACGCTTTCGATGATGTCATCAGTGTGTTTCATACCTAATTCAGTTAACTGAATATTGAGCGTGTAGTCTTTAAAATTACTGCCTTGAATGCCCGTGCCAGCGGTTAATTGTGTTGCCCAGCCTTGCTGTTTGAAGTGCCATAACAAGCTTCCTTGTTCTTCATCGCCAAGAAGGACACTGATGACTGATTCTGGTTTGGTTTCATACCACTGATGGATATCAGGAAGCGCAAAACACAGCATTAAAGAACGAATGTCTCTTAATGGCTCAATGTTGATGCACTTTTTATTTTCAGTGGCGGTAATTAAAGGTGACGTGATTGCTTCATTAACGGCTTTTGCTTTTGGAATATCGTCGTATAGGGGAACAATGTCCCGGTTCATTTCTTCAAAGCTAAGGGGAGAAACCAAACACAGGCAAATTGTGCCAGCATGGTAATGTTCTTGATGAAATTGACGTAATGCCTTGGTTAACGCTTGTTCTGTGTGTGTGCTATAACATGCTTTATTGCCACTACTGAATTGGCTAAATGGGTGAGCAGGGTTACAGGTTTCTTTATCAACTTCTTGAATGCGCCGCTGGTCTTCGTGTTTTTTATATTGAAACTCAGCATCAATGGCTTCTACTTCTTTAGCAATGCATTCACTGGGAAACAGGGGATGAGTGATCATGTTGGATAACATATCATTGCAAAGGGGGAAATCTTGATGAGCGCAGTCAATCGTAAAGCCGGACATTTCTGCAGCGGTCCATGCATTAATTTGACCACCGTTTGACTCAATATAATGGTTAATTTGGTTTTCTTCAGGATAGCGCTTGCAACCGGAGAACAAACAATGTTCCAATAAATGGGCTAATCCAAGGCAATTTTTCGGATCTTGAAAATGACCTGCTGCAACGGTTAGGGCAATGGCGCTTTGAGTCGCTTTAGGGTCATGGACAAGCAAAACCTTTAGACCACTGAGGTTTTTTGTCATTCGATATTGTCGGTGGTCGTATTTTGCTTTGATCAAAGAGTAAGCCTTTTTGTAGTTTTATTTGTATGCTTTTAGTTAAGCATACACATAATGCCGATTAATGAGTGAATTTTTTTGGATTATTCAGGGTTTTTGGCGCAGCGTAGTAGTAAGCCGTGCCGTAATGGATAGATTTTGTAAGCGACATCAAGATGCGGATATTCATCATGAGGCACGGCGAGGCCGAGCCTTACAACACCAGTGATAAATCGCGTAATTTAACGTTGTACGGGCGCTCCCAAGCGCAGCAAGCTGGTATTTGGCTACGACAAAACTATGAACAGATCGATATGGCGTTGGTCAGCCCTTATGTGCGAGCACAGCAAACGCTTGAATCGGTTCAACAATTTGTTGATATCAAAAAGGTAGAAACCTGTGCTGATATTGTTCCTGCCGGCAGTGCTCAAGTAACCCATGATTATGTTGATTACATTCTGTCTGGTCAGTCGGATATTGCGTCGCTATTGCTCGTTGCTCAC
>CAXRCC010000199.1:0-5229 GCA_964228975.1 Paraneptunicella sp. | reverse complement strand
GCTGGTGTGTACTTACGGTGAAGGCAAAAACAAAGCTATTCAGCTAGCTGAAAAATGGGGTTTTTCGTTAAGTAAAAAGGTGACGAGCGGTTTGTATTTAGAGTTATCGATTGAGCACCTAGCGTTAAAAGATGCGGATGACCCAAAACTCGGTGGTGTATTTGTCGATTTTGCATCCGATGCGCTTGAGTATCGACGCAAACACGGTGGCGGCAAACAGGAGTTTGTTGCTAAAGCCGTTGGGTTAAAAGGCGATGCTCAACCTAATGTGGTGGACGCTACAGGCGGCCTTGGCAGAGATGCGTTTATTCTGGCAAGCCTTGGGTGTAACGTGACATTAATTGAACGCTCTCCTGTGGTGGCAGCGCTGTTAGCCGACGGTATTGAGCGAGCCTGCATTAATGACATGGTGAGCGATTGGTTACCGCAGCGAATGCGCTTAATACACGGTGATTCCGCTGAAGTGATGCAGGCGATGGTTGAAACGGGAGAAAGACCTGAGGTCGTGTATTTGGACCCGATGTTCCCGCATCGCAAAAAATCAGCGCAAGTGAAAAAAGAAATGCGTCTGTTCCAAAGCTTATTGGGCGGGGATTTAGATGCAGATGGATTATTAGCACCCGCACTTAATTTGGCGCAAAAGCGCGTAGTCGTTAAACGCCCCGGCAGTGCAGGTGTGCTTGCGGGTAGCAAACCAAGTTCAACCGTTGCGAGCAAAAAGCATCGTTTCGATATTTACTTTACGCATTCAAACTAACCCTGAATCAGTGGTGTGCTCTGAATGAAGCGGATGTTCGTCTTATTTAGGACGGATCATAGACAACAAAAAAGGCCAGATGATTGCTCACCTGGCCTTTTTTGTTTCCGACGTACCGCTAATGATTAGCCAATACGCTCAAGAAGTGCTGCGCCTGCATCTGTGCCGATGTGACCGTTTTCTTCTGCCCACTGCTGCAACGTTTTGCCGTCAGATTCGGGTTTTTGAAGATCTGCCTTACGCATTTTCTTAATTAAGTATGTGCCAGCATCACCTGCGTTATTCGCCATTGCGTGACGAATTAGCGAGTTGCCACCACATGAAATCCCTGTGTAATAGTCGCCAAGCTTAACTTTGTAATCCTTTTTTACTTTATTGAGCTTTTTACGCAGCTCAGATTTGTCATTGTTTTTCACAATTGTACAAATGTTCGCAAGGTCTGCGTTAATGTCAGCCATGCTCGGAATTGAAAAGATGGCAGCGCCAATTACTACAAAAATTTTTAAGAACAATTTGTTCATTGCTTCACCTGTATTACCAAATTCTCTATTAGGAGCGAGTTACCTTTAAAAGTGTCGTGTTATCTCCGAACATGACAAAATTAAAAATACCGAATTAAATTTAATACCTAATACTCATGTTTAATCCGTTTAGAGTATTTAAATGCCCAAATTCAGTGGTTAAAAACCCAAACCTCAATCGGGGCGCATGATAGCGACTTTTTGAGTAAGTTGCTTGGTATTTTTGTTAATCTTCGCTTCTTTTTTGACCAAGGAGCCTTGAAATTTATCCGAGGTAAAAATAATAACCTCATGTTTTGAGTGGCAAAAATGCCCTTCAAACCTCACCCTTGATGCTACCAAACTTATCTAAGTCTTAAAAATATAAATAAAAGTTAAAGCGAAGCGGTTTTAATTTATCGCGTTATATACACATTAAATGTTAGGAATTTATTGAATTCGGGACTTCAATAAATAGCCTCAATAAGAATGCGTGAAATAATCAATTCTCTATCAGCGAGTTTGCAATCAAATTAAGCTTCTCTAACACCAAGTTTAGCGCAATATTTCAATGGTGATTTAATAATCACTCAATTCCTTAAAACTTTCGGTATACTGCGCGCCTATAAAGGGCTAAGTAGAAGTGTAGAGTGAAAACAGACGTTATCGTAATTGGTGCAGGGGCCGCCGGTTTATTTTGTGCCGCCGAAGCGGGAAAAAGAGGCCGTAAAACATGGGTATTGGATCATGCAAAAAAGGTAGGACGAAAAATACTGATGTCCGGTGGGGGACGCTGTAATTTTACCAATATGTACTGTAGTCACGAGAACTTCCTTTCAGCGAATCCACACTTTTGTAAGTCGGCGTTGAATCAATATACCCAGTGGGACTTTATTGGCTTAGTGAGCGATTACAAGATACCAAACCACGAAAAAACGTTAGGCCAGCTGTTTTGCGATGATAGCGCCAAAGATATCGTTAACTTATTGCTCAGTGAGTGCCAAAAACACAACGTTGGTATTCAAACCCACACGGAAATCATGAGCATCGAGGCTAAGGACGGTGGTTTCGCTTTAAAAACCAGTAAAGGCGATATGTGGTGTGAAAGCTTAGTGGTTGCAACTGGCGGCCTATCCATGCCTAAACTGGGAGCGAGCCCATTTGGCTATAAAATTGCTGAGCAATTTGGCCATGAAATTGAAGCCACACGAGCAGGCCTTGTGCCTTTTACGTTGCATGAAGAAGATAAAAAGGTATTAGCTGAGCTTTCAGGGGTTTCTGTGCCAGCGTCTGCTTCGTGCAATAACACCAGCTTTAATGAAAGTATGCTGTTTACCCACCGAGGGCTCAGTGGACCAGCAATGCTGCAAATTTCTTCGTACTGGCATCCCGGGCAAGCGCTGGAAATTGATTTAAGCCCAAGCGTAGATTTGGTGCAATCGTTACAACAAGCGCAACAAAGTACAGCTAAAGCGCAGCTTTCTACCGTATTGGCGCAGCACTACCCCAAACGATTAGTGCAAACGCTATTGCCTTATTTAGGTATTCAAAATAAACCGCTAAACCAATATCAGGGCAATCAACTCGCGCACATTGCGCAAAAGTTGCACCAGTGGCAAATCAAACCAAACGGCACAGAAGGCTACCGCACCGCAGAAGTCACCCTAGGTGGCGTTAGCACAGATCAAGTCAGCTCGAAAACCATGGAAAGCCGACTTCAACCGGGCTTGTTCTTCGTCGGTGAAGTACTGGACGTGACAGGCTGGCTTGGCGGATATAACTTCCAGTGGGCTTGGAGCAGCGGTTGGGTTGCGGGGCAGGTGGCTTAGCCACTTTCCATACCCCAACTCCTCCTATTACCACTAACCCCACGATTTCTGCACTTCAACCGCTCCCACCTACCCAATCTTTGAGAAGTTATGTAGTCTAATCACGTTCAATTATTTGGAGAAAGTGTGTGATTTGGCGAACTCTTTTAAGTATTGGTTTGGGGTTAACACTCAGTGCGGGCGCGTCGGCAAAAGACGTGATGACGCCGGAAAAGCTTTGGCAGGTTAAGCGCGTAAGCGGTTTAGGTTTGAGCAAAGATCAAACCCATGTGATTTATAAAGTCACTCAGCCGAGCGTTGAAGGTAATGACTTTAGCAGCAAGGTGTATCAAGTCCCTGTAAGCGGTGGTGCGCCTCAACTTCTTGAAGCGTATCAAGGCGTGTTGTCCGATGACAGCCTTTCGCCAGACGGCAAAAAGAAGCTGTTTCATGAATCTGTTGCCGTGGAAAGCATCCTAGCAACCGATAAACATGAAGATTTATCAAAAGCCAATGCTTATGTTTTCGATGACCTGAATTACCGTCATTGGGATACCTGGAAAGACGGCAGTTTTAAGCACGTGTTTTACCAAGATCTCGAAACGGAAGAAAAAGTCGACATCATGAAAGGTCAGGCGTTTGATAGCCCAACGTCTCCGTTTGGTGGCTCTGAAGACTATATTTGGGGACCAAAAGGCGAGAACATTTACTACGTCAGCAAGAAGCTGTCGGGCGCAGAGTACGTCACCAGCACAAACACCGATATCTATCGCTATCACTTGGCTTCTAAAAAAACGACTAACGTCACTTCAAGCAACCCCGGGTACGACACCAGCCCTGCATTCTCATCCAAGGGTGATTTGGCGTGGTTACGCATGGAAAAGGATGGCTATGAAGCGGATAAAAACGACATCATCGTTAAGCTGAATAATAAAGACGTGAACCTAACGGCGCATTGGGATGGCACAGTGCGAAGTTTTATGTGGAGTCACGATGCTAAGGATATTTATTTTGTCGCGCCCACAGGCGGCACTATTCAACTGTTCCAAGTGGCGGTCACGAAAAAAGCCAAGCCTAAAATTAAACAGCTGACTAAAGGCCAGTTTGACGTAAACGGCATTGTGGCAGCGCTCGACGGGCACTTAGTGTTAACCCGTAACAGCATGAATCAGGCTAAAGAGATTTATCGCTTCGACCTGAAAAGTAAAAAGCTTGTTGCCTTAACCCACGTGAATGATGCGTTTTATGCAGACCTTGATTTGCCCACGGTGAAAAAGCGAATGGTGAAAACCACCACTAACGATGGCAAAGAAATGCTAGTGTGGGTGATCTATCCGCCTAATTTCGATAAGAATAGAAAGTATCCGACTTTGTTGTACCTACAAGGTGGTCCGCAATCCGCGCTTTCTCAGTTTTATTCTTACCGCTGGAACTTCCAGTTGATGGCATCACAAGGTTACATTGTGGTTGCGCCAAACCGCCGTGGTATGCCGGGGCATGGCGTTGAATGGAATGAGGAAATTAGCCAAGATTGGGGCGGTAAAGTGATGCAAGATTACTTGGCTGCTATCGATGATGTGGCAAAAGAGCCCTATGTTGATAAGTCTCGTTTAGGTGCTGTTGGTGCCAGTTTTGGCGGTTATTCTGCGTTCTATTTGGCGGGTATTCACAACAAACGGTTCAAAACCTTTATCTCTCACGATGGCATTTTTGATATGCGAAGCATGTACGGCACAACAGAAGAAATGTTTTTCGTAAACCACGACTTTGGTGGCGCATATTGGGAAAAAGATAACGAAGCCGCGCAAAAAGCCTACACCACGTTTAACCCCATCAACTACGTGGATAAATGGGATGCTCCTATGTTGGTGATTCACGGTGGCAAAGACTACCGCGTACCGCCGGGGCAGGGCATTCAGGCCTTCCAGGCAGCAAAACTGCGTGGCTTAAAAGCACGATTCTTATACCTACCAGAAGAAAACCACTGGGTACTGACGCCACAAAACGGCATCGTATGGCAGCGTGAATTCTTCAAATGGTTGGATGAAACGCTTTAGTTGATGGTTATTAGCGTTGATTGAGAAAGAGCCAGATTCGAAAGAGTCTGGCTCTGGAATGAGTGACAGGTAAGTCTGTTAGCTTTTTGAGGGGATGGATTTCTATA
>CAXRCC010000198.1:0-17154 GCA_964228975.1 Paraneptunicella sp. | reverse complement strand
CCCTCATCCTAAAATCATCGAATTGACGATTTAGCTGCCGGACGTGGTTGCACCGCCCGCTGTGGTCACCATAGCCGCGGCTGCCGCTTGTTGTGTGGTAATTTGATTCGAGGTGATAACGGAGGCATCCTGATGCTCACTGGCAATAATGCAAGTGCCAAAGCCAAATCCTTTCATGGGGTTTTCCCAAATAATGGCACCGTCCGATGCAGATAAACGAAACAAATGTCCGCCTGAGTAGGCAAACAGCGCATCATTTTCAAAATAAACATTGGTAATGTTCGACCGCTTTAACTTGGTCTTCCAAATTTGTTCGCCCGTTTTCTTACTTAAACATACAACATGATTGTTAATTCCTAAGAATAACTTATCCATAGCTTCTCTCCACTGATTGACTGCTTCATCACGCTTTATTCATAGCGGGAAAAAAATATATGCACGCGGTGAGCGCACCACGATCAAAACCGTGAGGCCCACCTTAGCGAAATGTCAAAGCGGCTCGCAAGGAATTTTTATTCTCAAAATATGTATTTAAGCAGTCGTTGGGACCCGCGCGGCAAAACTGTCCATCAATTGATAATTGCCAATGATCATATCCAAATAGCTTAAAATCCGATCATGTTGATCTTTTAATTGGCGAATTTGAGCAGCTTCTATTGCGGCAGGATAAGCCGATTTTGCTTGGAATAATTCATCCTGCGCTTTACCAATTAAGGCAATCGCGTTGCTGGCTTCTTCAGAAAAGAAACTGGTGATACCCGCAGCGGTATTAAATACCAGTTGAATAGACGCTTGCGCCAGCTTTGCTTCTGCGCCGGAGATCTCCGAGCGATACTGCCACTCAATCATTAAGTTTAAGGCACTGTTATTCAAATTTTCTAACGCCGACTTCAACAAGGTAAGGTCACGAACTTCAAGATAAACACTCGTATCCTTGCCTTTTCCGTTCAAATTCACGTTCACCACCTTATTGGGCAGCATGGCCGAGGCCATCAAGGCGTTATTTCCTAACAGCTGAACTTGTGTTTCGTTAGCCACCAACAGCTCTTGCTCAACGTGAGCAAATTGATTCAAGAATAAACTGACGTATTGCGCACCAATCCAATTACCGTTTGCAGAATCAGGCGTAGAAGCCGCATTAATGCTTTGTTTGAGTTGAATCAAGTCCGCTCTTGATGCCGTTTTGCCCCAACTTCTGAACCGGGAATAGGTATAACGAAGCACTTCGTATTTATCGCTATTGAGGGTTTGCGGACACAAATCATTAATGGCGCTCCCCAGTTGACTCAACACATTGCCACCACTCGAAGGTGGATTGCCTTGGGCATTTTTTGCAGGTGCAGGTGGTAGCAGCGCGCTGGCCCATTGTTTTAAGTTGGCGCGATTCGTTTGCTCTAATTCACTGAACACCGACTTACTTTCCGTGGCAGATGCCATCAAGGTTAGCACTTGCCTAAACTCGTTGTAGTACTTCGCTGCGTTATTGAAAAACCAAATAGAAACCACTTCTGCATTAACGCCGATGGTGTTTTCCGACACGCTAGCAGGCAGAGATTTATCCGCCCACGTTTCCCAATCGCCAAACAGCTCAGACGGCTTGGTCCCTTTGGGCGCATTTTTTACAACAATCGCATTGCCGTTTGATGCAAGGTTGGCAATGCTGTTAATACCTCGCCAGTTTGCTTTTTCGTGATCCGCATTTTCATTGGCTAAATTAATATCAACAAAACGGCGCATCGCCGAAATAGCTTGCCCGGTGAGTTTGATATTTTTGTTGGTTAAGCCCCCGTTATCTTCTACAAACTTTTCAATTTTTTGGTAGTCATCGTTTTTCAACAACGCCAGATAACGGTTCATCATGAGATTAACCGCAGAATTTTCCAACACTTTCATAAATCCCCCTGATGAAAGTTAAAGGTTATCGGCTTAGCGCCACTTTTCGGGTCGAGGCATGAGATTTCTTGCCATAAAATAAAAACTTATTAACAACACGCTAGGCATCAACACTAAGTTAAAAAAGGTTTGCACCGTCAACCACATGACATAACTCAACATGTTTTGGGTGTGCGAATGCACTTGCTTTTTACTCAAGCTTTTTAAATGATGAATGCTGGATTCTGCTTGCGATTTGAGGTGTGAATCTTTTGTGCTTGAAACAATCAGTTGATGACTCACCGCTAAATTGTTGTGATGAGTGCCGCGAACAGTGTGATTAAGGTGTTCGCTGATCACGCCTGAGAAATGCAAGCTGTAAGGCAATAACAAATGGGCAATCACAAACAGCATGGTTAAATGCCGAGCACTCATTCGCACATTAACCAGTACTCGTTGCGGTAGCACTTTCTTCTCTCGCGCAATTGCCAGTAGCGCATAGGCTGCCCACAACACCAAGCTACTCCAGAAAAGATACGGCGCTAATAAGTGAGCAACTTGCGCCGCTAAGGCAATCACTTTTAACGCCATGATCGACAGTAAATTCACTTCAATCGCCCGTTTAAATGCCACATTTAAATCGTGTAAAACCTGCCCCACTTTCACATTAAAATCGGCAATAAACGACACACCAATCTCACTGCTTTGCACCACATTAAGCGCAGTGGTTATTTCAATTAGCTTCACTAAATCGGTTTCGCCTTGGTGCTCTAGCTGCTTTAAATACACCTGATTCGCGATCGCCAAGGAGCCAGGTTCGGCAAAGCCTGCACGCACCCCAAGATGTTTAATTTGCGACAAGACTTTCTGCTCGGCAGCGACGGAATGAAAATGCCAGTATGCCAACGATGCCACCGCTAAGATGGCTGCCACCACCAGTCCAATGCGCCAAGGCGTAGGTAATGCTGCAGGCGTTTTAAGGTTAATTTCTACCTTAGGCAAGTGCTTCATAAGGCCCTTCCGCCCAAATTTCGCTTCTGGAAAACAGGTTTTGAAGCGAAACGAATTGGGTATTCACCAGCTCTTCAAATGTGGTTTTCCACGTTGCCCCATTTTCGTGAACGTTCACCACATTGTGCCTGTCTTTTTCCCACTCAATCGGCAAAAACACGCATTTGGAGGTGGTACTGGCATACAGCAAATCGTGGCTACTTAACAACACGATTCGCCGCACGCCTTTTAGTGTCAGTTCACTTTCAAGCACTAAATACATCAAACTGGATTGCACGGGCATGGGCACATCAAACGCCGCACTGCCTTGTGTGGTCGCCATCATAGAGGCAAGCACCGTTTCAGAAGGTGCAGCGGTTTCATACCATGCATCCCAGTTATGCTTGGTGTCTTTTTCCCATGCCGCTAGCGCGTCTGTCGATAAGGAAACAAACGCATGATTCGCCAGCGGCGGAATAACTGACGTAGCAGGATCGGATTTGTTCGCCTGCAACCATTTGTGCGCACTTAACCATAGATGCGTTAAATGCTGCCATCGCGCGGTAATGAGCGTTGGGCGGTTCAAGTTAAGTAAATCGATACTGGTTTGTCCGCGAGACAAATGCGTTTTATCCCCCGGCAACAGTGAGCCAAACCAAGCTTTAAATTCGGCATCTAACAAGGGCTCTGACAAGCTATTACCTTGCAAATCCACTTGCATTGGAATGTTATGGGCATTCTGATTTAGATAAGCGTCAATGCTCGCCTCATCCATGCCCTTTTGTAAGTAGAAGGCTTTCACTAAATCAAACGCATAAGCCAACCCGTTTAACGGATTAAAACGAATGTAATCTCGCGGATTTTCTTGCATTGGGTTGATAAGCACGGGGTGTTCTTCTTGCACCGAAACCGCAGGCGCGTGGCGTTCATCTAACGTTGGGAACTGTAACCCTTTGTTTTGTTGTGAACACTGCGGACAACAGAACATCAAGTTATCGGTTTTATAGGCCAAATGCGCATAAGCTTCTCTGCGGAGCAGCCCGTTTTTAAGATAGCCTGTAGGCGGTCTGTAATGGCTCACCAAATTAGGATCTTCACCCAGTGCGTTAAGCGGTGTTTCACACCAATAACACCGCCCATCGGAAGCCTTCGATAAGCCTTGAATGATCGGCTTTGCCGCGTACAGCGAGGCGTCGAATGCAATCGCGTTAAACCCAACGGCGTGGCGATCCTTGTTCAATTTTTCTTGGCCTTCTGGCGATCGCTCTGTGAGGTAAACCAAGTTATCCACTAAATCACTGGCAAACCCATCTTTTAACAAACGACTGCGATCGGCATTGGCCAAAATGCGATACTCATGAGGCTCCGAGACCCGCTTTAGCAAATCCGTTACCTGATTTGTTGCTATTTCCAGTGTGGCTTGATGGTGCTTCTCTAAGTCAAATACCACCGGTTTTATCGGCATCATAGGGGTTTACCTCATTGGATATCGGCTTAACGTCCGTGCTAAACCTAACTTCTGTACTACGTGCATCGGCACACCTTAACTAAGCGCTACGCTGGGCCGTTTTGCGAGCCGGGCCCTGAATTGGGCGTGTTGTCTCCGGGCATTGGCTCTTGGCCAGCCTGCGGGTTTTGTGGAGGTTGCCCTTCAGGTGCGTTTTGCGGTGCCTGCTGCGACACCATCTGCGCTGTGGCTTGCTCTGCTTGTTGTTGCGCATGCATCATTTGTTGTTCTGCCGCGGCCTGTTGCTGTTGTACTTCACTTTGCATATTCAACACTGATTGCTGCATCGCTTGCTCAGATTCTTGGAAATGGGCCGACGCTTGCTGATTCAAATGCTGCATTTCTGAATGCATCTGTGTTTGCTCACCTTGCAGTGCCTGGCTCACCTGCCCAACTAAATTGCCGTTTGGCGCAGCGCCCGCCATATTGGGATGCACTGGTTGAAGGGTTGGATGTTGCACTGGCGCGCCAATGGGGGCGCCTTGATGCGGCTGACCTTGTTGAGGCGCTCCCATTTGTGCATTTTGTTGCTGAGCTTGTGCGATTTGTTGCGCTTGGTGCTGCTGCATTTGGGCCTGTTGTTGTAAGTGCATCTCGATTTGTCGCCTATCTTGAATGCTGCCCAAAATTTGCTGACTTTGGCTCCATGTTTGCTCGATAACTTGATGCACTTGTTGCAAGTTTTGTTGCATTTGAGTCACAAGCGAAACCAAATTATCATCCAGCGCTTTACGCGGATCTTGCTGTGGGTTTTGTGGTGTATTCATTTCAAATCACTCCTACTTAATATTCACTGTGAAGGGGGTGGCAAAGTCGATGTTGGAGTACTATTCGCTGTCACCGTGACAGGAATAAACTCCGTGACGCTGATACACCCGCTTTCATCGAGCATCACCTTGCAAATGCGATCACTTTGATTGGGGTTGTTCACTTGGGCATACCAATATTGGGCATCCTGCGACAAGTGCACATGACTCACGCTGATAAAATGGGTGAAGGTGATCAAGCTGCGCTGAAATTCTTGAATTAATGCGTTACTGCCAATGTCATCAATAAGAGATTGCACAGGGAAATAACGGATCCAAGTCACAAGGGCTGTGGGCATATCTCTAAACCCAACACAGCGTTGTTGCTGAGACCAATACTGCAACACAACGGCAATATCGCGCGTTGATTGATTCGGTAACAGTTGCGGGCAACTTAAGTTACTCACCGCTTTCGCCAGCAAGTCCTGATACAGGTTATTGAATTTATTGGTGATGGCTGGCGTAATCTTTTTAGCTTGATGCTTTGTCACAATCTCGTTGAGTGCTCGGCATGCAAACTCAACAAGCTTGCTGAACGCCCCAGCATTACACGCGGCTTTTAAGCCAAATTTTGCGGCTTCTAAGTAAACAAAGTCGGGGTAATCTGCCTGTTTAATATGCGCGTTTAGTTGGCTTAGCGACGCAATATCTTCTAGCGTCATCATCAAAAACAAGCCATTGCCCGAAATTTGCAGCGTCTCTAATACACTTTGTGCTTGAAGAATATGCCAAGAGGTTATCGCCCCTTTACTTTCGCCTAACTGCTCAAAAGCTTGTGTGTTTTTTTGCGGTAACGAAAGCGCCAAGGTTTGTAACTCTTGCTCGCTTAACGTCATCAAAAATTCCGATGCGGCAACAACACCCGTTTGAGCCACAGGAACAAGTTTTGTGCTGTACAGTCCTGAAATAATGCTATCGAGTAAAGCCGTTTCGGACGTAAAGTTGTAGGTTAAACTCGGCTCTTTAATTGCACTTTCTACCCACTGCATCGCGCCAGGTATCCAGCTTAGGATAAGGCTCGCCCGCACAGAGAGGCTAGAAACGTTTGCAAGAGGTGCATTAATCGAGATCATGACTGTCTATTCCTAACTCGCCTTTGTTTTACTCATCACCCGATGGGAATTGCTTAACCACTGTGCCTGCGTTTTCACCAATGGTTTTAAACGCGTCGGCGCTGGCTGTGACTAACCCTTGAACCTGCTTAAGCACATTCTCACACTCGGCCACATTGCCCGTTGCGAGTAATTGAGAGATGGCAACACCTGCGGCCGTGGTGCTAATGGTGTTCATATTTCGCAGCTGATCGGTTGCATCTTGGATGGCAATTGCCGCGCTTTGAGAAACCGACTGATAGGCTTTGCCCGCACCGGAATGTCGAATAACATCCCCCGTTAACGTGGCTTGCTGAACAGCCTGAATCGAGTTCATAACCTGTGGGTTTACCATTTGATTAGCCATGAGAGTACCTGCCTCAAATTGTTGTCGTTACCCATTGCCGATGCCGGGTCAACGTGCGTTAAATTCGTATTGACTTCTGCGCTTTTGTGCGCACTTGATGCGGGTGAATCCTGCACCGCATCGATCAAATCGCCCTGCTCTTTTTCACGCGTTGTGACTAAGACCCGTGGCTCGGTGGAGGATCCTGCGGTTTTGGCGGATCCTTGGGCTTTAGCGAGCTTTGCATCCCTTGCAACTTTGTTATCAAGGCTTCAAGGGATTTCTCGGTCTCTGCATCAGAGCCTTTGTTATCCGTGATGTCTTTTGCTGCGCTGTCTGCTAAATTTGTTGCCATTTCAATCAGGGTATTAGCATCAACCGCTGCAGCGGCCTCGGTTGCACCTGCTGGTGTTAACGGCATAAATGGCGGTGGCGTTTTCGGCGCTGGCGCTAAACCCGCGGGTAAGCCTGAACCTGCATCCACGCCCAACATTTTCGCGCACGTTGCCGTTACCGATGCATTGGTCGTAAGCTGTGCGTTTTGTTGAGCGGAAATCGCGTTGTACATCGCCATCCCCATGGTTTCCGCAGACGCTAAATCCACTAATGCTTGCCCCTGTGGCGCAGCAATACTGGTTAAAAGGGTATTGTTTTGTGTTACCGAATCGGTAATCACGCTATTAACGGTTGAATCACCCATCACTATTCACCTTTGGCAGCCCCTGCTGCGCCGTTAGAAATAATCGATGCCAAACATTGTTCTAAGCTTGCCTGGCTTGAAATCTGGGAAAACCGCTCGTTTTGAACTGCATTCTCCATCAGTAACCCTGTGCTGTGTGCGCCGGAGGTATACACCATGCCAATAGCAACCCCGGGGGCCATTCCTGCATTAACTAAAGTTGCGACAAGACTCATACTGGTTGTCCACCTTAAGTTCGTGAAAGCCAAATGAACGGGAACATCCCTATTCCCGTGTCAGCAAAATTCAATCAGCAATTAGCCGAAAATTTGGCTGGTTGCTTTACCTGTTGAAGCCGTATCAACACTGTATAAAGTGCTTACGCCTTGAACCGTAGAGGCCTGCCACGTGATGTTCGCTTGCTGCTGCGACGTTGTTGCATTGTGCGCGGCATTACCTAAAGCTTGCGATGTTGCCATCATTAAATTACCCATCGAGCTTGCTGGCGCTAAACCGACAACTTCAGTATTTGCTTGAGTGATAGAGTCCGTGATTTGGCTGTTTACAGTCGTTGTATACATTGGAATTTACCTTTGTTTGTGGTTATCAAATTTACCCACCAAGAATGGCCTTTGTGGCCTGTCCTGTGGATGCAGTGTCAAGTGAGTAAAGTAATGCCACACCTGCCGTTGTGGTTGCCTGCGCAACAATATTCGCTTGTTGCTGAGCAGCCGTTGCATTTTGTGCGGCATTCGCTAACGCTTGCGCTGTGGCTTGAAACAAATTACCCATCGCGCTAGCAGGAGCAGTGCCTAACACTTCAACGTTTGCCTGAGTTACAGAATCCGTAACTTGGTCATTTACAGCTGTTGGAAAAGCCATTGGGTTTACTCCTTAGTTACTCACCGAAATTAAGAGCCCAATACGGCAGCAGTTGCCTTGCCCGTAGAGGCCGTATCAAGGGAGTACAATGTGGTCACGCCCATTGTGGTTGCAGCTTGCGCGGTCACGTTAGTTTGCTGCTGAGCCGTCGTCGCGTTGTGCGCGGCATTACCTAGCGCTTGAGACGTGGCTTGGAACAGGTTGCCCATTGCCATTGCTGGCGCATCGCCTAGCACTTTCACGTTGGCTTGAGTCACTGAATCTGTAATTTGGTTATTTACTGCTGTTGGAAAAGCCATGATGCTTATCTCCTAAAAATTAAAATTAACGTAATGTGGTTTGATTAATGCCAAGGCCTTAAAGCCCTGCGACTTTCGATTGCAAAATGGCAGAAGTTGCCTTCCCTGCAGCTGCAGTATCGATGGAATACAGTGTGGCAACGCCCATTGTGGTTGCAGCTTGCGCTGTCACATTAGTTTGTTGCTGAGAGGTGGTGGCGTTATGTGCCGCATTACCCAATGCTTGGGAAGTGGCTTGGAACAAGTTCCCCATTGACAAAGCGGGCGCATCGCCAAGCACTTGTACGTTGGCTTGAGTGACTGAGTCGGTAATTTGATTATTAACTGCGGTTGGAAATGCCATAGTTAACTCCTACTAATTTCTGTAATTGAATGGTTAATTATCAGTGGTTGTGTGCGCCCTGATATGCGGCATCACGCTCACTTGATGTGATAGATATTAGGTAAGTCAGCGGCTTAAAAAATGTAGAAAAGGGGCAAAAAAACCGTAAATTCCGGGGAACATTTCTTCGTTCATGTAAAAATTAGGGATAAAAGGTAAAAAGCGAGGATTAGGGTTGATAAAAAAACAAGCGTGAAGCTTGTCTTTTAGGCGGCAAAGCCTTTAGTGAAGCTGCCTGCGGTACTGTGAAGGTTTAACGCCGACGAGCTTTCTAAACGTTTTTTCAAAATGGCTTAAGTCGTGAAAGCCAGTTTCATGAGAGATTTGTGTGATCTGCATGTCGGGCTCTGTAACCAGCAGCTTTTTCGATTGCTCTATGCGCAATTCCAACAACAGTTTTTTAAACGATACCCCCAAGTGCTTTCTGAATAAATACGACAAATGCGGCGAGCTTACACAGGCTTTTTGCGCGGCATGTTCAATGGTGATCTTCTCGTTGAATTGCTGCATGATGAATTCCAACGAGCGCGACACCGCAACATGCTGCAACGCACACTCAGGGATTTGTTTTTCCAATAATGTTGATGCCAAACTTCGTCGCGTGCCCAGCTTGGGTCCACTTTCGTCCAGTAGATTCACCGCCAAATACTGCTGTTTAATCGCTACCGATTCAAACTCGGGAAAAAGCTGTAACAGCAAAGTACGGCTCACTTGTTTTTGCTCAGACAACACAGCAAGTTTAGCGTAAAAACGTTCAACCCCTTTTACGTTGTCTTGCCAAGGAAAACTCAGCAATAAAGGCCAACATTCGTTATCAATACTCAGCTCTTGAATGTTTTTATATTTTTCTTTCAACATCCAAAACAGCGCTGGAATATCTTCAATACGCTGTTTAAGTTGCGGCAAGCAAACCGATAACCAGGGCGCACTCGATTCCAGCAAATCGCCGTTTTCGTGTCGCGGCGACAAAGTACACATAATGCGTACTTGAATTTGCTGACCGATGTATTCCCTATCCCAAAAGCGCTGCAACTTAATCAAAATTTGCTCAGGCAGCGCGTTGATATTTTTGATAAACAACGTGCCCCCTAATGCTTTTTGATAGCACGCTTCGAACTGCGCAACGGCATCTTTGTGTTCCCACACTAAGCAACATGTGCTGATAAAAGGTGCACTTTTGCGCTGACTCAAACGATGAATAGCCGCAGCCACCAGCCCTTTTCCCGTTCCCTTTTCTCCTTTAATAATCAAAGGAAAATCTACCCCTGAAAGTCGATTTAATTGCTGTTTTAACTGCACCAGCGCGGGACTACACCCAGCCCATTGCGAACATAATTCTGATTCCATTTTGCCCACTATGATTCAAGCTTAAAACTCAATCACCCTATTTTAAAAAAGTGTGCTTTACAGCCTATTCAATATTTTGGGTGAAATTTATTTCATCATATTTCAACTTTTTGAAATAGGATTTAAGTCATTGATAAGGATAGAGTTGACTGGGTTTTATGAGAGTAAAAAAGCCACGTTCAATACAAAAAACGGGGGTATTTCTATCAAAATGATAAGGGGAAGTAATCGACAATTTCTAACAAAAAAGGCGCGCTAATAATAAAATCAGCACGCCTTTAAAAGCACTCTTATTTGGATGAGTTTACGTTAATTACGCTCTGCGCCAAGTTGTTCCTTCAGGACCATCTTCCAACACAATGTTCATGGCTTGAAGCTTGTCTCTTGCGTCATCTGCCGAAGCCCAATCCTTGTTCTTACGCGCATCGTTACGTTGTTTAATTAACGCCTCAATTTCCGCTGCATCATCATCGCCATCAACAGAGCCTTGCAAGTAAGCCACAGGATCAAGCTGAAGCAAACCTAGCACACCGCCCAACTGTTTGAGCACTCCCGCAAGCGCGGCTTTTTCTGCGGCATCTTCTGCCTTGTTCACCGCCTTCGACAACTCAAACATAACTGAAAACGCTTCAGGTGTATTAAAGTCATCATCCATTGCCGCTTCAAAACGCGCTAAGTAACCACCGTGTGCTAAATCAACCGAGGTATCTGCATTCACATCACGTAACGCTGTGTATAAACGCTCAAGCGCTGAACGAGCCTGCTTTAAGTTGTCTTCTGAGTAGTTAAGTTGACTGCGATAATGCGCCGACATCAAGAAATAACGCAGAGTTTCTGCATCGTAATCTTTTAATACTTCGCGCAAAGTGAAGAAGTTACCTAAAGATTTCGACATCTTCTCTTCGTTTACTTGCACCATGCCAGTGTGAACCCAGTAATTAACGTACTGCGTATCAAACGCACAGCAGCTTTGCGCCACTTCGTTTTCGTGGTGAGGGAAAATCAAATCTGAACCTCCGCCGTGAATATCGAAATGTTCGCCTAAATGCTTGTGGTTCATGGCTGAACATTCAATATGCCAGCCCGGACGACCATTGCCCCAAGGCGACTCCCAACTTGGCTCTTCGGGTTTAGCGGTTTTCCATAATACAAAGTCCAGCGGTGCGCGTTTGTGTTGGTCTACATCCACTCGCGCTCCGGCATTTAATTGTTCTAAATCTTGCTTACCTAAGCGACCGTACTCTTCGTATTTACCCACTTCGAATAACACATCACCGTTTTCTGCTTGGTAGGCAAAGCCTTTATCAATAAGGCGTTGAATCACATCAATGATTTCATTCATGTGGGTAGTAACACGCGGCTCTACATCGGCATCAAGCAAATTAATGGCTTTAAAATCCTCGTGCATCATCGCGATTGTACGCTCGGTCAACTCATCGGTGGTTTCGTTGTTTTCGTTAGCACGTTTAATGATTTTGTCGTCAACATCGGTGATGTTTCTCACATATTTCACGTCATAACCTTTATGACGCATGTAACGCACCATTAAATCGAAACTAAGATAAGTTCTGGCGTGCCCCATGTGACACAAATCGTAAACGGTAATACCACACACATACATGCCCACCTTACCGGGGACCAAGGGTTTAAACTCTTGTTTTTCCTGCGTTAGCGTGTTGTATATTTGTAACATTTACGATCCTAAAATAGTCAATTGAGGGAAGAGAAAGCGGGACATTATACTTAGCATTTATGCGTTTGATTAGCCCGAATTTAACAAATAAGTTAAAAACTTCTATAACTACACACTTAAGAAGCTTTTTAAGCGAGGGCACTTTAGTTAGAATGCCCTTTTTATATAACGATTAAAAATAGGTATAACGATGGTTACTCTGCAAACGAACTTTGGAAACATCACACTTAAGCTGGACGCTGAGAAAGCTCCGAAGACTGTTGAAAACTTTTTGTCGTACGTAAAAGATGGTTTTTACGACAACACGATTTTCCACAGAGTAATTAACGGTTTCATGATTCAAGGCGGCGGTATGGAGCCTGGCATGAACCAAAAAGAAACCAAAGAGCCTATTCAAAACGAAGCGAATAACGGCTTGGAAAACAAAATGGGTACAATCGCCATGGCGCGTACTAACGACCCACATTCTGCCACCGCGCAATTCTTCATCAACGTATCGAATAACGACTTCCTAAATTTCCGCAGCGAAAGCGCTGATGGCTGGGGCTACTGTGTATTCGGTGAAGTGGTAGAAGGCATGGACGTGGTTGAAAAAATCAAAGGTGTTGCAACAGGCAGCCAAGGTTTCCACCAAGACGTACCGCTTGAAGAAGTGATCATCGAGAAAGCAGAAATTACTGAGTAATCAGTCGCTGTCAGTATCGTTTGAAACAGGGAGTGCTTCGGCGCTCCTACTGTTTTCTCCGCACAACACGCTTAATTTTATCATTCAGTACCCCTTCCCTTTATGGCTTTTACCTACTTCATAGCAGACTTACATTTAAGTGCAGACCGCCCCGACATTACCCGTTGTTTAACCGCATTTTTAGCAGATGAAGCACCAAAGGCAGATGCGTTATATGTGTTAGGGGATTTGTTCGAAGCGTGGATTGGTGACGATGATATCAACCCCTTTACCACCGAAGTCGCTCATGCCTTTAAAGCATTATCGGATAAAGGTAAGCCCATTTATTTCATTCACGGCAACCGTGATTTTTTAATTCGCGATGGGTTTGCAAAACGCGCGGGCATGACGTTATTACCCGAGTGCGAAGTGGTCGATTTATACGGAAAACCCACCCTGATAATGCACGGCGATGAGCTATGTACTCGTGATGTGGAATATCAAAAGTTCAGAAAAAAAGCACGAGGCTGGTGGTGGCCACGACTCATGTTGTTATTTCCGCTCAGTAAAAGACGCGAAATTGCACGAAAAGGGCGCGAAAAGAGCCAATCTAATACGTCTAATTTAAATCTTTCCATTATGGACGTTACCCCAGAAGAAGTGGTTAACGCCATGGACGCGGCGCACGTCTCCAGACTGATCCACGGACACACTCATCGACCCGCTATTCATGACGTCACCTTACCCTCTGGCAGTGGGCAACGCATTGTACTAGGAGACTGGTACACGCAAGGCAGTGTGTTAAAAGTGTCTGAAACCGATGTTGAGCTAGAGCAGCGCCAATTTACGCCTTAAGTTTATTCAGCGCGGTGGATTTGGTCGAAACCGGTTTTGAGGATTTATTCTGACGAGTGCGGGTTTTGGTGACAAAATAATTGACTATCGCACGTAAGCTCACAACCCCAATCACACGTTTGCGCTCATCCAATACAGGTAGTGCTGAAATCCCCTTTTCTAACATCAACTCAGATGCAGAAATAATCGACGTATTCGGCGTGATACAAAAGGGTTTGGGCGTCATTATTTGGTTCGCGGTTTTGTTTAACACGCGCTCTTCTGTGTTCGATGCTATCTGTGAAAACGTATTCGGGTGGATCGACACCAACAAATCTCTATCGGAAATAATCCCCAACAAAACGTCGTTTTCAACCACTAAAATGTGATGCGTTTCGCGCTGTTCGAACAAATACGCTACGTGTCGCAACGAATCTAACGGCCCTGTTGTCACCACATTTTCTAGCATCACCTCATCTAATGCCATAACACACTACTCTTCTATTTTTATTGGGGTTAACGCAACGGACCTATTATTAACAATTCAACACAGGCCGACCACTGTGAAACTTAAAATCTTCATCGGGTGATGAAATCAAATCAGCTTCTACTTTTCCAAAATATGCCACCCTTTCAGATATATCATGGCCCGCAATATCTTCAGCCAGCGTGAGGTAATCTTGATAATGACGCGCTTCTGAGCGAAGTAATGACACGTAAAAATCGCCAAGGCGCTTATCTACATGAGGCGCAAGCTTTGCAAAGCGTTCACAAGAGCGTGCTTCAATGTATGCGCCGCAAATAAGTTTATCGACCAGCTTATCTGGCTCGTGATTTTTCACGTGACGCAACAGCCCTTTGGCGTAGCGGCTAGACGTGCAATATTCGTAAGGCACACCGTTTTCGTGCATGATTTCGAGCACTTGGTAAAAGTGGTGCAATTCTTCTTTTATCAGCAGCACCATTTTGTCGATGAGATCTTGGCCATATGGCGTACCCGACTTAGGCAACATGGATTTCGACAAGGTGTTGTGTTTAATCAGAGATTGCCAATCTCCTTCTTTGCGATAAGTAAAATCTTCAAAAGGCTTAAGCCATTGCAGTAATGCCTCGCCGCTTTGAGCATCGACCGCGTATTTTCGAATCAGGTACATGGCTGATTGCGCGGCTTTTAGCTCGCACACTAAGTGATCAGTCAGCACCACAGGGAGGTTTTCTTTTAATGTTGCGGCGTGAACCCATTCATCGGGCGTGTCGCATTGAAGGAATGATTTGATAGGGGCAAGTAGCTCTTCCAATTTGCACTTCTCTTTCTTTTTGTGTCTTTTTGCTGATGGCTAAAAAGCCTTACTATTGAGCGGGCGACACTATAGCACAGTTCCCTCTTTTTCATGAGCCTCTTCATCGCACAAAACCCGCAATCCCAACTGTTGTTGACAGAAAGTTTGGATCTGCGACATGACCTCGTCTTGGCATTCTTTGTGCGGCGTATGACCACAATTTTCTAAAATGCGAATCACGACATCACCCGAGACATTATCGGCAATGGTATGGGGAAAATCACAACTGCCGTATTCGTCGTTGTCGCCGTGCATTACCAGTGCAGGGCAAGTCACACCGCGAATGGTTGGCACTAAGCTCCAATCGGTAAACGCAGGCGATAGCCAATTTTCCACCCAAGAGGTCAGTACCCAGCTTGCTTTTGCATCGTGCCATTTCTCCAAGCGCTGCATTTGCCCGGGTTGCGAGAACATGGCCTGTGCATCGCGAATACCTTGTAAGGTACGCGCCTCAACAAACGCTTGTGCGTCAATGGAAATCACCCCAACGCACGCATCATCGTAAGCTGCAAGTAAAAGCGCCATGCCACCGCCAACACTGTGCCCTAAGGCAAGATATTGCGTTAAACCCAATGCCTGTTTTAAGCGAGGAAAGAAAGCCTTGGCTTCATCTTCGATAAACGTGCTTGGCTGCGCTTGCATCACCGCGCTGGACTGGCCATATCCTGCCCTATCGTAAGCGATAACAGGACGATTCAGTGTTTGTGCTAAAAGTAAAGGGAAGTCTCGCCATAACGCGACACTGCCTAACGAGTCGTGAAACAGCACAACCGGTGTTTCTGATTCCGCGTCGAGCGGTATCCAGCGTTTAACAAAAATACGGTGTTCGTCAATTTCGTGATGCAGTTCAACAATTTCGATTAAGCACATGATGTGGTCTGTCCAGTAATGACGTTCCACACATCATAGTTAACTCTCGCTAAATAGTCAGCGCATTCATGACTTTATATTTCTTCAAATCGTTACCACTATAAATTATGGGGTTAATATCTGGACCTATTTTTGCCAATCATGATCATATATGTGTAATTTGGCGTAGGTTGATCATAGGAAATTTTGAGCTATACCTAGTTTAAGGGATATTTTTTTGTGGTGCGTTAAAACAAGCATTGTCATGGAGAAAGTGGGTTAAATAAAGGAATTTTAGCTGAGCTTGGTTAATACACCTCAACGTAAAACGTTGATTTTCAAACACGAATTGACCTTTTAGAGTCCAAAACTAATTTGTTTGAGAAAAACGTAAATGTTTAATCAAAATAATGAGGGGTAATCATGATTTTAAACCACTTATGGGGTATTTATACCCATCCGAAAGAGGAATGGCATGTCATTGAAAAACGGCATGAAAGTTTCAAATTCAGTTTAACGCACATCTTAATCATTTCATTGATTCCATCTTTAATGGCGTACTTTTCAGCAGTGTATTTTGGCTGGAGTATCGGCGTAGGCGATCGCATTTTCCTAACCTCGACAGAAGGCGCAATTTTCGGCGTTGGCCTTTATGTCGGGCTGGTTTTAGGGGTGTTCGCTTTAGCTTATATGACGCAGTGGATGTCGAAAACCTTCGACTCTAACCCAACCTACACCCAAGCCTTAGAGATTTCAGCTTACGCTGCAACTCCGCTTTTCATGACTGCCCTTGCCGGGTTTTATCCTGAGCTTTGGTTCATGATGCTAGTAGGATTAGCGGGTTTGGCGTATTCCGTTTATTTACTGTACACCGGCGTACCCATTGTCATGCACATTCCTGAGGAAGAAGGCTTTGTGTATGCAAGTTCTGTGGTAACGGTCGGGCTTGTGTTCCTTGTTGTGATGATGGTGAGTTCCGTCATTGTTGGCAGTTGGATATTTAGTCCTATTTAACTTTACCTCTCAGCTGTAAAGCTTCGCGAGCATATAGGATTTGGTGCTCGCTTTTTTCTTCCAAAAAGCGGCTGCGTTATCACGACGCAGCCGCTTTATTTTGAAATATTCACCGTTAACGCAAAAAATTCGCGACTGCCACTTGCTACTGTAAATAGTCCAGCAGTTGATCTAACCCCGAGAATCGAATAGCCGTTTGCGCTTTTTCTTTGACAATAGGTTTAGCTTTGTAGGCCACGCCTAGCGCGGCTTTATCCATCATCACTAAATCATTCGCGCCATCCCCCAATGCAATAGTCTGCGACAGCGGAATATCGTATTCACGGGCTAAACCTTCAACTGTTTGAGCCTTAACTTGCGCATCAATAATACCGCCAATGACCTTGCCCGTGAGCTTGGCATCCACAATTTCCAGTTGATTCGACACGGCATAATCCAATCCTAACCTCTCTTTTAAGTAATCAACAAAATACGTGAAGCCACCTGATGCAATGGCGACTTTCCAGCCGTTCAACTTTAAGGTTTTAACAAGGTTTTCAATACCGGGCATTAACGGCAC
>CAXRCC010000197.1:0-26303 GCA_964228975.1 Paraneptunicella sp. | reverse complement strand
AGATCGGGCTTATGCCCTATTTGATACGCTACAAGAAAGCAAACACACACCGTATTGGCATGTAAAAATGACTCTTGTTCCCTACGCAAGTATTAACTTGTTCAGGTTCACGGATCCCGCTTTATGCGATCTCAGCCAAGGTTTTCACCAAGGCACTCCGACAAGATGGTAACGCGCCATTATGACATGTTACTTCGAATGCTTTTTTACGATAAGCCTGTTGAGGGTTGGGTGTCAATGGTGTTTGTTGATATCTGTCCAGCATTAAATAAAGGCTATGAAGTTCATACCTAACCATACAAAACACTCGATACAACTCTTCGACCAACAGCCACATACAAAAAACCGCCTTTAGTCTTCACCAAAAGCGGTTCCCAATGTATTACCAATGGATTGAGATTAAGTCATAGTCACATATTCTTCAGCAGAAGTAGGGTGAATCGCTACGCACGAATCAAAGTCTGCTTTGGTTGCGCCCATCTTCATGGCAACAGCAAAGCCTTGAAGGATTTCATCCATACCTAAGCCAATGCCGTGAAGACCAACGACTTTTTCATCTTCACCAGCGCATACAAGCTTCATTTTCGTCATTTGACGGTGGCGCGTAACAGCCGTGTACATGGCTGCAAAGCTGCTGTTGTATACCTTAATGTTGTCTTCGCCGTATTGCTCAATGGCTTCTTTTTCAGTTAAGCCCACTGTACCAATGGCAGGGTGGCTGAACATCACTGTCGCAACAAGATCGTAGTCCATTTTCGCTTCTGGCTTGCCACCAAAGAGCCTTTCAGACAATAAACGACCCGCTTTAACCGCAACAGGTGTTAATTCGATTTTGCCGTTGATATCACCAAGTGCATATACGTTAGGCGCTGTTGTGTTTTCAAACTCATCCGTTTTGATGTAACCGCGCTCATTAAGCTCAACATCGGTATTTTCAAGTGCAAGATTTTCTGTTAGTGGTGAACGACCAATTGCCCAAATCACTTCATCAACGACCACTGATTTACCCGTTACGAACGTTAAGGTAAGTGAACCATCTTCGTTCTTTTCCACTTTTTCTGGCGCGCTATTGGTGTGAAGTGTCGGACCGTGTTGCTCCATCATTTCGACAAGCGTTGAACTCAACATTTCATCAAAGTTTCGAAGAGGGCGATCGCCGCGAACAGCAAGGTGGGTTTCTGTGCCAAGTGAGTGCATAACACCCGCAAGCTCAACCGCAATATAACCTGCTCCAACAACCGCGACGCGCTTCGGTTGCTCGTGTAGTGCAAAGAAACCATCAGAATCAATACCAAGCTCTGCGCCAGGAATATCAGGGAAAACAGGCTTGCCACCTGTCGCAATCAAAATATGATCGGCAGTGTATTCTTTGCCTTCAACAGATATTGTGTTGTTGTTAACGAAGTGAGCATATCCCTCGATGCGCGTGATGCCATTTTTAGCAAGTACGCGATCGTACGAACCGTGGATACGATCAATGTAGGCTTCGCGATTATCAATCAATGTTTTCCAACTAAAGTTGTTCACAGTGACATCAAACCCGTAATCCGGTGCATATAAATTGATAGCTTCAGCAACCTGCGCACCAAACCACATGGCTTTTTTTGGTACACAACCTACGTTTACACAGGTGCCACCAACAACTTTCCCTTCAATTAACGCGACTTTAGCGCCACGCATTGCTGCACGATTTGCAGAAGCAATACCACCGCTACCTGCGCCAATACAAATATAATCAAAATCTGCCATTGTTATCTCTTCGTTGTTCGTTCGGACACTACTTTGAACGGTTTATTCAAAAATGCAAATTGGTTTTCTATATAGGGTTGATTGAATTAATTAAAAGCATGTCCCGTAATAAATTTAACCGATTCAACGTTACGATAACGTAACAGTTCGCTTTTTTGATCGCATTCAAACGATGTTTTTTTACACTATTGAAAACCTTTTGGCTTTGTTAAAAGCTTAGTACGAGGTCATGATTCCCCCTAGGAGTCACCCGTCTCTTTGCATTAATGCGCTCTGATAATGACAAAAGAAAAGTAGACCTAAAGGAGGTACTTTGAATAAGCAACCGAATGGTATTTGGAGCTAGCTCTGAGTGAGCCAACGAATAGCGTTGAAAATCAAAAGGTTGTGATAATCAAAAAAGCAATAAGCGCGGATCCGCTAAATCATAATGCCACAAGAGCAGATTGAGTACTCTTGTGACACCTTTGTCAGTGCCTTGATGCTAGCTGACACTTTTGACAACTGATAATGCGGTACACCAGATAATACAGATTATGCGAAAAAATTCTCGTCGCTGAGTGCTTCAATTTCTGGCTGACGACGATCAGCCCAACTGTTAAAAACAACTGCAATGATATCAAAGGTAAAAGCTAGCATATTAACGCCCCCATATTGAGATTTCTAATTGTCATGCCCAAATTTTGACTACTGCTTATCGCTGATTATTGTGTGCAGTATCTATGCCAACAGAGAAATTTATTACTCCAAATCATCTGCTCAATTTGTGTATCGACGTTTTTTGAGTTTACTTAACAAAAACTGGTAAATATTTTTCTTTATGTTTTTAAGTTAACACTCTTTCGGTAAGTTTTCTATACGAGTTAAACAAAATTTGGATCTTTGTTTTAAACTTAAGAAACACTTTAACCCTTGAGTTTTGTGGTTTTCGTCTTATTAATGGTACTAACAAAGACAACGTCGACAGGAACCTCACCTATGAGCCAATTCGATTTACCAAAGTTTTCAGAAGTTAAGCCTGACCAAATCGAAGCACAGTTAAAGCAATTTATCGCTGACTGCAAAGCAACCGTTGAAGAGAAATTAAAGCAATCTCATTACACCTGGGACAACCTTATCGCGCCTATTGATGCTGCAGAAGAAGCCCTCGGAAAATTCTGGTCTCCGGTGTCGCATATGAACGCCGTTGTCAGTACGGATGAACTTCGAGAAGCGCACGATGGCTGCTTGCCTTTCCTTTCTGAATACAGCACGTGGCTTGGCCAAAACAAAGCCTTGTTTGATGCCTACATTGCCATCCGCGACGGCGAGACGTTTGCTTCTTTATCCTCTGCTCAACAAAAAGTCGTCAATGATGCGATCCGTGATTTCGAACTTTCCGGCGTCGCCTTGCCAGAAGAACAAAAGCAACGTTATGGAGAGATTCGAGCACGTTTATCCGAGCTTGGTTCAACATTTAGCAACCAAGTTATGGACGCAACATTGGGTTGGACAAAACACCTTACTGACGAAAGCGATCTAGCCGGATTACCTGAATCAGCAAAGGCGGCAGCAGCACAAGCGGCTCGCCAACAAGATTTACAAGGCTGGTTGTTCACGCTTGATATTCCAAGCTATTTACCAGTGATGACGTACAGCGATAACCGTGAGCTCAGAGAGGAAATGTACACCGCCTTTTCTACACGAGCTTCAGAGGTAGGTCCAAACGCCGGTAAATGGGATAACGCTCCAATTATCGATGAGCTGCTCGCGTTAAAATCAGAATTGGCTAAATTACTCGGTTTTGATAACTACGCTGAGCTTTCCCTTGCCACCAAAATGGCCGAAAGCACGGATCAGGTGAACAGTTTCTTGAGTGATTTAGCTGTTCGCTCCAAACCTCAAGCCGAAAAAGAACGCCAAGAAGTGATTGATTTTGCAAAATCCGAGTTTGGCGTTGAAGAGCTCGCGGTATGGGATATGACTTACTATTCTGAAAAGCTCAAACAAGCTCAATACAGTATTTCCGACGAGATGCTTCGCCCTTACTTCCCTGAAGAAAAGGTCGTTAACGGCATGTTTGAAGTCGTTTCGCGTTTATACGGCATCAAAATTGAAGAAGTCAATGATGTCGATGTTTGGCACAAAGACGTACGCTTTTTCCAAATCACTGACGAAAACAACGACCTTCGCGGCGGATTTTATTTAGATTTATATGCACGAGCCAAAAAACGTGGCGGTGCATGGATGGATGAGTGTCGCACGCGTCACATCAAAATGGACGGCAACCTGCAACAGCCTATTGCTTATTTGAACTGTAATTTCAGCGGCCCTGTTGATGGTAAACCGGCTTTATTTACCCATGACGAAGTCATCACCTTGTTCCATGAATTTGGTCATGGTTTGCATCACATGCTCACCAAAGTTGAAGTGATGTCTGTGTCTGGCATTAACGGTGTGCCTTGGGATGCGGTAGAGTTACCAAGCCAATTCCTTGAAAATTGGTGCTGGGAAAAAGAAGCATTGGCTTTCCTTTCTGGTCACTTCGAGACAGGTGAGTCATTACCAGATGATTTGTTAGAGAAAATGCTAAACGCTCGCAACTTCCAATCCGCTATGCAAATGGTAAGGCAGCTTGAATTTTCGATGTTCGATTTTCGCTTGCATCAGCACTACAACGCATCCACTAACGTACAAACCGTGCTAGACCAAGTGCGCAGCGAAGTAGCCGTTAATGTGCCGCCTAAATCGAATCGCTTCCAAAACGCATTCAATCACATTTTTGGTGGTGGTTATGCAGCAGGGTATTACTCGTATAAGTGGGCTGAAGTTTTGTCTTCCGACGCATTTAGCCGCTTTGAAGAGGAAGGTATTTTTAATCGTGCCGTTGGGAATGACTTCTTACACAACATCTTAGAACAAGGTGGCAGTGAAGAGCCGATGACACTATTCAAAGCGTTCCGAGGTCGCGAGCCAAGCATTGATCCACTGCTTCGCCACAGCGGTATTCAGTAACAAGCCAGGCACTCGTTTCAACATTGAAGCGAGTGCTTTTTGCTACATTTTGTTTAAACGCTCAATAACTTTACCAACAACTGCACAGGTTTTTTCGGATTCATCCAAGCCGTTATTCATATTTTCAAACGCCTTATCCATCAATGAATGCATGGTGTTTTCTTGATCTTCTTCCAAGGCCAAACGCGGGATCAACTCCCAAAAATCATCCATTAATTCTCGAAGTGCTGAATGGCTGTTTTCTACGCTAGTTTGCAACCGCGATGAAGCCGTATTCAACAACTGCGATACTTCTTTAACGGCGTGCTGCCACTCGTGGGCATCGGTTAGCTCTTGCTGCTGATTTAAATTATCGATGCGCACATCAAACGCTTCCATCAAAATGCATAAGCTGTCTCGTAAACGGCCAGATTTTTCCGCATCTTCCGGCATGTTCAACACCAATAAAGACGTATGGTGGAAGTTATATGCCGCACGATAGCCTCTTTGCCAAATCCGTTCCTTTTCTCTTACCATCGAAATAATTTGTGTTTCTATGGGACTCACTTGACGCCCTGGCGTTGGCACATAAGTTTGCTCTTGTCCCTTAACAAAATAAATCGTGCAACCTAAGCCATAGTCTTTTAAGCAAGTGAATAAACCGTCGCATACCCCTTCGTACGTCGAGGCTTCATTCATGGCTCTAACGGATTGCAACACACTGCCCATTTCACTTTGTGCGGACATGGCTTGCATGGCGGTGTTACTCGCCAAGTCGAGCTGCTTTTTTAACCCAGCCTTACCCGAGATGCGATTCTTCGCAGCACGAATTTTTGCAGAAAACTCAATGATATCGTAGGGCTTAAAGAGGTAATCATCAGCGCCGGCTTCCAGCCCTTTTAAGCGTTCATCGACGGATGTTTGGCTTGTTAAGAAAAGTACCGCTGTGTCATAAGCAGCGTATTCGTTTTTGATTTGTTCACAGATGTGGTAGCCGCTTTCATCACCAATGACGGTTTCGGTAATGATTAAGGCCGGTAAATGCTCACTCAAAGAAGAAATCAGTTCAGCGCTTGACGAGAAAAAGTGAAGTGTTCCTTCATCAGACAAAATGCCTTCAAGAATTTCTCTCTCGATTTCATCTGGTTCTAAAATGCATATTGCACAATCAGACATCAACCAACTCTCCTGCAGCGTTATTATAAGGTTCGTAAAAGGTTCGCGATCCTAACCGAGTTTTTCTCTGCCTATCATGCGCCAGATCACGAACTTGATGCACTCAAAAGAAATCTTCGCAGATAGTTAGTATAGAAAAACAATTCATCCCTATCACCTTATCATTCGTATAAATTTTTGCTTAAAATATAAGCGCTAAATCCCTGCTTCTGACAGATTTTTTTTCTGGTACACTATGCCACCGTTTGTAAGACGACTTTTTCAGGCCTATTTGCATGAACAATGAAAACTTTCCCGACAACACGACTCACTTCGGTTTTAAACAGGTAGAAGCAAAACAAAAAGCGTCAATGGTCGCTGAAGTGTTCCATTCTGTTGCTGATAAATACGACATCATGAACGATGTTATGTCGCTCGGTATTCACCGTGTTTGGAAACGTTATGCCATTGATTGCAGCGGTATTCGCCCCGGCCACAAAGTACTCGATTTAGCAGGCGGTACGGGCGACCTCGGTGCCAAGTTTTCTCGCCTAACAGGCCCCAAAGGGCAAGTCGTTATTTCCGACATTAATGCCAGTATGTTGCAAGTGGGTCGCGACCGTCTTCGCGACAAAGGCATTGTTGGCAACGTTGAATGGATTCAAGCCGACGCCGAGCAACTTCCTTTTCCCGACAATCATTTTGATCTGGTCACTATTGCCTTTGGCTTGCGAAATGTCACCGATAAAGACCAAGCTTTACGCTCTATGTACCGCGTTTTAAAGCCTGGTGGGCGCCTCCTTGTATTAGAGTTTTCTAAGCCTGAAAACGACACGTTCAGTAAAGTGTATGACTGGTATTCGTTCAATTTGTTACCAACTATGGGTAAAGTCATCGCAAATGATGCCGAAAGCTATCAGTACTTGGCGGAATCAATTCGTATGCATCCCGACCAAGAAACGCTAAAAACCATGATGGATAACGCAGGTTTTGAGCAAACGAGTTATCAGAATTTAACTGGCGGTATTGTTGCCCTACACAGAGGCTTTAAGTTCTAATGCCAACAAAACAGCTTGTCGGTGGCGCGATTGAAGCGCTTTTAAACACCATTATTAAGCTTGATCCTATTTCGGCTAAGCGTTTGCAGCCTTTGCAAGATAAACGCTTAAAAGTCACCGTCAAAGAGCTACCTTGGCCTTTGATTTTTGCGTTTTCAACGCGTGTCGATATTCTCATGGAAGTTGATGACGCAACTAGCCACACGGCTTCAAGCGTTGAGGCTGATTGCCACATTAAACTGCAAATGAGCGTGTTAAACGAGCTAAAAGATAGCAGCCAAATCACGCGACTTATCCAAGAAAAGCGCTTAGATCTTGAAGGCGATATCCATGTCGCCCAGCATTTCAGTACACTCGTGAAAGATCTCAATATCGACTGGGAAGAGCACTTATCCCGATACGTTGGCGATGTTGCAGCTCACCAGTTTTTCTCGTTGGCAGAAAAAGCCAAAAACCACCTTTCCCAAGGATTATCTCATCTTTCTAATATGCTCAAAGAAGGGGCTATTGAAGAAAAGAAACTGGTTCCACACGCCATTGAAGTAGAACAATTTGTACAAAATATTAGCACTTTGCGAGGCGAAGTCGGTCGCCTTGAAGCTCGTATCGAGCACCTCTCCAACAAGGCCAAAAGCAAACACGACTAATTAAAGAAGGATAGCCTGTGAGAATTAAACGCTTTTACACCATTGCGAAAACACTGCTGCAACACGGGTTAGATGAGTGGATACCCGAGCGTTTCTTACCTTGGTATATTCGCTTTTTGAAAGTCATGCTGTTTTGGATGCGTAACCGCTACCCCGATCACAACCGTGGTCAACGTTTGCGTTTAGCTCTACAAACTCTTGGTCCGGTTTTTGTTAAGTTCGGACAAATGCTATCTACACGACGGGATATTCTGCCGCCGGATATCGCAAATGAGCTGGCGATTTTGCAAGACAATGTTCAGCCTTTTGATGGCGACGAGGCCATTAAAATTATCTTACGATCGCTTGGGATCCGTTCACTCGATGAGATTTTTACCGAGTTTGATAAAACAGCGTTAGCTTCGGCCTCTATTGCACAAGTCCACGCTGCAACACTGCGATTAGATAACAAACAAGTCGTGGTCAAAGTCACTCGCCCAGGCATTGAAAAAACCATTCACGCAGACATTGAGCTCATGCGTGCTTTTGCCGTTATCGCTCAAAAACTCTTACCCGACGGAAAACGCTTGCGTCCTATTGAGGTGGTGGAAGAGTATCGAAAAACCATTGTTGATGAGCTGGATTTAACCCGCGAATCCTCAAATGGGATTCAACTCGCTCGCAATTTTGAAAACTCCGACTCACTTTACGTTCCTTATATTTATGCGGATTACTGCACACAAGATGTCGTTGTTATGGAACGCATTCAAGGTATTCCCGTTTCTGATATCGACACCTTAAAAGAAAAGGGTGTGAACCTAAAAGTGCTTGCTGAGCGCGGCGTTGAAGTTTTCTTCACCCAAGTATTCCGAGACAGTTTCTTTCATGCAGACATGCACCCCGGCAATATTTTTGTAGATGCCACTCACCCTGAAGCGCCCAAATATATCGCTATCGACTTTGGCATTGTGGGTACGCTTAATCGAGAAGACAAACGCTACTTAGCCGAAAACTTTGTCGCTTTCTTTAACAGCGATTACAGAAAAGTCGCCGAACTGCACGTAGACTCCGGCTGGGTGCCTTACGATACCAATATCGACGAGTTCGAAGTCGCTATTCGTACCGTTTGTGAACCACTGTTCCACAAACCGCTGGCTGAAATCTCATTTGGTCATGTGCTTTTACAACTGTTCAATACCGCTCGTCGTTTTAACATGGTGGTACAGCCACAACTCGTATTGCTACAAAAAACCTTACTTTATATTGAAGGCTTAGGCAGACAGCTCTACCCACAACTCGATTTATGGCAAACCGCTAAACCGTTTTTAGAAAATTGGATGAAAGAGCAGGTCGGCTTCAAAGCTATGTACAACAAGGTTTATTCAAACTTTCCGTACTGGACAGAGAAAATGCCAGAAGTACCGGATTTGCTGTACGACTCGCTTAAGCAAATTAAGCTACTGCCAGAAAAGCAAAGAAAATGGTTTGAGCGCCAAGAAGTGGTAGAACGCCAAAGCCGTAAAACGCTGTTTTACACCATGATTGGCTCAACATTTTGCATTGGCGGATTGTTGTTACCGCTTTATCAAACGCACATTGCTTACGCCATTGTTACGGTTGGCGTAGGGTTTGGTTGCTGGGCGAAAGCCTTTATCACACGCAAGTAACAAACAAAAAAGGCTAAGCCTATTTTGGCTTAGCCTTTCCATTTCGTTTTTCATCCAATCTTGCTAGTTGCAGACTTAAGCCTGATTTAGCCACCACGTATTGCATTGAGCACTACATTTCATCCAGCTCTACCAGCGGCGCTAAAGCCTCACCCTTTCTTACTGCAATTTGGTTTACCACAGGAGCCGCATAAGCCCCGTAGCCTTTTTGTTTAACGGCTTCAGGGAACACGGCAAATCGCTGCTGAAGATACTCTTTTGCATTCGTTATTTCTTCTTGAGAGAAACCTTGGCTAAGTGACGTTAATTCTGCTTCATCAACCGGATTTTGAATAAGTGCTGCCGCCGCAATATTCGTTGGCATTAAGCCATAGTGCTCAATAATGGAACGCTCAATAGCAGAAGCGACTGACTTGGCATTATCTAACGGCAATTCATCAGTGGGGGACAACGGCTTATCAAAGTGAATACGTACGCGGCCTTTTTCTCCCTGAATACCTTCTGAAATACTTAAAATATCTTCGTTGTGCTGCTTTTCGTATCGTCCATCAACTTTACGTTGATGCAGCTCTAACGCTTTAGCCACATCGCAAGGATCGTACTCATACGATATTGATACGGGCACAATGCAAAGCTCACCAATATAATCAACAA
This sequence comes from Paraneptunicella sp., assembly GCA_964228975.1. Classification (GTDB taxonomy): domain Bacteria; phylum Pseudomonadota; class Gammaproteobacteria; order Enterobacterales; family Alteromonadaceae; genus Paraneptunicella. The sequence goes on along the minus strand of CAXRCC010000197.1, from coordinate 16,421 downwards.
CGGCTTGAGACTTCGGCTTGTTGAGCAACAACATGGAAATAACAGCCGAGTTAGTAAAATCGTTGCCGTCTTTTGCTCGCCCTTCTCTTTGTGCAATCCACATGTTGGCATTTTCTTCTGTTAAAGAAAGGTACATGTATTTTGATAATTGCTTGCTAGCCATCAGCTTTTGACGCACCGTTTTCACCGAGCGCTTTACCACAAAGCTTTTATTTAATCGCATCAAATCAGCAATCCAATCCTTGCCGAGCAGGTTGTCACCAATCGCAATGCGCATCGTATCAATATTGTTATTGTGTAAGGCTAAATTGATAAAGGCAGGATCCAAAACAATATCGCGATGATTACTGATGAAAAGGTAAGGTCTACCCGGCGGTAGATTATCAATTCCTGTGACTTCAAGCCCCTGCGTGGTTTCATCAATCACCTGCTGCATGTATTGCTCTATATGCAGTTGAAGATCACGAATGGTATTAACGTCCCGTAGCTTTCTTTTTAGCGATGCACGGATCAAAAACGTTAAGATAGGATTAACAAATACGGGCCAGCCATCATATCGGAATTCTAAAATGGTCTTTATTAACTCAGGCTCATTAATAAGCCGATCCAACACTCCCCTAACTTCTGCATCACTGTAGGGACGAATGTCTTCAAAATCACTCATCTGCTTAATACACCTTCAATTTTTAATTTTTCTATTTTTGTTAAAGCTCTGTCAGCCGGGTGTTAAGCCTATATGTTTAGCTTAGTTCGGTCATAAATGCCCGAAAAAGCCCTCAACGCGCAACGCTACACCGTAGGATGCTGAAAAATTTTCATCTCTACGCCATAGGACAAAAGGTTCAACTTCAAAAAATAACCAGTCTCGTAACGCGTTTTTGCGCCAGCGAGAACTCACTAAATACTCGGTAACTTGATAGTTCGGCTCGGACTCTCCTTCAATATAGAGCCCGTGCACTATGGCGGATTCATCCGTCTTTTGACGCATCATATATAAGCTGTGTTGCCACAACCAATCGTCATCATCACCGCGATAATAAAAGTTATTATCGACTCGTAACACGGAATTTTGACTTATCCCGTGTTCATACTGCAAACCTAAATGCGAACCAAATCCATCTTTCGCATAGTAATATCCCGACACTTCGGTTCGAAGATTATTACCATCGCCCACGGCTATTTTCTTGATATAGCTGGTGCGAACGAAGGGCTGTAACTGGCGTCCGATACCTACGCGGTGAGACCATACATTCTTATTGTCTGTATTGCGAATCCAACGTAACGCTAAATTGAAACGATTTCTGCTGGGAACGACATCTGTTTGTGCTGCCTTTACGGGCGCCTTTTCCAGCTCATCGTCATAATCACTAAAAACCACATTCACTTGATTCTTAAATCGAGGCAGCTTCCAACTCACACGAATCCGCGACTCAAACTCCCCAACATCTCGGCTACGCGGCTCCCATGCAAGACGAATTCGGGCATGACCATGCGCTTCTTGATCGAGTTCTAGGGAATCTTTGACAAAAAAGGTATCGAGCCAATTAGCCGTACCGTGAACTGAGTCTGTTAAACTCAGGTGGAGGTCGTCCAACCAAGGATAAGGAGGAGATTCTTCGGCCCACACAGAATTCACCGTTAAAACAGTAGGGACCAACAGTAGTTTAAGCATGATGTTTTTCACAACTTCACCTCATTCTGTTGACGCTCATACAACAAAACACAGCAGAGCAACGCGACAAAAAATCATTCCCTGACGGTATTTCGAGTGTGCAACTTTTTAAGAGTGATACTGCTTAAATATATGACTATTTTACGGTTCCTACCTAAATTTTTTCTCCTTTAAATTCACCTTAACAGATAAAAACCCGCAGAAAAAGCCAACAATCTACTAAATGCAGTGACCTTTTGAGATAGCTACGTATAATAGCCGTGACTTTACATTTTTGGAGTAAGACATGGGCGGAATTAGTATTTGGCAACTGCTAATTATCTTTGTAATCGTAGTATTGCTATTTGGCACGAAGAAGCTTCGCACCTTAGGCGGAGACCTAGGCTCAGCGGTAAAAGGCTTTAAAAAAGCCGTCTCAGATGACGAAGCGAAAAAAGACGCAGACTTCCAAGAAAAGGTGGAAGATAAATCTGAAAACAGTACCGTGCAAAACAAAGAAAATACGCAGCAGAAACAAGACTAACCATGTTTGATATTGGCTTCTGGGAACTGTTTATTGTTGCCATCATAGCGTTACTCGTTTTAGGGCCTGAGCGTTTGCCAGGTGCTATTCGTAGTACCTCCAGAACCATCAGAAGTATCCGTAATATGGCAACCGGCTTTCAAAATGAAATTGAACAGCAGCTACGGATACAAGAATTGCATGAAAATCTAAAAAAGGCAGAAAACCAGCAGTTTGAAAACCTTTCTCCAGAAGTAAAAGCTTCTGTCGATGAACTTAAAGCTGCGGCAGAATCCGTACAGAAACCCTATAAGAAAGACGATCAAGGTTCGTGACCCAGCCTCAACCCCTCATTGCACATCTGATTGAATTGCGCAGCCGATTATTGCGTGCAGTTGTCAGCGTGCTTGTTATTTTTCTCTCGCTGGCTTACTTCGCCCAAGATTTATACCAGCTACTGTCTCAACCATTAATCGATGCGCTGCCCGAAGGTGGGCAAATGATCGCAACAGACGTTGCCTCTCCTTTCTTTGCACCTTTTAAATTAACGCTCGTTCTTTCATTTTTTATCGCCATTCCTTACGTGCTTTATCAATGCTGGGCATTTGTGGCACCAGGGCTTTACAAAAACGAGAAGCGCTTAGTTGCCCCTTTAATGTTCTTCTCTAGCTTTTTATTTTACTCAGGCATTGCCTTTGCCTACTTCGTTATCTTCCCACTCGCTTTTCCTTTCTTTGTGGGTGTAGCGCCAGAAGGCGTCGTCATTAATACCGATATCAACAGTTATTTAAATTTTGTTTTGAAGCTGTTTTTTGCCTTTGGTTTATCTTTTCAAATCCCGATCGCCATATTTTTACTGTGCTGGACAGGCTTTACTACACCAGCCAGTTTGCGAGAGAAACGACCTTATGTGATCGTTTCTGTTTTCGTCATTGGTATGCTAATGACACCACCGGACCCTATTTCTCAAACATTACTAGCAATTCCCATGTGGCTTTTATTTGAACTTGGCGTTTATGCTGGAAGTCTATACGGAAAGTCCAAAACTGAAGAAGAAGAGGAACAAGAAACGTGATGAAGTTAAAACTGTGTGTATTGGCCGTTGTTTGTGCATTTTCTAATGTTGCATTTGCCGAATCACTCGCTCAAGCAATGGAAAAGTGCAGCCAAGTTGATAACAGCCTTAAGCGCCTTGTTTGCTATGATCAACTCAACCAAAAAGCGAATGGCTACGAAGACAGCCAACTTCCCACTCAGGTATATCGCCGCCCGCAAAACCAGGGCAATGTTGTGTATGAGCAAGCGCCTCAAGCTGCGCCTCAGCAATACGGTAACCCCGTCGATAACTTCGGTAAGCCCATTCTTCAAACCATCGAGCGTAATGAAGTTGAATCCTTAACGGCTCAAGTTGCATCGGTTAAAAAATCGCGTCGAGGCAAGCTGATTATCACGTTAGATAACGGCCAAGTTTGGCAACAAACCGACTCTAAGAGCATCTTAATGCAAGCGGGTAAAACAGTGGTTTTAGAAAAAGGTTTATTAGGCGCGTATTTCTTAAAAGAAGCGTCCAGCACATCGCGAATTCGTGTAGAGCGTAAATCTTAAAAGCAAGGAACATCTCTCATGCAACTGTGTGATATTGGCGTTAACCTCACCAACAATCGCTTTGAAGACGATTGGCAGGAAACTGTAGCGCGCGCAGTTGCATCGGGAGTAGAAAAGCTCATCATTACTGGCACAGACATGCAAGAAAGCGAAGAGGCATTGGCACAAGCGAATGCGCTTCCTACGCATTGTTATGCCACTGTGGGTATTCACCCTCATTACGCAAAAGATGCCGTAGATGAAAACGGTAAACCCAACTTCCAAGCCCAAATGCAATCATTGCTCAGCGATAACAAAGCGGTTGCGGTTGGCGAATGCGGCCTCGATTTCAACCGCGACTTCTCTCCTAGAGAAAATCAGCTCGCGGTTTTTGAAGCGCAATTGATTTTGGCTTGCGAACACCAGCTTCCGGTGTTTCTTCATGAACGCGACGCTTTTGAAGCACAGTACCAATTGCTAAAAAAGTATCGTCATGATTTGGTGGGAGGCGTCGCCCATTGCTTTACAGGTAATTTAGCGCAAATGCAGGCTTATCTTGAATTGGGTTTGTATATTGGTGTTACGGGTTGGTTATGCGATCCCAAACGCGGTAAAACGCTGCGAGAAGCGGTTTCACAATTGCCGTTAACACGATTATTAGTCGAAACCGATGCGCCGTATCTTATGCCTAAAACGCTAAAATCGGGCGCGAAACGCAATGAACCTGAAAATTTACCACACATAGTGACCGCACTTTGTGCTCTTTTACCAAACGCGCCAAGCGAGGATGACGTTGCTCGCGCCAGTTTTGAAAATAGCGTGAACCTGTTTAATTTGGAGGGATGACCCTATGATGGCACCCCGCCATTTAAATACCTTCTTATCTCAAGTCCCTACATGGTTGATGGGCCTCATTATCTGTTTCAGTTTTTGGGGTTTGTTTAAAGCGTTTCACCCCAATTCAAGTGCCTCTCCAGACCAAACCATTGATCGCGGTGTCAGTTATTATCTCGCCAACACAGAAAACACCAATATTAAAAACATTGTTTCTCTTCCCAGCTATCACTGGAAAAGCCAGCAAAGAGAGTCGCTAACCACCCCGATTAATGATCAAGTACTTTGGCTTAAGTTCGCTTTGCCTAACTTAGATGCCATGGATAACTGGCTACTGGAGATCGACCAAGCCCAGTTGGATTATCTCAATATTTGGTTTTTACACGAACAAAACATCATTGCATCGTACTTTACGGGCGACCAAATGCCGTTTCGCTCTCGCGGTGTTGCCCATGAGCACTTTCTATTCCCGATACCCGAACATGAAGCCGGTAATATAACCGTGTTCATGAAACTCAGTAATGAAGTGCCTTCTAAGCTGCTTATTCACCTTTGGCGCGAACGAAATTATTTGGTTTTTAACGGCGAGCATAATCTGGCACTCGGTTTATTTTTCGGCTTCTTATTAGCCATGGCTGTGAGCAATTTCTTCTTTTTCATTAGCTCCGGCTCTATCAGCTTTTTGCTTTATTCTGGCTACGTTATTTCAGTCACACTGATGCTGATCAGCATGCATGGGCTAGGGTACAAATACTTTTGGCCAGGCAATATATGGCTACAGAATCACAGCATCGGTATCTTCGCCAGTGCCAGTCTATTATTCGCACTCTTGTTTATCAGGCAGTTACTCGAATTACCTAAACACAGCCCAGCCATTGGTCGCTCTTTGGAGATATTATCTGGCGTATTCCTATTCTGCTTAATTGCAAGTTTTGTCACTGACTCTCAGCTTGCAGCCAATATCCTTATGATACTGGTTACGCTTACCTCATTTTATGTCATAGGGGCAGGGATCTGGCTTTGGAAGACTGGGTTAAAAGTCAGCCGAGTTTATGCCTTGGCATGGTTTACTATTTTAATGACCGCTATGTTTGCTTCATTACATGGCCTTGGCATTTACAGCAGTGACTTTTCAATTAAGTACATCTTAATGACGGGCACATTAATCGAAACACTGTTGCTTGCATTATTGTTAGCGCGTAACTTTAGCCAACAATCTCATGAACTGGTTGCTGCACAAAAAGCAGCGTTGAAACAAGAACATGAAGTCAGACTCGCAAAAGAGAAGATCATTGAGTTACAAGAAGAAGCCAATGCCGATCTGGAGTACAAAGTTCAAGAACGAACGCTTGAGCTTGAAATTACGCTCAGAGAACTTGAAGAAAAGAACCAAGAGCTTGAAGCAATCAATACCTTCGATGCGCTGACAGGCATTAAAAATCGCCGCTACTTTGATAAAAAATACGCTGCCGAATTACGCTTAAGCCGACGAAATCAAACGGAGTTGGCGCTGGCAATGATTGATATCGATCACTTCAAGCAAGTGAACGATACCTATGGCCACTTGGCTGGGGATGTCTGCTTACATCAAGTCGCCCAAATCATTAAAAATACGCTGAAACGCCCTTCCGACGAAGTCTGTCGTTTTGGTGGTGAAGAGTTTGCCATCCTGATGCCTCAAACCGATGAGCAAGGAGCGACACAAGTTGTTGAAAAAATTCGCCAACAAATTGCTCAACAAGCGGTAATATATGAGGAAGATACGATCCAATTAACGATAAGCGCCGGCATTAGCTCCGCCATTCACGATAACGATCAACTCAATAATCAGTTGATTGATTCGGCAGACAAGGCGCTGTATTCAGCAAAACAATCGGGTCGGAACAAAGTGATCTATTTTGAGAGAGGTTAGTCCCTTGAAACAATTCCCTAATACACGCATGCGTAGAATGCGCAAACATGCCTTTAGCCGAGACCTTATGGCTGAGTCTCACTTATCAGTCAAAGATCTTATTTTCCCAATGTTTGTTTTACCGGGTCATAATCAACGCGAAGCGATTCCTTCCATGCCCGGAATTGAAAGACTTTCTATTGATCTGCTTTTAGAGGAATGCGCACAGCTTGTTGATTTAGGTATTCCCGCTATCGCGCTTTTCCCGGTTACACCTTTAGCGCTTAAATCACTGAATGCAGAAGAAGCTTATAACCCTGAAGGACTGGCTCAACAAGCGACACGCGCCGTCAAAGCCTCATTTCCTGAGTTGGGTGTTATTACGGATGTGGCGCTTGATCCATTCACCTCACACGGTCAAGACGGGCTCATCGACGAAAACGGTTACGTGTTAAATGATGAAACCTGTGCGGTACTCATCAAACAAGCGCTGTCGCACGCCGAAGCGGGTGCAGATGTTATTGCGCCATCCGATATGATGGATGGGCGTATTGGCCTTATTCGCAACGCCCTTGAAACGAATGCTTACATCAATACTTGTATCATGGCTTATTCAGCAAAGTATGCTTCAAGTTATTATGGCCCATTCAGGGATGCCGTCGGCTCGGCAGGCAATTTAAAAGGTGCAGACAAGAAAACCTATCAAATGGATCCGGCTAACACCGATGAAGCCATTAAGGAGATCTCGCTGGATATTCAAGAAGGCGCTGACATGGTAATGGTCAAGCCAGGTATGCCGTATTTAGACATTGTAAGGCGTTGTAAAAGCGAGCTAGCGGTCCCTACTTTTGCTTATCAAGTGAGTGGTGAATACGCTATGCATAAAGCCGCATTTGCTAATGGCTGGTTGCAGGAAGATGCGGTTATATTAGAATCTTTGCTGGCATTTAAACGGGCAGGTGCAGATGGCATTTTGACCTATTTTGCTAAGCAAGCTGCACAATTACTCAAAAACAGCTAAGCAACTAACGCCAATAGAAGTGAATTAATAGAGATAAATCATGCCGTCAAATAGATTCGATGATGATATGCCCAAAATCACGCTGGATAAGGAAGACCGCGAGGCATTCCGTCAATCCAGAAGTAAGGGGAATTACAGTGCATCTGTTGCACCTACTAGCGCTGATGCTTCAACATCTGCACCAAGCCCTGTTGTCACGGCAAAAGGCGGTACATCTCCTGTTTTAATCACTCTGTTGGTGTTTTTAATCCTCCTTGGTTTTGGCGCAAGTTACTGGCTTTATCAACAACAAACGGCGCTAACCAACACACTGTCTAATGCACAATCTCGAATTGTCGACCTCGAACAGCAACTCTCTGCCACAGGCGAAGAAATGGGAGAATCCACAGTGGCAATTCAAGCTAAAGTCAGGCAGCTTGATGCTAAATCAAAAGAGCTGTGGGACCAAATGGATAAGCTGTGGGCTTCGGCTTGGCGTCGGAATCAATCAGAGATAAAAGGGTTAACAGGCAAGATCGATGGCCTTAATGCCAGCGATAAAGACTTAGATAAACAATTAAAAGATCTCACTACAGAAATTAGCACAAACATGACGAGTTTGGACTTGCTACAAGCTCAAGTGAGTAAACAGAGTGAAGATCTCGCCCAAGTGAATACCGATGCGAATACAGCAAAGCAAACCGTTTCATCTCAGGCAAGCAAGATTTCAGAGCTAACGCGCAAACTCGCAACAGCGGAAAAGGTCAATAACGCGTTGCTTAAGCGAATCAATGATCTGGAAAAGTGGCAGAAAACACAAGCAGCGCTCAAATCAAACAGCATCAAAAAAGAGCCACCTAAAAAAGCGTTACCGCCCCCAATCACAGTTGGATAGGGCGTAGCCAAACAAGTAACAAATAATACCGGTAGAGTGATTCACAAACGCACTCTACCGTGATGCTGATTAGCGCTTCTTGTTGGCTTTTCTTATTCGCCTTTTCAGGCCTTATTCACTCTCATCTAGCGCAATGCTTTCACTTTCTACGACGTCATCTTCTGTTTCGGTACGACGCCTTGGTGCATCATTCGCACTATTGTTTTTGTTGGTTCCATAAATGCTGCCAGCTTTGGGGCGATTAATACGACGCTGGTATTTGTCCCACGCTTTCTCAGCAACGCTACTTGGCTCTTTTTCTCCTCTCGCTGCAGCGAGTAGGCTTTCATCCTCTTCACACGAACACGTAAGCTCACCGTCAAGCAGAGCGGATATTAGCCCGCCATACTGGGACAGTGCTTTGCTTTCAGAAATAGAGAAGTCGCCGGAACGGGCGAAGCCATAAGGGTAATTACGAGGGTCTTGAAAAGCATAATTGAGCAATTGCTCTCTAGTTACTTTCGCCATATTGGTTATCTCAACAAAAGAAATGACTTACCGTTGATGCTGGGACTCCTGCGCCAACACCGCTTATTTACAAAAAATCGGTTTTGTTAACAGCCTTCTGAATGAGGTCATGAAGGCTCACTTCCCGAGCAAATATCTAGATTCGAATTTGCCCTTAGTCAACATTTTAAATGCGACAAAAAGATGAAATGTCCAATATTTTTCTTTCAAGACTCGATTAAATATCAATACGCCAAAAGCACATCAGGCATTTCATCAAATAATTGATTTCAAAACGACTAAACAACAGCTTTCGCATTCCGATAAAATGGAAATTTTATTACCGAAAAAATATAGTATGAAGAACCCGGATCGATCCAGAAAACTTTCAAGAAGAAGGTAACTAATATAGATAAAGGAAGAATAGAAATGAGAAAGTATAAGAAATTTGGAGCGGGAAACGAGATTCGAACTCGCGACCCCAACCTTGGCAAGGTTGTGCTCTACCAACTGAGCTATTCCCGCATTTTGGTGTGTTCAAGCTTTTCAGCTTCGCTATCAAGGATGTTGTACTGAGTAGTTCTCCCTGACAGCGGATGTGCATTTTACGAAGTTAGATTCGATAATCAAGCATTATTTTAAAAAAAATAATCGTTTGCCTAGATTTCCATCAAATAGCAAAAACATGCTCGCGATAATAAGCCAACTCTTGAATCGATTCCTGAATATCCTCAAGCGCAGTATGACTCCCTTTTTTGGAAAAGCCATTTAACAAATCGGGTTGCCAACGGCGCACTAATTCTTTAACCGTGCTCACGTCAATAATGCGATAGTGAAAATACGCCTCCAATTCAGGCATATGACGAATCATAAAGCGGCGATCTTGGCCAATACTGTTACCGCATAGCGGCGCTTTACCTTTTGGCACGTACTTTTCTAAAAAGGCCAGTGTTTGTTCAACGGCCTCATCTTCACTGATGGCGCTCGCTTTACAACGTTCCACCAAACCAGAATCACCATGCGTTTTGGTATTCCAATCATCCATTGCTTCAAACACATCATCGGATTGATGGATCGCAAGGACGGGACCTTCAGCAATAATGTTGAGCTGAGAGTCAGTCACAATGGTGGCTATCTCGATGACTTTGTCTGTATCTGGATTTAACCCCGTCATTTCCATATCGACCCAAACCAGATTACTTTCGCTGTATGACATTCAGAATACCTTGATTAACGCTTACACCTTAATTTTAAGAGTGCAATATATTGTTCCAGTGGTTACTATGCTTCCACAAATCCTAACGCTCTATTTGAGGGCAACGCAACTCCCGAAGTAGGGAAGAATACAGACGATATCGCCTGCATTCTCTACACTATGCGTAATATACTTAATTTAACAGTAAAGTGGCAAAAAGAAACAAACTCACACACCGCCAAAGGCGACAAGTAGGCAAAAACCTGCGAAAAAGAGCAGAAGCAACGCAGGACCTGCCCGAAGATGGCGCATTGCTGAAAGAGCAATCAGGAAAAGTCGTCGGCCGATTTGGTCAACATGCGGATGTTGAAGATGCCAACGGTGACATATTTCGCTGTCACATTCGCCGTACTATAGAAAGCCTCGTTTGCGGCGATGACGTACTGTTTAGGCCAACAAAAGAAAGCACCAGCAACATTACCGGTGTTGTGGAAGCCGTTCAGCCTAGAAGCAGCCTATTAAGCCGCCCGGACTATTACGACGGCATTAAACCCGTTGCCGCCAATATCGATCAAATCATCATTGTCAGCTCCTTATTGCCAGCCCTATCGCTGAATATCATCGATCGTTACCTCGTAGCATCAGAAGACGTCAACATTACCCCGGTTATCCTTCTCAATAAAATCGATTTAGCAGATGAAGAAGATATGCCAATCATCGAAGAAGAGATGCAAACGTATCGTGACATTGGGTATGACGTTATTTTCGCTAGCTGCAAAACACAGGAAGGACTTAGTGCCATCCAACAGCAGTTAATCGATAAAACCAGTATCTTTGTGGGCCAATCCGGTGTGGGCAAATCCAGCTTAATTAACCAGCTTCTACCGGATGTTGAAGAAGCCACTGGCGCAGTATCGGAAAACTCAGGATTAGGCCAACACACCACCACGGCTGCTAAGTTGCTACACTTTCCACAAGGTGGTCAGGTGATCGACTCTCCCGGCGTACGTGAATTTGCGTTGTGGCATATCGCAGATGAAAAAGTCACATGGGGCTTTAAAGAATTCCGCGATTACATTGGCGGCTGTAAATATCGCGATTGTAAACACGGTGATGACCCCGGCTGTGCTATCAGAGAAGCCGTCGAAAATGGTCATATTAGCGAAGACCGCTACGACAGCTACCACCGTATTCTTGAATCCATGGCGGAGCAAAGGCCAGCCTTCTCCACCAATAAACGTAAATAATTTGATAAAACTGTCTCGTTGTACGAGTTGTAAAAAGAGGAAAGTCAGTGTTACCCGATACACTTAAAGTTAAATTGCAATATGTACTGCCGAAGCACCTTTTATCTCGACTAGTTGGGTGGCTAGCGAGTGCAAAAGCAGGCTGGTTAACCACATCACTTATTGAGCTTTTCATTAAGCAATACAATGTGAATATGAATGAAGCGCAAAAAGAAAGCGCTGAAGACTACGACACCTTTAACGACTTTTTTACCCGTCCTCTTAAAGAGGGTGTACGCCCAATTGATGCAGACAAAGACGCGCTTATTTTCCCAGTAGACGGGGCGATTAGCCAATACGGAAAAATCGAAGAAAACCAAATTTTCCAAGCGAAAGGACATCAATATTCTATTGAAGCACTGCTAGGTGGTAATAAGGAAATTGCGAAAGAATTTTATAATGGTGAATTTATGACTGTTTATCTTTCGCCAAAAGATTATCATAGAATTCATATGCCCCTTTCGGGAAAATTAACGGACATGACGTTTGTGCCCGGGGAACTGTTTTCAGTTAACCCTGTTACTACGGAAAACGTGCCAGGTCTGTTCGCACGTAATGAACGTGTAGTGAGTATATTTGAAACAGAGCACGGCAAAATGGCGATGGTATTGGTTGGTGCCACTATCGTTGCCAGTATTGAAACGGTTTGGGCAGGTACGATAGCACCGCGTCATCAAGCAGTTGCTCATACAAACTACACCAATAAGGTTCAAGATGTCGTGTTAGAAAAGGGCGAGGAAATGGGTCGATTCAAACTTGGTTCAACCATTGTCATGCTGTATCAACCAAATAAAGTTGAGTTTGGCTCCCATCAACCAGGTGATACCACGCGATTAGGACAGCGCTGCGGTACGCTGAAATCGTAAAAAGGAAAAAGTAGAGTGGAAGATGTAAAAAAGGGCCTTATTTCGGCTCACTTAGGTGTATTTTTACTCGGAATAACGGCACTGTTTTCTAAGCTGATCCCGCTTTCATCAACCGATATGGTATTTGGACGTTCAGTGATCGCTTTCATTACCCTGTCTCTTCTGCTCAAAATTTCAAAAAAATCACTCAAACTCTATAGCACCAAAGACTACTGGGTTGCCATTGGTCTTGGGGTGCTGATGTCTATTCATTGGGTGACTTACTTCGCTGCTATGCAGTATTCCACTGTTGCAATCGGTATGATTGCGCTGTTTACCTTCCCGTTAATTACTGTTTTTATTGAGCCTTTCTTTGAGCCTGTAAAAGTGGTTTGGCAAGATGTCGTCGGTGCGTTAGTAGTGTTGGCAGGCATTGTATTGATTGTGCCAGAGGCAGACCTAAACAATGAAGTCACGTGGGGTATTATGCTTGGCGTTTTTTCTGCTTTTTTCTATGCCTTGCGCAACATCCTGCACAGAAAGCATTTCGCGCAGTACTCTGGTCCTCACGCCATGGCAATTCAAACCCTTGTCGTCGCCATTAGCTTAGTGGCATTTGTATCAGACTCGCTTACACAAGCCTCGCAGTACGATTACTTACTGCTACTGATTCTTGGCACAGTGTGTACTGCGGCTCCGCATGCTTTTATTGCCACCAGCCTAACTTACATTCGCGCGAAAACCTTCTCGTTAATCTCCTGTATCCAGCCTATTTACGGCGTAATATTCGCGTTCTTAGTGCTCTCTGAGCAACCTACGTGGCAAACCTTAGTAGGCGGCTTACTCGTATTAAGTGCGGCAATCTACGAAACGATTAACGCACAAAAGCTACACAAAAAAGAACAAGAAGCATCCTGATGCAAATTTTTGCTCATCGCGGAGCCAGTGGCGAGTACCCCGAGAATACCTTGCTCGCCATGGAACAAGCGATTGAGCAAGGTGCTGATGGCATTGAATTTGATGTTCAACAAGCCAAAGATAACTTGGCCGTGACTCACGATCGTTACATAAAAGCCCCCCATGGCATGTTGCACATCGCCAGCACATCAATGCATGACTTACAGCAAATCCCGTTACCACAAGGGCAATTTATCCCTACGCTTGACCAAGTTATGCAATGTATTAATGGGCGCTGTTTGGCGAATATCGAATTAAAGACGTTATCCCAATTTGATGTACTTAAAGAGGTTTTAAACCGCTCGCTAACGCATTATCAGTTTGCGCCCGAGCAAATTATTGTGTCCTCGTTTAATCATCACTTACTGCGTGAAGTACATAAGTGGGATACTGGCGTGCAAATTGGCGCACTCACGGCTTCTTTGCCTTTACGCTTCTCTAAGTTTGCGTTGGAAATGAACGCTAATGCCGTTCATGCAGATATAAACGCGTTAGATTTAGCCTTTGTAGAAGATGCCCACCAACAACAGTTACCCATTAGGGTCTTTACGGTGGATCATCCTGAAGAAATATTACGCTTAGCGTCGTGGGGAGTAGATGCCATATTTACTAATTATCCCGCTTTTGCGAAACAACTACTCACAGCAAAACAAGCTACGGCATCTTGATGGTAGGGTTGGCCTTTTGGTAAATGGCCCCGTTTAAAATAACTCAATATCGGTATCTTTCGCCTCATCGGAAACAGGTTCCTTGGGCTTTTCGTCAACCACATCCAACGAATCACAACAAGAAGAGATCATCGTCATAATAGTATCGAGTTCGTCTGTGGATTCACGTTTTGTGATTTCTGTTTCAATTAAATCCACAAAATAGGCTTCTTGCTCTTCATCAAGATGTAATTGATGAAAGCTATGCGCAACTTTACTTTCAATGCTCTCTAACATTTCGCGCTTCTCAGAATCCAGCTTCTCAACACTTTTACCAATTAACGCCATGGTTTTATTCAGTTTCGACTTGGTTTCTAACAAAGCCTGATGCTCACAAATGGCAATGAACCTTGTATCAATAGCAGGGACCATTTTAGCCAACAAATCAAGCAGCGTATCGTAAGAACGCGTTCCCGCAAGTGGCATGTTTTTGATCAAGATAGAAATGTGATGATCGTTAAAAATGGAGCGTTTACCAAAATGATAAATTCGCCCATGCGCCTTTAAGAGATCAAAAATCTGCATTTCGATGTCGCTGCATTCATTCACATCTACGTCGTAACTGTAAGTACGCGTATTCGATCGCAACTGCACTGCCGAATGAAAGCCTTGATTTAGCAGATACATAAGTAACTCATTTGCCAAGGTTCGAGCTGTATGGCACTTATTCATTCGCGCAATCAGCTCAAGACCACTGCCATAAGATGCCGATTGCATCATGACCGTTTCAGCAATGCCTTTAATATCGCTATCTTTGCTCTCAAGTTCGCGGATCTTGTCGATATCTCGCGAGAAACGCAGCATCCTTTCTTTAAAAGCGGTAACGTTAAATGGCTTGCAAATATAGTCTCCAACACCTAATTCGTACGCTTCCCGAACCAATTTTTCATTGGAGTCTGCACTTAAGATGACAATTTGAGGCTGCTTTGCAATCTCTAGCGTCGAGACTTCTCGACAAATCTCAATACCTGACTTACCCGGTAAATGAATATCTAAAATAATGAAATGAAAATCTTGACGTTTGATAGCCTCGATCGTTTCTTGACCCGTTTCCGCAAAATGAATGGTAAAACTATCGCGGAACATCATGTCGAGAACTTCTCTCAAATGCTCATCATCGTCTGCAATTAAAATATCGTGTTTCAAACTGCTGCCCTCTCCACTCGTCATGAGCAATAATTGCCTTTGGCACTCAACCTTGGCACTAAGCAAAAAGTTATCCTAAAACTGACCGGACTTTTTTAAACCATATAAGAAAAAATAGCCAAACACTGCGATGAATCAAAATAATATAAGGGTTTCATAAAAAAAAGTTCTTTGTGCTACATTAATTAACTGATAAAAAGCCTTGTTAGAGCTTGTGTTGAATATCGAGGGAAACTAAATGAAGAAAATTCTCACTGTTGATGACTCTGCTTCCATGCGCGCAATGGTAGTCTTTACACTACGTGGAGAAGGGTATGAAGTAGCAGAAGCAGTCAATGGTAAAGAAGGCTTGGATAAAGCAAAAGCTGATAACTTTGACCTTATTATCTCTGATGTCAATATGCCGATAATGAATGGCATTGAATTTGTAACAAATGTTCGCAAAGAAGAAAAATACCGCTTTACCCCTATACTTATGCTTACCACAGAGTCGGGAAATGATTTAAAGCAACAAGGTAAATCTGCTGGCGCAACGGGGTGGATTGTTAAACCATTTGATCCACAAAAGTTGATTGCTGTCGTTAAAAAGGTATTACGTTAACACTCGACACGGCCACTTTACCTTCAGGAGATGGATGTAGATGTCTGATCCCTTAGAACGTTTTAGAGCTGTATTTTTTGAAGAAAGCGCTGAGGCTATCGATGCAATAGAGCAAAACCTGCTCAGCATGAATGAGACTGAGGCCGAAGTTGATCCTGAAATGATCAACGATATATTCCGCTCAGCTCACTCATTGAAAGGGGGAAGTGCCACCTTCGGCATGGACTCGTTAACCGGGTTCACGCACGTAATGGAAACCTTGCTAGACAAGGTAAGAGCTTTTGAAATCGATATGTCTCAAGAGCTCGTAGACTGCCTCTTTTCCTCACTTGATGTTTTACGTAACTTGGTGTCGCATTATCAATACGACGACGCTATCAATGAAGCTGAAATGCAGCAAGTTCAACAAGAACTTGAACGCTTATTGGGTGTCCCAAGCTCAGCTCAAGATGTAGTATTAATTGGTCAAGAGGAGCCTTCAACAGCTTCGGATTCGACTACAGAAACGGCCAATTCAGGCAATTGGGAAATCAAATTTGGTCCTCACGCCGACATCCTTTCAACGGGTAATGATCCCGTTCGTTATATCGAAGAAATTGCCGATTTAGGTGATATCCAAAGCGCATGCGACACTCAGAAAATACCGGATCTTCTCGATTTGGATCCTGTCGCCTGTTATTTCAGCTGGGATATTGAATTAACGCCATCTCAAATCGTGACAGAA
This sequence comes from Paraneptunicella sp., assembly GCA_964228975.1. GTDB lineage: Bacteria > Pseudomonadota > Gammaproteobacteria > Enterobacterales > Alteromonadaceae > Paraneptunicella. The sequence goes on along the minus strand of CAXRCC010000197.1, from coordinate 96 downwards.
GACACGCTCGATGATGTGTTTTTGTGGATCGAAGATGAAGCTGACCTTTCCTACACAGAAATCAAATCCGAATCAGCTGAGCCACAAGCCGCCCCT
>CAXRCC010000196.1:0-10347 GCA_964228975.1 Paraneptunicella sp. | reverse complement strand
CATTAGTGCATTGTTTCGCATCACGCCCACCGCTAAGCCTTCAACTTCAAAAAACTGCGATGCAAGGTCAACTTTAATCGTATTAAACTCTTGGTTTTCTGCATGGAGTAGAACTTGATCGCCTTTACGTTCGAACCGTTTAACGGTGACATCGTCCCCCACTCTGGCAACAACCACCTGACCATCACGCACATCTGTTGTGCGATGTACCGCCAGTAAGTCACCGTCCATAATGCCAATATCCTTCATGCTTTCCCCGGATACTCTCAGTAAATAGTCGGCTTTAGGATGGAAAAAGCTCGGATCGAGCTGGAAATGTGATTCGATATGCTCTTGAGCCAGAATAGGCTCACCCGCAGCAACACGACCAATTAATGGAATGCCCTCATCTTGGGCTTGATCGTCAAGAGGGACGTTTAACTTAATGCCGCGCGATGTCCCCGGCAAGACTTCAATGACGCCTTTTCGGGCAAGTGCCTTCAAATGCTCTTCCGCAGCATTAGCGGATCGGAAACCAAGCTGTTTAGCAATTTCAGCTCGCGTGGGTGGCATTCCCGTATCGGAAATGGTGCTTTTGATTAGTGCTAAAACTTGTTCTTGTCTTGCAGTTAGTGGACGCATAAACAGCCTGTTATTTCATACAGTTTTACTGGTAGTATATACAGTCGAATTAAAAACTCAAACGCAAAATGCAATCCATCTTCTTTATTTTTCACTGAATTTAATGAAATTTATTGTGACTATCTTGGTCTAACGAGGCGTTTTGTTGTTTAAATTCTGCGACTATCATTAAGTTTTACACTAAAAATTGTAGGGATATTACGCAGCTTAATCTGACCGTGCTATGATGCGCGCGTCTCAAGAAACGGGCTTTTTTCAATGTTGGACTTCCGTAAAGTATTTCTGAAAGTTATTAAATATCCTACTCGCTGGCTCCTTAAGGCTAACCATACCCCAGCCGACCTTGAAGGCGAATTAGGCAACTCCAAAAATAAACCCATTATTTACTTACTAAAAACCGACTCAGCAACAGATTTAATCGCATTAGAGTTAGTGACGAAAAAGCTTGGGTTACCCACGCCATTCAAGTCCATTAACCTTGCGGGTAAACAAACCCCGGCAACCCTGTTTGTTGAAAAGCCACGTTCTCTTTTCTCCAATCGGCGTAAAGTGACCGATATTGCGCACAACAGCGCTGAAATGTTCCGATTACACCGCCAAGATGAAAACTTGGATATTCAAATTGTACCCGTTTCTGTTTTCTGGGGACGCGATCCGGAAATGCAAAACAAGGGTTGGACGGCATTACTCACCATGCGTAATTCGCCGGGCTGGTTGCGTAAATTCTTCATCGTTCTCTTTTTGGGACGAGATAACGTGGTGGGTTTTAGTAAAGCCGTTTCCTCTAAGGGAATGGTGACGGCGATGTCGGGTGAAACCGATGAGCGCCTAGCACACAAGCTTATTCGCCTTGCCCGCACCCATTTTGTCAGACGTCAGCAGTCGATGACCGGACCCCGCCTTTTACATCGCACCGAATTGTTTAATGGTGTACTCGGCGCTGAAGCGGTAAAAAAAGCCATTCAAGATGAAGCACAAAAGGTGCCGTTAGAGGAAGCGAAAGGCAAAGCGCAAAAGTACATTGAAGAAATCGCCGCCGATTACAACAGCACATTAATTCGTTATGCCGATAGGTTACTCACCAAAGTATGGAATAAAGTGTATAACGGCATAAACGTGCATCATGCTGATAAAGTGCGTGAACTAGCACGAAACGGTCACGAAATTGTGTATGTGCCTTGTCATCGTAGCCATATGGACTACTTGCTCCTGACTTATGTTATTTACCATGAAGGGTTGATGACGCCTTACATTGCAGCGGGAATCAACCTCAACTTCTGGCCTGTCGGCGGCATTTTCCGACGCGGCGGAGCCTTCTTTATTCGCCGCACATTCGGCGGTAATAAGCTCTACACTGCGGTATTCAGAGAGTACCTCGAACAGCTATTCAAGCGTGGCTATTCTGTTAAATATTATGCTGAAGGAGGCAGAAGCCGAACCGGTCGTTTACTTCCTCCCAAAACAGGCATGTTAGCTATGACGGTTCAAGCTTTGCTCAAAGGCGTGAATCGCCCGATTAGCATCGTACCGGTTTACATTGGTTATGAACACGTTATGGAAGTGGGCACTTACCTAAAAGAGCTGAAAGGAAACAAAAAGCAAAAAGAATCGTTTACCCAAATTTTCAGTGCAATTCGCAACCTGAAAAACTACGGGCACGGCTACCTTAACTTCGGTAACCCGATTAATCTGAGCCAATACTTAGATGAGGTGAGCCCAAACTGGCGCGACGATAGAGAAAGCGTGCAAGAAGGCACTAAACCAAGCTGGTTAACCCCCACCGTTAATCAGCTCGGTGTCGATATTCTTCAGCGCATTAATGGTGCCGCTGCCATTAACGGCATGACGCTTTCCGCTTTGTGTTTACTCTGCGCTAAAAAGCACACATTATCGCGTGAAGAGTTGCTATTCAGCATGCAAACCTTCATTGATATGCAACGAAGTTCACCGTATAGCAGCAGTGTGACTCTGCCTGATGAAGACGCCGAAAAGCTGCTTGAAGAAACCATCAAATTAGGCAAGTTTTCCATTCGTGACGACAAATTTGGCCAGGTTTTCTCTCTTGATAGACGCATTGCAATTACGCTGACTTATTATCGCAATAACATTTTGCATATGTTCGCCATCCCAAGCCTAATAGCGGCTATTGTGATTGGTAAAAGAGGGTGCGAGCGTGACGCGCTAACTCAACTAATTTCAACGCTTTACCCCCTTTTAAAGCGCGAGCTGTTTATGTACATGCGCAACGAAGCCGCAGCGGAATATACCAACGGGTTAATCGACTCCATGCTAAGCATTGGTTTGTTAGCAGAGGAAAACGGTAAGCTAGTTGAGCCACAACCGCCTAAATCTAACGATAGCAAAGGCGATCCGAAGTACACCTTATGGCTGCTGAATCGCGTGGTTCAAGAAACTCTGCAACGTTATGCTCTGGTATTAAGCCAGTTAGAAGATGTAGAACGTATTTCTCGCCCTACGCTTGAAGAACAAAGCCAGAAAGTGGCAGAGCGCATGTCGATGCTTCACGGCATTAATGCCCCCGAGTTTTACGATAAAAATGTACTTAACACCTTTATTGCAGCTATGCGAGATAACCAACTCCTCAGCGAAGATGAAAATGGTTTGCTGGTGCCTAACGCGGATACCAAGCAATTAAAGCAAGAGATTCTAACGTTAGTCTCGCCGGGATACGCGCAGCGTGTGCAACAAGTGAAATACCTGCCTTTAAAAGGCAAGAGGTAGAAATAGCAGGTTAGAAACGCTAGGCATCAAGAAGTGAATAAAAGCGGGCTGTTCTGACTGCCATTGGCACAGAACAGCCACTGCATTGTTTACTTCATAACATGATCTAAAAAGATGCCAATAAATACGGTCATTCCTACATAGTTATTGTGTAGGAAGGCTTTAAAACAGGGCTCTCTCTCTCGTTTTCGAATTAACCATTGCTGATAAACAAACATCCCTCCTGCCGCAACGAGAGAAAGCTGGAACCACAATCCCCAAGAAAGCCACATACCAACCCATGCCAACAAAGCCAGTGTGGCAAACTGTAGCAAACCGATAATCAATTTATCGTATTGACCAAACAGGATTGCCGTCGATTTAACGCCAATTTTAAGGTCATCATCACGATCAACCATGGCATACATGGTGTCGTAGGCCACAGTCCACAGCAAATTAGCCAAATAAAGCAGCCAAGCCCACCACGGCACATGACCTAATACCGCCGTAAAGCTCATGGGAATAGCCCAGCTAAAGGCTGCGCCTAAAACAAACTGCGGCAAATAAGTAAAACGCTTCATGAAGGGGTAGCAAAACGCCAGTAATACTGCGACAACAGACATCAGAATCGTTGCAATATTCATTGTTAACACGAGTAAAAATGAAGCGAATACCAACCCAGCAAAAAGCAGTAACGCCCCTTTTTCAGTAGCCTGCCCCGTCACAAGCGGCCTTTGACTGGTGCGCTTAACCTGACCATCTACTTTGCGATCAGCATAATCATTGATAACACAACCTGCCGCTCGCATTAAATATACGCCCAACACGAATACCACCAACACAGATAACGGTGGAAATCCATCGGCTGCGGCCCAGAGCCCCCACAGCGTAGGCCAAAGCAAGAGATAGGTTCCAATGGGCTTGTCTGCCCGCATCAACAACCAATATCCATGCCAAGCAGGTTGATTTGATGGGCTAGTTTGCATGGTGTATCTCCAAGTCTCGATAAGCAGGGGAATGGGGCAAAAAGAGTTCACAAACCATGACACTGTGAGACTGAAAGGCAAACAGTGAACGCCTTCCCCAAATGCCATGTTGAGGTTGAATGTTCAAGTCTTGGAACAGGGAATGATTTACCGAGCATTGAATTAACTCAAAACCCAATCGTTGAAAACGCGGATCATTAAACAAGATTTTACCAAGTGGTTGATTGCCCAACGTGCCTAAATCGCTCATGCACTCGTCGATAAACGCCTGCGGCATTAAAGAGCGCGCAAAAACCCATGCTGCGCCGTCGCCTTTTAACAACACTTCTCGCACTTGAGTTTGTCGGTTTTTATCGCTTTTTCCGTACAATGTTTCGTGCTCTTCAGCCGTAATGGCACAAACTTCGTGACCCAGCACATCCACTTCAAACTGACGACAAACGGATTGCAATCGCTCCGTTAGTGATCCGGTATCCATCAGCCAATTTTTTAGGTGCGCATCAGGCACCGTTATGGCCTGAGGTTGATGCCAAATTCCGTCTATACCAATGGGATAACGTACATGCTTCATAGAAAGGTTTGATTCACTTCTGTCTAAGTTGTAAACAACTGAGGCACAATTAAAAATTCTTTATGGAAATATTCTAAAGTTGTGCTTTTTTTTATTCTAAAATAATTCGTAGCAAGGAACACTAGTGTCTGTTAGTGTTTTGCAGTATTCCTGTGAGGATACACAATAATACGAACTTTTTATCATTGTTTTTGTTGAGACAAATTCATGGAAATTAAAAAAAGATTCTTACTTTGCCTAACGGTGTTACTGATGTCGACCTCAGCAAAGGCGGACTTTGCTTATTTTGGCCTAGAACCCGACATCGTCACCAATTACATTGGGCCAAGTAGCCAAAGTTTAGGTTACGTAAGAGTGACCGTTGAACTTATGTTAGAAGATAGCTCCTACATTGAAGCTGCTGAGCACCATTCTCCTTATTTGCGTTCCAAAGTGATTGAGCTTTTTGGTCGTCAACCAGAAGAGAAAGTGAAGTCGTTAACGGGAAGAGAAGAAATTCGTCGCGCGATTTTAAAAGATTTACGCAAGATCATGGAAAAGGAAACAGGCACGCCCGTTATCAAAGACGTTATTTTCACTAAGTACCTTTATCAAGGTTAACCTTAATATTTCCTCCGTTTTCTATTCGACAAGCACATAAAAAAGGGCCTACTTTACAACAGGCCCTTTTGACATCATCGTTCACTAAATAAAGGTTGATGACTAAGCGGACGCCGCCCACTCATCGTAACCCCCATCCATACTGTATACGTCCTCAAAGCCTTGCCCCGCTAAAAAATCAGCGATTTGCTGGCTAGAAATACCTTTGTAGCAATACACAATCAAGGGCACATCTTTCGGCGTTTTCTGCAAGAAAACCGGAATCGTCGCGTTATCTAAGCGCACAGCATCTTTAATATGCCCTGCGGCATAGGCACTGACATCACGAATATCCACAAATGTAGCGCTTTCATCAGCCAGCATCTTACGAGAATCCTCTACCGAAATATGTTTAAACTTTCCTACCATTTTAACAACACCTTACCTGATTGCCCTGAGCCCATCACATCGAAGCCCTTTTGGAAATCTTCAATATCAAACTCGTGTGTAATAATTGGGCTTAAGTCTAAACCACTCTGGAGCAAACTGGCCATTTTGTACCAAGTTTCAAACATTTCACGTCCGTAAATCCCTTTAATGACTAGCCCTTTGAAAATAACTTGGTTCCAGTCAATGGGCATATCCTCTGGCGGAATACCCAACAAGGCAATTTTACCGCCGTTGTTCATGTTGCTGAGCATTTGCGAGAATGCTGAAGGCACACCCGACATCTCTAGACCTACGTCAAAACCTTCTGTCATGCCTAACGATTGCATCACATCTTCAAGCTTTTCGTTCATCACGTTTACCGCGCGGGTAACGCCCATTTTCTTGGCAAGATCCAGTCGGTATTCGTTCACATCAGTGATGACAACATGACGCGCCCCCACATGTTTTGCAACCGCTGCCGCCATAATGCCAATAGGGCCAGCGCCTGTGATCAACACATCTTCACCCACTAAGTCGAACGACAATGCCGTATGAACTGCATTACCAAAGGGGTCGAAAATAGCGGCCATTTCGTCGCTGATGTTGTCTGGGATCTTAAATGCGTTAAACGCAGGAATGACCAAGTACTCAGCAAACGCGCCCGTTCTGTTCACACCCACACCAATAGTGTTACGGCATAAATGGCGACGCCCGGCACGGCAGTTACGGCAATGACCACACACCAAGTGACCTTCACCCGACACGCGATCGCCAACCGCATAGCCCGCCACTTCTGCGCCCACTTCTACGATTTCGCCCACGTACTCGTGACCAACTACCATCGGCACAGGAATGGTTTTTTGAGACCAATCATCCCAGTTATAAATGTGCATATCCGTACCGCAAATAGCGGTTTTACGAATTTTAATACAAACATCATTTGGACCAACGGTAGGCTTGTCTTCCTCCGTCATCCAAATGCCTTTTTCTCTGTGTAATTTCGACAATGCTTTCATTAGATCACACCTAATTCTTTACCGACTTCAATGAAGGAATCGATAGCACGGTCTAACTGCTCAATAGTATGTGCCGCCGACATTTGCGTACGAATACGTGCTTGACCTTTAGGAACAACAGGGAAAGAGAAACCGACAACATAAATGCCGCGCTCCAGCATTTTGTCTGCCATTTTCGACGCCAATACCGCATCGCCTAACATCACAGGAATGATGGCGTGATCAGCACCCGCTAAAGTGAAGCCCGCTTCAGACATGCGCTTGCGGTAATGCTCGCTGTTACGACGCAAGTTGTCGCGCAGTTCTGCACCAGATGCCAACATATCCAATACTTTAATGGAAGCATTAACAATGGCAGGAGCCAGTGAATTAGAGAACAAATAAGGACGTGAGCGTTGTCTGAGCCATTCAATAACTTCTTTTTTCGCAGACGTGAAACCACCCGACGCGCCACCTAGCGCTTTACCTAATGTGCCCGTGATGATATCTACGCGGCCCATCACGTTGCAGTGTTCATGACTGCCTCGACCATTTTCACCCACAAAACCAACAGCGTGAGAGTCATCAACCATCACCATCGCGTCGTATTTATCAGCAAGGTCACAAATGCCTTCTAAGTTTGCAATGATGCCGTCCATCGAGAACACACCGTCTGTCGCGATAAGCTTAAAGCGCGCGCCAGCTTCAGTGGCTGCTTTTAATTGCGCTTCTAGATCGGCCATGTCGTTATTAGCATAACGGAAACGTTTAGCCTTACATAAACGCACACCATCAATAATACTGGCGTGATTTAATGCATCAGAAATAATCGCATCTTCAGGGCCAAGTAATGTTTCGAATAAACCCGCGTTGGCATCAAAACACGAAGAATAAAGAATGGTATCTTCCATACCAAGAAAATCACTTAGCTTTTGCTCAAGTGTTTTGTGAATGTCTTGCGTACCGCAGATAAAACGCACAGATGCCATACCAAAGCCGTGCTCATCTAGGCCTGTTTTTGCCGCTTCGATCAAATCCGCGTGATTCGCTAAACCTAAATAGTTGTTCGCACAAAAGTTAAGGACATGTTCACCACCAAGAATCTCAACATCCGCATCTTGTTGGGAAGTAATAACACGCTCCCCTTTAAACAAACCTTCTTCTTTTAATACAGCGAGTTCCTGCTTTAAATGCTCAATCATGCTCAAACCTTTTCTAGTCGTTGATAGTGATGTTATCCAGGGCACAGAGAATGCCTTTTGCACTAAGGCTGCCGCGATACTTTTATTCTTTTTTTACGTTTAAGTATCTTGCCATTAGGGTAAGGATTACAAAGTTGCGCCTATGTTAATCTCGCCCTAGTTGGGGAGACAAGCAAAAACGCTAAAATCTGTTAAAATCCTGCACTCTAGCAGCCAGCAAAGTAACCAGCCCATGCCTCAAAACCAATACAATCCATACGCCTTCAAACCAAGTGCAAAACACGAAATCATGCGATGGGTTTATTCCGGATTGGTATGCCTACTTCTGCCCCTTTTGCTCATTGTACTCCTTTATAGACTCGCAACAGGTTCAAACACTTTCGGAGCAAGGGTAAAAGAGCGATATGGCTGGCTTCCTAAAGTGCAGAACCAAGGCGGAATACTTTTGCACTGTGTATCGGTAGGGGAAGTGGTTGCCGCTGCATCGCTCATTAAGCACATTAGGTTGCAACACCCTGATATGCCGGTGACTATCACCACCACCACGCCAACAGGTAAGGATCAGGTTCAACAGATATTTGGCGACACGGTAACGCACCTGTTTTTACCCTACGATACGCCACTTGCGATGCGATTGCTTTTACGTCGAGTCAAACCCAAAAAGGTTCTAATTACTGAAGTCGAACTTTGGCCAAACCTCATTCACCTTGCTTGGAAGAAACGCATTCCCGTTCACATTATTAACGCTCGAATGACCGATCGCTCCTGCCGCTCCTATGGCAAGTTACACCTGTTATTTGTCCCCATGCTCCGTAAGCTCAGCAGCATTTGTGCTCAAGGCTCAAAAGACTTCGAAAATTACCAAACGCTCGGCGCACAACCCGAACAACTTGTGTTAACCAACAACATAAAATTTGATTTAGCGCTATCGGAAAAAGACAAACAAGATATTGCCACCTTCAAACAGGCTTTTAACACACAACAACGCCTTGTCTTAATTGGCGGCAGTACCCACGATCCAGAAGAAGAAGCGCTGCTAACAACCTACACTATACTCAAGCAGTCCTTTCCGAGCTTATTGCTTGTTCTGGTGCCGCGCCACCCTCAACGCTTTGAGAAAGTCGAGCAACTCATTCAAAAACAAAATATCCACTATAGTAAACTCAGCGAAACGGAACACTTATCCGAAACAACCGAGGTGGTGCTTGCCGACAAAATGGGCCTGCTCAAAAGCTTATACGGCATCGCCAATATTGCATTTGTAGGAGGCAGTATTGCAAAACGCGGTGGGCACAACGCCCTTGAACCCGCGCTTTTAAGAGTCCCCGTGATCATGGGCGAGCACACGTATAACAACCCTGCGATTTGCCAAGCATTAGAAGCCCAAGGCGCACTTAAAATTGTGGGCGATACGCAACAGCTTACTCAACAAGTACAGTATTGGTTAAGCCACACCGGTGAGGCTAAACAAGCCGGGCTTGCAGGTGAAAACGTTATTAGCACTAACAGAGGCGCAATTGAAGCAACCGCGCTCACCATCGGTGCCTGACTAGCGCATGATTGGAGCCTAGTTGCTTCCTAACCGAAGCCTAGCTGACACTTGATTAGTGCCACTAAACAGCACCAACAGGGATCCAATTTATCAAAAACGCAGTACTACTTATTACACTCTTCACAAGGCATAAGGCATGGCTGTTAAAAGCATCGTTTGGTTTAGACAAGATTTACGCATTCACGATAACCCCGCGTTAAAAGCCGCAGCGGAAAATGGCGACATTCTTCCTGTCTATATTCTTGATGATACTCATGCAGGGCAATGGTCTTTAGGTGGAGCATCAAAGTGGTGGTTACATCACTCGTTAACCTCACTCAACAAAAGTTTAGGTCACTCATTACTTGTCTTTTCAGGCGACCCTTACACCATTTTAAATCAGCTGATTGAAGAGTACGGCTGCTCATCTGTTGTGTGGAACCGCTGTTACGAACCTTGGCAAATCCAACGAGACACGCAAATTAAAAGCAAGCTGGCAGAACAACACATCCATGTTCAGAGCTTCAATGGTTCCTTACTATGGGAGCCTTTATCGGTATTAAAAAACGACGGCACGCCTTATCGCGTGTTCACACCGTTTTACCGAAAAGGTTGCTTAGTAAGAGAGGCGCCTAGATCGCCCATTATGATGCCCAAAGCACAGATCGGAAGAGCACACGTCTGAACTCCAGTCACGAGAGAGCATCTCGTA
>CAXRCC010000195.1:0-14741 GCA_964228975.1 Paraneptunicella sp. | reverse complement strand
TAGTTTTAGGACTAATCATTTTGGGTAATTTGTCTGTGTAAGTATTTTTCAGTTTTGTTAGGCCGCGATAGGTCATAAGGAGCTGAGGCAACTCATAATCAGCGGCTAGATCCTGCCATACTTCTTCTGACGTTGATGGGGCGCCGTTGGGGGTTTTCTTTAGAACAGGCAGTCCCATTTTTTCATACAAAATGTGCTGGAGCTGTTTCGTTGAGCCTAGATTAAACTTTTCGCCTGCTAACGCATGAACTTTTTCTTCTAGTTCCATGATTTGTGAGGCCAGCTGCGAGCTTTGAAGACGTAGCTGATCGGGATCGATCAGTACGCCTGTTTGTTCCATATTGGAAAGCACAGTTGCTAACGGAATTTCTAAGTCTGTTAGTAGCGTTTTGAGTGACTCTGTTTTATTTAATTCAGCAATAAGGTGAGTGTGGAGCCTGAATGTCACATCTGCATCTTCTGCAGCATAGTGAGCGGCTTTATCTACTTCGATTTGGTTAAACGTAAGTTGTTTCGCCCCTTTTCCTGCAATGTCCTCAAACTTTGTCGTGGGATGATCTAAATACCGATCTGAAAGGCTGTCCATATCGTGGCGTCCGGCCGTGCTGTTTAAAACATACGACTCAAGCATGGTGTCGAAGGCTATGCCTTTTAGATTAATACCGTAGTTTGCAAGTACGTTCCTATCGTATTTTAGGTGTTGACCCACTTTTTTAATGTTTTCGTTTTCTAAGAGCGGTTTGAATAGCGCCAGCACTTCTTGTTCTGGAAGCTGCTCGGGTGCATCGGGGTAATTATGGCCGAAAGGAACATAGGCTGCTTTATTCGCTTCAACAGAAAACGAAAAGCCAACTAATTCTGCTTCCATGTAATTTAAGCTGGTTGTTTCGGTATCGAAGGCGAACACATCACTTTCTTCTAAGCGTTTTATCCAACTCTTTAATGCCTCTAAAGTAAAGATAGTTTCATACTCTACAGGGATTGCAGGCTTTTCGACTTTGCTTTCTACTGACTCTTCTACTCTTTCTTCCTCATCCCCGCTTTTATTAGCTTCGGCAGTGTTAGGTGCGCTCGATTGTGAGCTAGAAGCTAGAAAGGCATCAACATCATTAACCCAGCGTTTGAACTCAAGCTCTTTAAATAGTGTAAAAAGCGCATCTTTATCTGGTGTTTCGTTTTCGATGGATTCTGGCGTTACGTCCATTTCCACATCTAATTTAATTGTGGCGAGCTCGTACGATAGTCTTGCTTGTGCTTCGTATTCATTCATTTTCACGGCAAGTGTTTTGGAACCTCTAAAACCAAGGCCGGCGATTTTGTCTAGATTTTGGTAAATCGCATCGATACCGCCAATGCCTTGAAGTAATCCCAAAGCACTCTTATCACCCACACCGGGAACGCCTGGAATGTTATCGACTTTGTCACCTTTAAGCGCAAGAAAATCGATAATTAACTCAGGTGGAATACCAAACTTTTCTACCACGCCTTCTTGGTCCATGGTGGTATTGGTCATGGTATTCACAAGGCTCACATATTCATTCACCAGCTGAGCCATGTCTTTATCGCCAGTGCTGATAATTGTCGGGCGCTTTTGTGCTGTTGCTTGATGCGACAAAGTACCAATTACGTCATCCGCTTCTACCCCTTCTTTAATGATTAAGGGCAGCCCCATTGCTTTGATGATGTCGTGAAGCGGTTTGATTTGCTCTCTTAAATCGTCCGGCATTGGAGGACGATTGGCTTTGTATTCGGGATAGATGTCGTCTCTGAATGTTTTACCTTTCGCATCGAATACAACTGCAATTTGGTGCGTGTGATATTGCTTGATAAGGCTACGAAGCATATTGATCACGCCATAAATTGCACCTGTCGCCATGCCTTTGGAGTTGGTTAACGGGGGAAGGCCGTGGAAAGCTCTAAATAAGTAAGAAGAGCCATCAACTAATATAAGAGGATTGTTATCTGTATTCATTACTAATGTGTATTCGTGTGCGGGTAAAAGGAAACACCTAGAAGGCGCTATTTACGTCAATTTCTGTGCTTATTGTATGTCAGTTAGCGTTGAAAGCATTAAAAAATTGAATTTATATGCCGTGGTAGAAAAAGTTGTGGATAACTTTGTTGAAAAAATTATGTCAAAGAGACGAAGAGAGGTGAATTACTTTGTGAATTAAACGCGAAAAAACCTTTTTTAACAAGGCGTTAGGGTGTGAATAAAATTCATTGATATTGACGAGACGACTAATTATATCTGTGAATAAAGATAAGGACTGCTCAATATCCGATCAATAAAAGGCCGCGTAGAATACCATAGTTAGCTTGTGGTAAAAGGGTTTTTCTATTCTTTTTTATTCTTGTTCTATTACATTAGTATCCGAAGTTGGAATATACACAAAGACGATGAAAATAAGTAAGTGTTCGCTAACTATATAGTGACTTAAACTCAATGAGGGTAAGTTATTTTTTATAGAAAGCTTCTTAAAAGTAGTCTATATTTTGCTCGCTTGTCCAGTCCGAATCGCAAATTAAATATATTATTTTTTGCTCGAAATTTAAGCATTGAATATGATAACAAAGGTGCTAATTAAATAACTCTTGTTTTCCTGCAACAAAGATAAACAAACCTGTTTTATTTTCAGTACTTAAAATAGCATAATGGAGATCTCGCGGTGCGCTCCAGTTTGATTCTGGCTACACTCCTTTATAGTCTCACCGGACGCGGTCTTACACAGTATTTTGATTGAATTTAGCTAAGGTATAATTGATGCAATATCGTTCCATCATAAGGATTTTGGGGCTTCTTGTCGCACTGTTTAGTGTCACAATGATGCCGCCGGCGATAGTGTCTTTGATTTTCCAAGACGGTGGTGGTTTACCCTTTGTTCTTGCTTTTCTACTCTGTTTAGTGACAGGAATGGCAATTTGGTACCCTCATCGAAATGCAAGACAAGATTTGAGAGCGAAAGAAGGCTTTCTTATCGTTGCGCTTTTTTGGGTTGTACTCGCAAGTTTCGGTGCATTGCCGCTGGTGTTGATGGAACAACCGGAAATGACAATAACAGATGCCTTTTTCGAGTCGTTTTCAGGGTTAACGACCACGGGCGCAACCGTTATTGAAGGGATTGAGTTCCTGCCCAAGGCGGTTCAATTCTACCGACAACAGTTACAATGGCTTGGCGGAATGGGAATCATTGTATTGGCTGTGGCTATTCTGCCTATCTTAGGGGTAGGGGGAATGCAGCTGTACCGAGCAGAAACCCCGGGGCCTGTAAAAGACTCAAAAATGACGCCTCGTATCGCCGATACAGCAAAACATTTGTGGTACATCTACCTTTCTCTGACTATTGCCTGCTCAGTGATGTATCGTGTGGCTGGAATGAGCTGGTTCGATGCAATTTGTCACTCGTTTTCTACCATCGCAATAGGTGGGTTTTCTACCTATGACGCCAGTATGGGGCATTTTGATTCGGCGGCAATTAACCTCGTATGTGTTGTCTTTTTGTGGATTGCGGCTTTGAATTTTGCACTTCACTATGCGGCGATTACCGGAAGAAATATCAAAGCGTATTTTGCTGATCCTGAGTTGCGAGCGTTCTTTTTCATGCAGGCCGCCATTATCTTGTTGTGTTTCTTAGTGCTCGTTTCATTTAATTATTATGATTCTGCTGAAACGGCATTAGATCAAGCCTTATTCCAAGCTGTTTCAATAAGTACTACCGCTGGTTTTGCAACAACAGACTTTTCTGCATGGCCTGTTTTTCTGCCAATCCTTCTGATTTTTTCTAGCTTCATTGGGGGCTGCGCTGGCTCAACGGGTGGGGGGCTTAAGGTTATTCGTGTTTTCCTTTTGTATTTACAAGGTAAACGTGAAGTGGACCGGCTTATTCATCCTAAAGCAATCTATGCGGTGAAGCTTGGCGACCGTGCTTTACCCGATCGTGTTGTTGAAGCCGTTTGGGGATTCTTCTCTGCTTATGCCGTGATATTTGTTGTGATCATGATTGGGTTAATTGCCACTGGCATGGATGACCTTACTGCCTTTACCGCAACGGCAGCAATGCTTAATAACCTTGGTCCAGGTTTGGGCGAGGTTTCAGGGACTTATGCTTATGTTGGTGACTCAAGCAAGTGGTTGCTGATACTGGCAATGCTGTTTGGTCGGTTAGAAGTGTTTTCGTTATTAGTGCTATTTTCTCCCACATTTTGGAGAAGTTAATGTTTTGTTTTTGCATTGTGCCGAAAGTTATATTCGGCACGATGTATTCAAATAGCGTTTAATGAGTGCAGATTAACCAAAGAATAGTGCGCTTGGCTGGAAGAGCTTCTCAACATCGTTGATGTATTTTTTATCGACTAAGAACATGATCACGTGGTCATCGGCTTCAATGACAGTACTGCTATGAGCAATGAGTACTTCTTCTTGGCGAACAATGGCACCGATAGTTGTACCCGGAGGCAGTTTTATCTCAGAGATAGCTCGCCCTACCACTTTTGATGTGGTTTTATCACCGTGTGCGATTGCCTCAATGGCTTCAGCTGCCCCTCTTCGTAATGAATAAACATTAACAATATCACCACGTCGAATGTGTGTTAGGAGCGCAGAAATCGTTGCTTGCTGTGGGGAGAAGGCAATATCGATTTCTCCGCCTTGTACAAGGTCCACATAAGCGCTTCGTTGAATCAGTACCATTGCTTTTTTGGCACCCATTCTTTTCGCGAGCATGGCCGACATGATGTTGGCTTCATCGTCATTTGTCACCGCTAAGAAAGCATCAATCTGCTCTACATGCTCCTCAGAAAGCAGCTCTTGATCGGATGCATCGCCTTTAAAAACGATAGTGCGATCGAGTTGCGTTGATAAGTATCGAGCCCGCTCTTCACTGTATTCAATGAGCTTAACGTTGTGATCGTGTTCAAGCTGTTTAGCAAGGCCAGCACCAATAAGTCCGCCGCCAGCGATCATGATACGCTTGTAGTTGCTCTCTAGTTTTTGTAGTTCGCTCATCACGGCGCGAATGTGCTTGGTTGCAGCAATAAAGAAGACTTCATCGTCTGCCTCTATGACCGTTGTACCAAGTGGACGAATAGGTTTACCGCGTCGGTAAATTGCCGCTACGCGTGTGTCCACGTTCGGGATATGCTCTTTTAAAGCAGAAAGTGCATGGCCAACGAGCAGCCCGCCATAGTAAGCTTTAACGGCAACTAAACTGGCACGACCTTCTGCAAATTCAACCACTTGCAGGGCGCCAGGGTAATCGATGAGGCGCTTAATTGCGTTGGTAACGAGCTGTTCAGGTGCAATTAGATGATCTACTGGCACATCTTGGTGTTTGAATAATTGCTTTTGATAAATGATGTATTGTTCAGAACGAATACGGGCAATTTTTGTGGGTGTTTTAAATAGGCTGTACGCGACTTGGCACGCCAGCATATTGCTTTCATCACTGTTGGTGACCGCAACAAGCATGTCTGCGTCTTCGGCACCTGCTTTTTTTAACACATCAGGGTGTGAACCAATGCCTGTGACAACTTGCAGATCAAATCGATCTTGTAACGCCCTTAGCTTTGTAGTGTCGCTATCAATAACAGTGATCTCGTTTTTTTCACCAACAAGATTCTCTGCGAGTGTTGCACCAACTTGACCTGCACCTAAGATTATAATTTTCATTTATCTAACCAGAACTCGTGCCGTAATTTTCCTGCGCTTTTAGGACTTTAGCAGTTTTGCGTAATAGAACCCATCCATGCCATTTTCATTTGGCAAGATCTGCCTACCAACACTGTCGTTTTTAGTTGTTCCATCGAGTGGTAACAACGTTGCATCTTCGTGTTTATCAAGGAAGGCTGAAATTTGTAGGCTGTTTTCATCCGGTAAGATAGAGCATGTTGCATAAAGCAAAGTTCCACCCGGCTTAAGGGTTTGCCATAAGTTTTCGATGATGTGAGCTTGTAACTCAACAAGCGCTTCAATATCGGTCCGCTTCCTTAGCCACAAAATGTCGGGATGTCGCCTGATTACGCCTGTTGCTGAACAAGGGGCATCTAGCAAAATACGGTCAAAGTGCTGACCGTCCCACCAGTTGGCGGTATCTGCTACATCGGCGCATTTGATATCTGCTTCCAGTTGCAAACGTTGTAGGTTCTCTTTTACGCGCTTTAATCTGTACTCGTCGTTATCAACTGCTGTACAGCTTGCCAATGCGGGAGTTAATTCGAGTATATGGCTGGTTTTGCCTCCAGGCGCGCAACATGCATCTAGAACGTTCTCACCTGCTTTAGCATTAAGATATTGAGCAGCAAGTTGTGCCGCGCCATCTTGCACTGAAAACCACCCTTCTTGATATCCGGGTAAGGTAATAATATTAGTGGAGCGAGAGAGAATAATCGCATTAGGGTGAGACGCAGAAGTTGAGAGATCGTCTTCTGAAACAATGCCTGATTCTTTAAGTTTGGCGACATAGTCATCACGAGACACTTTCTGGGAATTGACGCGCAGCCACAAAGGGGGTTTGGTTTTCATTCCTGCTAATAAATCGTCGAAGCTATCCCCATAAGTCGCGCTCAGTTTTTTATATAACCACTTAGGTAAACCGGCTTTTACATGGGGAGTATCGGGAAGGTCTTTTTGCGTTTCTTCTCTAATAAAGGTTCTTAGTACACCATTCACTAAGCCTTTCAATGATTGGCAATTAAGAATGTGAGTGGCTTCAACGGATTCGGACACCGCGGCGTGTGATGGAACACGTGAATAAGCAATCTGGTAGAAGCCTAGCATTAACAGATGTTCGATGACTTTGTTTCTACCTTTTAATGGTTTGCTGAGCAATAGGCGCAACCAATACTGCAATTGCGGCACATTTCTCAGTACGCCAAAAACCATTTCCTGCATCCAAGCACGATCTTTTTCCGCGACTTTATCTTGAAGTTTAGGCAAGCATTCTCGAAGTGATTCTCCATTCTCTAGAACGGCGAAAATTGCTTGTGCGGTTGTTGCTCTTAAGGAGCCATTTTTCTGATTTTGATACACGGGTTATAGCTGCGTATTAGTGGTTAGCCAGTCTTTTCTTGCGTTGAGTATATCGCTGACATCAAGTGCCTTTTTTCCGGGAAGCTGGATTTTCGTCAGCAACAGAGACTGAGAACCTGTTTGAACGAGAAGGCCTTGTTTATCGATGGATAAAACAGTGCCCGGAGCATTATCGGTTTGTGTGTCGACAACGTGGCATTGGTGTACTTTGATATTTTGCTCTTCAAGCACAAAATAGCTCATTGGCCACGGATTAAACGCTCTTGCGTTTCGTTCTAATTGAGCTGCGGACAATGTCCAATCAATGCGCGCTTCTTCTTTCGATAGTTTTTTAGCATACGTTGCCAAATCATTGTTTTGCTTTTCAGGAGGAAGCGCACTGAGATTATCCAGTGTTTCAACAAGTGCTTTAGGGCCGATATCTGCCAGTTTTTGATAAAGAGAAGCGCTTGTGTCGTTTGCTTCAATAGGAATGGCTTTCTTTAAAAGCATATCACCGGTATCAAGGCCTTCATCCATTTGCATGATGGTGACACCTGTTTCATCATCACCAGCCCAAATAGAGCGTTGGATTGGCGCTGCCCCTCTCCATTTGGGTAATAAAGAGCCATGAACATTCAAACAACCGAGCTTTGGTGCTTCTAGGGCAGCTGTGGGCAGTAATAGCCCATAAGCAACCACCACCATAATATCTGCATTAAGCGCGGCAAGTTCTTTTTGTGCGTCTTCATTCTTTAATGACTCGGGCTGAAATACTGGAAGGTTATATTCAAGAGCGAGTTGTTTTACCTCGCTGGCCTTAAGCTTTTTTCCTCTTCCGGCAGGGCGATCTGGCTGACTGTATACGGCTACAACATTATGCTGAGAATCTAACAATGCTTGTAGATGCATTGCGGCAAACTCGGGAGTTCCTGCGAAAACGATATTAAGTGGTGAGTGCACCTAGCTTCCTCTTTAAATAGTCTGTGGATAGGGTTAGCGACGCAGCCTTGCTTCTTTGTCGAGTTTTTTCTTGATGCGTTGGCGTTTTAAAGGGGAAAGGTAATCAACAAACAACTTTCCTTCTAAGTGATCGAGTTCGTGTTGAACGCATTTTGCAAGCAGTCCTTCGGCTTCGAACTCATACACTTCGCCTTCTTTATTCGTTGCTTGAACTTTAATTTTTTCCGCGCGTTCAACTTTTGCGTAGTTACCTGGCACCGAAAGGCAACCTTCTTCACTAACCACTTTACCTTCTTTATACGTGATTTCTGGGTTGATCATGACATACGGTGTATCTTGATCTTCCGAAACATCCATAACAACGATTCTTTCGTGAATATCGACTTGTGTTGCGGCTAAACCAATACCGTTTTCTTCACGCATCGTCTCAAACATATCATCAACGATTTTTTGTACTCTAGCGTCTACTGCTTCAACAGGTTTCGCTACTGTACGTAGTCGTTCATCTGGGAAAGTTAGTACATTTAATAACGCCATTTTTAATTTAACCCTTTAGTTTTTAATCTTGAAAATGTCCGGGAACACGAGACTATTCGTGAGGGTAGAGTCTTGTTAAATGCCCGTTTTTGATGTGGTTTTACACATCGTTGAAGTATTGCTAAGTATACTTTAGACAATACAAAAGTATTCAATCCTCGTTAATTGGCGCTATTCTAACTGATAAGCAAGAAATTAGCAGTGTTTTACGGGGACCACATTCTTGACCAAATTGATTATGCGGCTGTGGCTTTTAAGTTGTTTAAGTTTTTCAACACTTGGATTGGCAACAGAAATAAAAACATCAGCGCCTGAAAGCTATCGCGTTAAGCAAGGTGATACCTTGTGGGACATCGCTGCGCTCTATTTAGACAAACCGTGGCTATGGCCAGATCTGTGGCGTAATAATGTGCATATTCAAAACCCTCATTTAATTTACCCCGGTGATTTAATTCAACTTCGTTTCGACGAAAATGGCGAGCCTTCTTTGGTGTTGGTTGCGGCAGATACAACGAAACCTACAATTCGTTTAAAGCCCGGTGTGAAAAAGCAAAATAAGTATTCTCGAGCGATTCCCATGCTGTCCTGGTCTTTAATACAAACACATATCGAGCAAGATCTTGTTATGTCGCAACAAGAATATGATGCATTGCCTCAATTACTTGGTAACCACGATGGTAGTGTCCGTTTTGCGACAGGCGATGTGGTTTTAGGAACGGATGGAAAACTTGCAGAAGAAGATTATCTCGTTATTCGTAAGCAGGAATCTTTGTTAAATGATGATGGTAAAGTGTTGGGCGTGAAGGCTAGGCATGTTTCTAACGCTGAAGTGTTGGACGCAGGGCTGGCTTCAAGGGTACTTGTTAATGTTAAGAGTGCAAACTTTGAGGCGAAAAGCGGTGATCGATTATTGCTGTCGCGTGAAATGAATTCAGAACAAATAGTTTCTTTTACAGCTGCGACCCATCAAGTTGGCAAAATCGTATCAAGCATGCAGCAACATTCTCTGCTCGGAAAGTACGATGTTGTGGTGCTCGATCTTGGGCAAGATGAAGTTGAGAAGGGAACGGTAATGGGGATTTATATGCAAGGCCCGGATATCGTTGCTTCCACTCCGCCATCTTACAAAGAAGATGAAAATATTGTCAGTGCTGATGCTTGGGAAGAGTCGATAGAGCAGCCCGCAATTAAAGTTGGAGAGCTGATTATTTTCAAGACCTTTGATAATGCCAGTTTTGGGTTAATTGCATCTGCCACCAGAATCATTCGTCAAGGAGCAATTGTCGCAAAACCCTAAGCGTTATTATTAAAACAAAGTCATAAGGAGGTGACATATGAACAGTAGGTTAGATATTACCGATAGGCTTTTTCCCTATCATCCTTCGGAGGAAGACAAGTGGCTACCGTATTGGGTGGCTTTATCTATGGTTCCTCGATTTGGTAAAGCAAAATTACGTGTGCTTGCGGAGTTTTGTGAATTTGAGTTTGAAGCGATTTTTAGGTTGAGTCACTCTTTGCTAAATAGCTTAGGGCTAGACGAGGAGCAGATACACGCTTTAAAACACTTCCCCGAGAAAGATATTGAACGTGTTCAACGCTGGCTAAAGTCAGGAAAAACACATTTTGCGTACCCTTATCACCACCCTAAATACCCCCAATCATTACGAGAGATTAGTTCTCCTCCCATTTTATTATTTGGTATTGGAAATCAAGAGCGGTTGCATATACCGCAGTTAGCCGTTGTTGGGAGCCGGAACCCCACAGAAGCGGGTAAAAAGCTTGCGTTTGACTTTGCGAAGAATCTAACCGAGTTAGGGTGTGGTGTTACAAGTGGTCTTGCTCTTGGTATTGATAGCTTTGCGCATAAAGGTGCGCTGGCTCATGATGCCAATACCGTGGCTGTTTTAGGCTCTGGTATTGATGTGTGCTATCCCAAGCGAAATATAAAACTAATAGAGGATATTATGACAAGAGGAGGGTGTATTGTGTCGGAGTTTATTCCTGGTACTAAGCCTCTTGCTCACCATTTTCCGCGAAGAAATAGAATCGTAAGTGGCTTGTCGCTCGGTACTCTTGTGGTAGAGGCTGCAATTAAAAGCGGCTCGTTAATTACGGCGTATTATGCTTTGCAGCAAGATAGAGAAGTATTTGCTTTGCCCGGTAGTGTGAATAATCCATTGGCGCAGGGCGGACATCATCTAATTAAGCAAGGGGCCAAATTGGTAGAGAATGTATCGGATATTCTTGAAGAATTTCCTGTTTTCATAGAACAAGTTCCCAAAAAGTCCAATAAAAATATACAAAAAAGTAAAGAACAAAGCTTGGCATCAGACCCATTGTTAGATAGTGTTGACTATGAGGCCACGTCAATTGATTTGGTAGCAAAACGTAGCGGGCTCCCAATTTCGGTGGTGCTAACTCGATTATTAGAATATGAGCTGCGTGGTTTGGTAGCCTCTGTACCTGGAGGTTACATCAAATTAGGGGACTAAAAATATGTTTGACATCCTCATGTATCTCTTTGAGAACTTTATCCATAACGAAACGGAATTTCGCGTTGATCAAGATGAGCTCACTGATGAGTTAATTCGTGCTGGTTTCCATCATGACGAGATTTTTAAAGCGTTGGAGTGGTTGGAAAAGTTAGCTGAGTTGCAAGAAACAGATATCAACCCCTATCTTACTAAAGGCCCTGCGGCTAGGGTTACACGTATTTACACAGCTGAAGAAGAAGCAAGGCTTGATGTAGAATGCCGAGGTTTTCTTATGTTTTTGGAGCAAGTTAATGTGCTTGACTCAACAACAAGGGAAATGGTGATAGATCGCGTAATGGAAATTGATTCCAGTGAGTTTTGTTTGGAAGATCTAAAATGGGTAGTGCTTATGGTGCTATTCAATGTTCCAGGCAAAGAAAATGCGTATGCGCAAATGGAAGATTTATTATTTGAAATGCCAGAGGGGCCATTACACTAACAGATGTTAGTTGAGGTCGGTCAATGACGCTTGGTCTCTTTGGACACTGTTATTGATTAGGTATTATCGTTGTCTAAAATTGATCATTCTTTATTTAAAGGGTCACAATCAGCTTTAAAAGAGGCCTTTGGTCATTGTCCTGAATGCGATGGTGAATTGGGAATTAAAAGAGGAAAGAATGGCGCATTTATTGGCTGTTTGAATTACCCTAAATGTGATTTCAAAAAGCCTCTAAGCAATTTACCTGTTCCCGAAGTCATTAAGGAAATCGAAGGTTCTCATTGTCCAGAATGTCAGAGTCAATTAGTGATCAAAAAAGGCCGGTATGGTCTATTCATTGGGTGCGCTAATTTTCCAGAGTGCCATCACCATGAACCGATTAACAAATCGGATGATACCCAGATTGAATGCCCTTCGTGCAAGAAGGGGCACCTAGTTGCAAGAACGAATAAGTACGGAAAGCACTTTTTTGCCTGTAATGGGTATCCTAAATGTAAGTATATTCTCAACTCTCCTCCAGTAAAACACACTTGCCCCGAGTGTTCGTGGCCGATAATGCTGAAAAAGAAATCTGCAGCCGGATATGTTTTAGAGTGCCCTCAAAAACAATGTCAATATAAAGAAGTGCTTGAATAATACGAGCAACTATAGGTGTGCTTTATATCATTGGTTCAAATAGGTAATTTTGAAAAAAGTAGTGAGATTTATGAATCCTTCTCATCCTCAAGAGTTAAAAAGTTTATTTCAAAAGGGTAAAATATTTGCTTATCCTACAGAAGCGGTGTTTGGTTTGGGGTGTGACCCATTAAATGAACAAGCTGTCGATAATTTATTGAAGTTAAAACAGCGACCAATGGAAAAAGGGCTGATAGTTGTAGCAGATACCTATGAACGTGCTTCACCTTTCATTGATGAAGTTTTGATTCTCGAACATGTAGAAGATATTAAGGCTTCATGGCCAGGTTTTATTACTTGGTTAGTTCCGAAGTCGAAGAATGTGCCTGACTGGATTACAGGGGGCTCGGATTTAATCGCTATCAGAGTATCCGCTCACCCCGTTATACAATCTTTGTGTGGTGAATTAGAGAGTGCTTTGGTTTCAACAAGTGCAAACATCACTGGTCAGGAAGCGATTAAAGATCAAAAAGAATTAGAAGACGTATTTGGGGATCAAGTGATTTATATTCATGGTGAACTTGGTGGTGCGGAAAAACCAAGCTTGATCAAAAATGCATTAACAGGACAAATTGTTAGGGGAAACTAAGTGGCATCTATCAATATTGAAGAGGTAAAGGCCTTTTTATTAGGTTTACAGGCAAAGATTTGCCAAAAACTGGAAGAAGTAGATGGCAAGGCCCAGTTTGAAGTTGATGACTGGGAACGAGAGCAAGGTGGTGGTGGTTTATCCCGTGTATTAAGAAACGGTGCTGTCTTTGAGCAAGGCGGTGTTAATTTCTCTCATGTTTTTGGCGGGGAACTACCCGCATCGGCTACAGCATCACGCCCAGAGCTAGCCGGAAGAAGCTTCCAAGCTATGGGCGTTTCTTTAGTCATTCATCCGAAAAATCCCAAAATACCGACATCTCACGCTAATGTTCGCTTTTTTATTGCGGAAAAGCCCGGTGAAGAGCCTGTTTGGTGGTTTGGAGGTGGTTTCGATTTAACGCCTTTTTATCCCTACTTAGATGATGCGAAGCACTGGCATCAAGTGGCAAAAGACATTTGTGATCCTTTTGGTGATGATATTTATCCAAAATACAAAATGTGGTGTGATGAATACTTCTTCTTAAAACATAGAAATGAAACGCGTGGCGTTGGTGGTTTGTTCTTTGATGATTTAAATCATTGGGAGTTTGAAAAGTGTTTCAACTTCATGAAAGCTGTGGGAGAGGGATATTTAGACGCTTACGTTCCGATCGTTGAAAAACGTAAGGAAGAAACGTATACGGAAGCACAGAGACATTTCCAATTGTATCGTCGAGGTCGCTATGTTGAATTTAATCTTCTCTATGACCGAGGTACATTATTTGGGATCCAAAGTGGTGGGAGAACGGAGTCCATTTTAATGTCGATGCCGCCTTTGGTTCGATGGGAGTACAGTTATTCTCCAGAAGATAGCACCGAAGAGGCGATACTGTATAACTCGTATTTACGCCCGAGAGATTGGTTAGAGATGGCTGAGGGCGATTTGTAAGTGGATCGATATGTCGTTTTTGGAAACCCAATCAGTCACAGTAAGTCCCCCGATATTCATACGCAGTTCGCTGTACAAACTCAGCAGAGTTTATCTTACAAGCGATTTTTAGTAGAGGAAGACTTCGAGACGATAGCTAGGGCATTTTTTCAGCAGGGAGGTAAAGGGGCAAACGTCACTTTGCCTTTTAAAGAAAAAGCTTACACGTTGGCTGATAAGTTGACTAAACGCGCTGAAAAAGCAGGCGCTGTAAATACACTGTATTTACAAGATGGATTGTTGGTTGGTGATAATACTGATGGGGTAGGGCTGGTTCTTGATTTGGAAAGACAGCTAGGCAGTATTAAAAAGAAAAGAGTTTTAATGCTGGGGGCTGGTGGAGCAGCTAGAGGATGTTTACTCCCTTTATTTGAGGCTGGTATTGAATCCTTACACGTCAGTAATAGAACGTTAAGCCGAGTTCTTGCTTTGCAAGAGAGCTTTCCAGAAATAAAGAACCTAACTGTGTCTGATTACGATGCTACGCCGATAGATGAATATGATATTGTCATCAATAGCACATCGTCTAGTGTTACGGGGCAAGTACCAGCTGTACCTAAAGCGGTGTTAGAAAAGGCAACGTTTTCATACGATATGTTTTACAGTAAGGGGAAAACAGCTTTTAACATCTATGCTGAAACCTTGCACGAGGATATGCAAACGAGTGACGGCTTAGGTATGTTAGTTGGGCAGGCGGCGGAAAGTTTCTTTATATGGAGAGGTGTCCGACCTGATATTTTTCCCGTTATTGAACAGATGAGAAATCAGTTGAGCGGAGAGTGATAAACTCCCGCTCAACCTATACTTATTCTAAATAGTCATTTTTTAATGCAACGTAGTTAAGGGATGATTGAGCTAAGAAACTGATTTCTTCCTCTGTTAACTTACGTTTTTGTTGGCACGGGTTTCCTACATATAAGTAGCCTGCTTCTAATTTCTTATTCGGTGGTACTAACGCGCCCGCGCCAATAATAATGTCGTCACCGACTTCCACACCGTCCATGATGATTGCACCCATACCTACCAAGA
>CAXRCC010000194.1:0-7057 GCA_964228975.1 Paraneptunicella sp. | reverse complement strand
CTCGTGACTGGAGTTCAGACGTGTGCTCTTCCGATCTCCTATTCGTATCTTCCAGGTTATCTCCCTAATTAAAAAACAAAAAATCGATGTTATTAATGCGTGGATGTACCACGCTATGCTGTTTGCTAGCTTGATTCTTCCTTTTGCACCCAAACAACTCAAATTGTTTTGGAATGTACGGCACAGCTTGCAAGATATTGAGCAGGAAAAGCGTTCACTTAAGTTGATAATCCGGCTTCTCGCGACACTGACCAAGCGTGCTAATGCGGTTATTTTTAACTCTCAAAACAGCCGTAAAGAGCATGAAAAAATATGGAATATTGAACACACGGCTTGCTTTTTGCCGAATGGCTTCGAGTGCGAACAATGGCCCAGCAAAGCAAGTTTGCCTGTAGGTCAAGCAAACCCATTATTTGAATTATTAGGGATTGATGATGGGCTGGTAATTGGACACGTGGGACGTGCACATCCCATGAAAAACCACCAAGGCCTCATTGACGCTTTTTTAGATGTTGCTGCTCAGCACCTTAATATTCATTTGGTGTTAATTGGCAAAGGCACAGAGTCTTTTTCGGTGCCAAACCATGAGGCAAGCATCAGAATACATTGCTTGGGTGAGCGAAAAGATGTGAGCCAGTTAATGCCTTATTTTGACTTTTTCGTGTTGAGTTCAAACTGGGGAGAAGGTTTTCCAAATGTGCTTGGTGAGGCTATGTTATGTGCGTTGCCATCAATAACCACGGATGTTGGTGATAGTAAGTATTTACTGAACAATGATGAGTGGGTTATTCCTCCGTATCAGCCTCAACAGTTAACGCAATTGCTAGCAAAGCTTGTTTCTTTGCCAGATGAACAGCGTTCACAGCTTGGGGAGTCGTATCGACAGCGTGTGTTAGCACGATTTTCTATTGAGTTTGTTGGTCGCTTATATGATGCCTTGTATTTGCAAGGGGTGAAGGGACTAGAAGGTAGTACAAAATAGTGAAAAAACTCATCTACTTCGTTTCTGAAGATTGGTACTTTTGTTCACATCGCCTTGAGCTTGCTAAAGAGGCAAAATCAAAGGGTTTTGATGTTGTCTTGCTGTGCAACGTTAACCAGCACAAAGCGGTGGTTGAAGCTGCTGGTATTCGCGTCATTCCTATTGATATTCAACGCTCAGAAACTGGCATTCTTTCCAACTTGCGCTTATTAAAACAAGTCATTCGTGTGTTTAGGCAGGAAAAGCCTGACGTGGTTCATCACGTTGCGCAAAAACCAGTCTTGCTAGGTAGTTTGGCTGCGCGCCTTTGCGGTGTTCCTAAAATCGTTAATGCACTTGGCGGGCTGGGATTTGTGTTTATGTCTTCGTCATTGAAGGCAAGGCTGCTGAAATACGTGCTGTCGTTTTTCTATAAACGCTTATTTAACTTTGACAACACGACGCTTATTTTACAAAACCGAGATGATTACGCATTTTTCAATCAAAAAATCGGTGTTCATGACGATAATTTATGTTTGATACGCGGTGCAGGGATCAATGTTGATACCTTTACGCATCAACCCTTTCCAGAGTCGGAAACCGTTCGGCTAACATTGGTTGCAAGAATGTTAAAAGACAAAGGCGTAGGAGAGTTTCTTTTAGCGGCGAAACAGCTCATGAAAAAGGGCGTAAAAGCGGAATTTGTGCTTGTGGGAGATGTTGATGAGAAAAACCCAAATTCTTATACGCATCAGGCGTTATCAGCGCAGGCAAATGAAGCGGGCGTAAAGTGGCAAGGGCCATCCAATGATGTTTTTTCCGTTTGGGTACATTCTCATGTGTCGGTTTTGCCGTCTTATCGAGAGGGGCTGCCTAAGTCGTTGTTAGAGTCAGCCGCGGTAGGGCGTCCTATTATTACCACTGATGTGCCCGGATGCAGAGAAGTTGTGCAAGAAGGTAAAAATGGCTTCTTAGTGCCGTTATACAGTGTTGATGCATTAGCAGATGCTATGCAAACCTTGATCGAAAATGAAGCATTAAGACAGGAAATGGGAGAGGCATCAAGAGCGCTCGCAGAGACAGCATTTTCATCATATAAAGTTAATGAAATGACGGTAAACTTGTACGGTCAATAATATCTCGTTACGACGCAGAAGAGGGAAATCCTCGGCGTGTTGTAAACAATAAAAGTTTAGGATTAGTTGAGTGAAAATTACGGTATTTGGTATTGGTTATGTTGGCTTGGTGCAAGCTGCAGTGCTTGCCGATTTAGGAAACAACGTAACCTGTGTGGATGTTGATGAATCCAAAATCGACCTGTTAAAACAGGGCGTCATTCCTATTCATGAGCCGGGCTTAGAAGGGTTGGTTAAGTCCAATTATCGATCTGGAAAGTTAATTTTCACTACCGAAGCAAAAGACGCTGTGGCGGGAGCTGAAGTGATCTTCATTGCAGTGGGGACCCCCATGGATGAAGATGGCTCTGCAGATTTGCAATATGTGTTGAAGGTTGCAGAAACGATTGCAACGCACTTACGTGAATATACCGTTGTGGTAACGAAATCGACGGTACCAGTAGGGACGGGTGATTCAGTGGAAGAAGAGATTCATCGCGTTCTAAAAACAAGAGGGGAAAACATTCCATTTGATGTGGTTTCGAACCCTGAATTTCTGAAGGAAGGGGCGGCGGTTTCAGACTGCTCAAAACCCGATCGCATTATTCTTGGCACGAACAGTGATCGTGCGCTAGCCTTAATGAACATCTTGTATGCTCCGTTCAATCGCAATCATCATCGCACCATTGTTATGGATCGTCGCAGCGCTGAATTAACCAAATATGCGGCGAATTGTATGTTGGCCACAAAAATCAGTTTTATGAATGAAATGGCGAACGTTGCGGAAAAAGTTGGAGCTGATATCGAGATGGTGCGCCGAGGAATGGGGTCTGATCCCCGCATTGGTTACCATTTCATTTATCCAGGATGCGGTTACGGTGGCTCGTGTTTTCCTAAAGACGTTAGTGCCTTAATTAAAACCTCTTCAGAGTATCAGTACGAAACGAGCATTCTAAAGTCGGTTGAGGCTGTTAATAAAGCTCAGAAGATGAAGCTGGAGCAAATGATTCTGCAATGTCATCACGACGTTGCAGAAAAGCGATTTGCTGTTTGGGGCGTATCTTTTAAACCCAATACAGATGATATCCGTGAAGCGCCCAGCCTGGTTTTAATTCATTCTTTATTGGAGTCTGGGGCGACCGTAGCGATATATGATCCCGTTGCGAGTCATGCAGTGGCAGAGTATTTCGACCATCATGAAAGATTGATAGTTGAAGAAGATGTTTTCAGTTGTTTGGATGGTGCAGAAGGCCTTGTCGTTTGTACTGAATGGAAGGCTTTCAAAGCGCCTGATTTCACCGAAATAAAGAACAGACTAGCGTATCCTGCCATTTTTGATGGACGTAATCTTTACGATCCCAGTTATGTTGAGTCTATGGGGCTGGAGTATTATGCCATCGGTAGAGGGCGCTCGGTCATGGGGAAAAATTAGATGTCTAAAGTTACAAAGGCAGTAATACCCGTTGCGGGCCTTGGCACAAGAATGTTGCCTGCAACAAAAGCAATTCCGAAAGAAATGCTACCGATTGTAGACAAACCACTGATTCAGTATGTGGTGAATGAGTGTGTTGAAGCTGGCATAAAAGATATCGTGCTAGTGACACATGCCAGTAAAAACAGTATCGAAAACCACTTCGATACGAGCTTTGAGTTAGAAGCAACACTTGAGAAACGTGTCAAGCGTCAATTGCTTGATGATGTGAAGGCTATTTGCCCGGAAGATGTCACTATTATGCATGTGCGTCAGGGTGTGGCAAAAGGCTTAGGGCATGCTGTGAAGTGTGCTCATCCGTTGGTCGGCGATAGCCCATTTGCGGTGGTATTACCCGACGTGATTGTTGATGGTGGTACCTGTGATTTGAAAAGAGATAACCTAGCTTGCATGCTTGAGCGCTTTGATGAAACTGGCAGAAACCAGATTATGGTTGAGCAAGTTGCGCAAGAGGATGTCAGTAAGTTTGGTATTGTCGATTTATCAGGGGTGGATATTGCCACTGGCGGATTTGCTGCCATCTCTCAAATGGTTGAAAAGCCACCTGTGAATGATGCGCCATCAAATCTTGCGATTGTGGGACGTTATGTTTTGTCATCTGCGATTTGGGATTGGCTAGAAAAAACGCCTCCTGGCGCAGGTGATGAAATTCAATTGACGGATGCGATTGCTTCGTTAATGAAGACGCAAGGCGTCGAGGCTTATGCGATGAAAGGAAAGAGCCATGATTGCGGTAGCAAGCTAGGCTATATGAAAGCAAATGTTGAATTTGCGTTAAGACACCCTGAAGTGAAGGAAGAATTCGCTGCATTTTTAAGGGAAATCCTTTAGTTACCATACAAACATTGGTCCGCACGTTTTGACGATTGGATTGATGCTATAAAGTCATAGGTAAAGGTGCTAACAGGAGAGGGAAGCCGCTAGCACCTGATCTCAAGGAGTCACAAGATAAACATCAAAGGCGGTGTTAATTAGACTTCGATCTTGTCTCTAAATTTTGCAAGTAGCTTGTTGCCAATACCTTTCACTTTCGTGATTGAGTCCACGCTGGCAAATTCTCCGAACGTTTCTCTGTATTCCACGATAGCTTTAGCCTTACTGGCGCCAATACCCGGTAACGAACGTAATTGAGTTTCAGAAGCCGTATTAATGTTAATAGGACTGGACTGGGCCTGTTCCACTGTTGATTGTGCTGGTGGGGAATCGGCCGCGAGCGCGGGTTGAACGATACCAAACTGTATAATAATTAAGGTAAAAATAGCTGAGATTAGCTTTTTCATTATCCTTCTCCATATTAAATTTTAAGTTCCATTTCTGAAGCGTTTTATGCTTCGGGAAGTATCATAATCAACTTGAATGGTTGAGTTCAATTATGGGCTTAGATGCTTAATGATATGAAACGATACATTGCGATAAGTGTGTTTATTCAATGCTTATCAGAGGCTTATAGAGAGGGGAGTTATCGATAGCGCTCATCTAGCTGCTATATGAATTTTATTGGGAAGTGGACAGGCGAGAGAAATAAAAAAGGCCTGCATGAGCAAGCCTTTGTCGTTGATGACTCAATGAGTTCTGTTCATGTTTAGCTTATAAACGGTCTAGAACGGCTTGAGTGAAGTCTGTTGTACCGTGCGTACCACCAAGGTCGCGCGTTGTACGGTCGCCTGACTCGATAACATCACGAAGCGCTGTAACAATCTTTTGAGCCTTGTCACCCATGTTTAAGTATTCAAGCATTTGAACAGACGCTAAAATAACAGAAGATGGGTTAGCTAGGTTCTTGCCAGCGATATCAGGAGCTGAGCCGTGAACAGCTTCAAAGATCGCGCAGTCTTCACCGATGTTGGCGCCAGGGGCCATACCTAATCCACCAATTAGGCCTGCGCAAAGGTCAGAAACGATGTCACCAAATAGGTTAGTTGTAACGATAACGTCGAACTGGTGAGGGTTCATAACAAGCTGCATGCATGTGTTATCAACAATCATTTCCGCAGACTCGATATCTGGGTATTGCTCACCAATTTCACGAGCCACTTTCAAGAACAAGCCAGAAGTTGACTTAAGAATGTTCGCTTTGTGCACCGCTGTTACTTTTTTGCGGCCTTCACGCTTTGCTAGCTCGTAAGCAAAACGCACGATACGCTCAGCACCTTCACGAGTAATTTTACTCATCGCTTCAGCTTCTGTACCGTCTTCAGATACAACCTGACCTAAGCCAGAGTACATACCTTGTGTATTCTCACGAACAGTGATGATGTTGATATCTTCGTAACGCGCTTTTGTGCCCTTGAAAGAAATAACTGGGCGAACATTGGCGTACATTTGGAATTGCTTACGTAAGCTAACATTGATCGAGGTAAAGCCTTCGCCAACAGGTGTTGTTAATGGGCCTTTAAGCGTAACCTTGTTCTTGGCGATAAGATCGAGCGTAGCTTGAGGCAATAGTTCACCATGGTTTTCCAAAGCGACCAAACCCGCATCAGCGAAATCATACTCAAAATCGCATCCAACTTTTTCGAGCACTTGCAGGGCAGAATCAACGATATCTGGCCCGATGCCATCGCCTTTAATTACGGTAATACGTTGTGTCATCAAAATTTCCTTAGAATAGAATGGCGGCTATTAATCAGTCTAGCCGATAACGGATGTTTTTGCGGGGCGCTTTATACCACTTCTGTCCCAATTTTTCCACTCAAGGATAGCTCAAAATTTATGCTTAAGTTATTTAGAATCGAATTAACGATCATTTCAATAGACAATGTGCTTTACTATGTGAAAAATGATACCCTTGACAGCTTTGTTGAGAGTAAACCATTATTCGAAATATGTTTATCTCAATGATGTTGTTACTATTTCCTGTTTAGCCCATTCTCGTTAACTGAATTATTGTTATGCTGAGGTATTTCTGCTCCCCTCTTTTTTGATTTAACCTCTTGTATTTTATTCGTTATTTATTAGTTAAGCGGGCTGAGAGAGTGTGCCTTGGCGATAGCACTTTCAATAATCTCATACTCATTAAAATCGTTTATGCCAAGTACCTTTGAAGCTTGATTTATGTAGCTTTGCTCTTCTTCATCGACCTCGTAATTTGTCCAGTAGGTCATTTTGGTCAGTATGTTTCCAAGGCCTAAAATGTAGCCAATGATGTGATACGGTTTGTTTTCTGAAAAAGGCTTTGCACTTTCAAGATGACGCAAAGCAAGTAAGAGCTTATCGGGTTGATTCCACCTTTGAGCAAGCTTAGCGGCATGCTGAGGAAGTAATTCTTGGGAATCGATGGGTAAGAGTGTAGACAAGGAAGCTCCGCGTTCAGCTGAATGAGGCAGTCCTACTTTGGTTTTCAGCGCGGGAAGTGTAAAAAGGCCCGACGAAGCAAAACCCGCCCAACAAGATAAAAGCTCAGGTGTTAATCCTTTTTTGCGTTCAGCAATAGCGGCAACAAGGTATTTATACAGCGTGGTGTATTGTAAAAGCGCTTCCTGTGACGGG